>JBDNHX010000014.1:0-12757 GCA_041688565.1 Planctomycetaceae bacterium
CGATCTCGGGGGAGAAGGACACTATTTGACGCTGCAGGTTATTGTTCCAAAGACCGTTCGTACAACTGACACATTCAACATGGCGATCTCCCACTACAAGTTTCGGATCGCATCGCTCCATACGCCGCGATAAAAGATGTCCATAATCACGGCATGCTGTTCTTCGGCCGAACGACCCAGGAAGTGATTGGTGAACATCGTGCCGTAAACCAGGTTCCCAACGAAGTCCAGGATCTGATCGACTTTCAGATCCGATCGAATGCTGCCATCGTCCAGCAGACCGGCCCAAACCCCGCGCCAATGATCGCGACTCTCCTCGCGATAAGTGAAATACGTAGGCTTCTGGCGATTCGGGAAGAAGGCTCGTTCTTGAATCAGCAACTCAACCTGCTCGGGATGCTGTTCAAAGAACAACGGATACGCGCGGATCGCCGCCGAAATCTTTTCAAAGGGCTCTGTCTGCGTTCTACCCGCTGCCTGCACCGTGGTCTGGAGTTCCCGCATTCCCTGGTCTACGCATGCACAGAACAGCTCTTCCTTGCTGCGGAAATACAGGTACAGCGTTCCTTTTGCGACACCGTTCTGGCTGGCGACCGTTTTTATTCCGTGTGCATTTGTGTCCGGAATTGTGGGGCAGTTCTTTCGGCAATTTGCCTTAACCATTGCGATTTCCACCGTCATCTCGACCATCAATTCGTTGACGCTCAGCCCGGCTCTGGCCGCTTTGCTGCTGCGTCCGAAGCATGGTAAAAAGGACTGGCTGACCTGGCTGCTGGACCTGTTGTTTGGCTGGTTCTTCCGCTTGTTCAATTTAGGAATGAATAAATCGATCGACGGTTATGCGTTTGCAACTTCGCGACTTCTGCGAGTTCCCGCGCTGGTGCTTGTGGTCTATGCCGGGCTGCTGGGGCTGACATACTTTGGTTTCAATTCACTGCCTTGAGGATTCATTCCGTCGCAGGATAAGGGCTATCTGGTCTGCAGCGTGCAGTTACCGGATGCCACATCCGCTGAACGTACGCTGGACACACTAACACGAGTGGAAAGTCTGACGCTGGGCACACCTGGTGTCCGCAGTATTAACTCGATTGCCGGCAACTCGTTCCAGCTGGGCGCGCGAGCGTCCAATTTCTGTTCGATGTTTATCATTCTCGAAGAGTTTGATAAGCGTCATTCGCCCGAAACCACCGCGGCCTACATTCAGGAGACGCTGCTCAAAAAGTACGCCAAAAATATTCCTGAAGCAACGGTCACGATTTCGCCACCGCCTGTTGTTTCCGGACTGGGCCGAGCCGGTGGGATCAAGCTGAAGGTTCGAAATCGCGACGGTCGGATGGTGCCACTGGGAGCGGTTGCGAATGTCAATACGATCGGCGGACGGCTGATGGTGACTCGCTACAACATGTATCCGGCCGCAGCGATCACGGCCAATATTTCTCCCGGCGTGAGCAGCGGGGAAGGGATTCAGACGCTTGAAGACGTCGCTCTGCGGGAACTGCCTGGAACGATGGCGGCCGAATGGACAGAGCTGGCGTACCTGGAAAGAACCGCCGGCAGCGTGCCACTTTCCGGCTTCATTAACGTAAAGCCGGTGACAGGCCCGTTGATGATCATTCGTCACAATTTGTATCAGGCGGCATTCGTCAATGCGGATGCAGCGCCAGGCGCAAGTTCGGGAGAAGCCATTCAGGCGTTGAAAGATGTGGCCGATCGCAATCTGGGTGTTTCCATGCGAGCGGAATATACGGAGCTGGCGTTTTTGCAGCAACTGGCCGGCAACACCGCGATGTATGCCTTCCTGCTGGCGGTTGTGCTGGTTTTCCTCGTGCTGGCGGCTCAGTATGAAAGCTGGGCGTTGCCGCTGGCCGTGATTCTGGTGGTCCCGATGTGTCTGCTGTGTTCGGTCGTGGGAGTCATCATGGCCGGGATGGACATCAACATCTTCACTCAGATCGGATTTGTGGTTCTGGTGGGTTTGGCGTGTAAGAACGCAATTCTGATTGTGGAGTATGCTCGGGCGAGGAATCAGGAAGGTGTCAGCGTCTATGAGGCAACTCTGGACGCCTGCCGCCTGCGCCTGCGACCGATCATGACGTCCTTTGCGTTCATCTTTGGCGTCGTTCCGCTGGTGCTGGGAGAAGGCGCCGGAGCGGAGATGCGAAGGACTCTGGGAACAGCGGTCTTCGCCGGGATGCTGGGTGTCACTCTGTTCGGCATTCTGCTGACGCCGGTCTTCTTTTACGTGATCCAACGCTTCGCCAACTGGCGAACTGCCAGGATTCAGAAGGCGTTATAGGCGACGTCGTTGTGAACCCCTGACGCAAGGTCAAGGGCGGATCAGGTTGTTGCTGGGAAGCTCGTGTCTCGTCGTTCCAAACGCCCCCGAGTTCATCTTGGGGGTTCATACCGACTTTGCACCAGAGCGTTTCTTCGCCGCGCAAAAAGAACTATTGATGGCAAGCAAGCTATCCATGTGCTAAAGCGTCTGTAACGAATACGATTCTTTTCACGGGTTTGTTTGGCTCGTGCGCGGAGCATTTCCATCATTCGTTCTTGTTTGTGGAGCAAACAACGACAATGTGCAGAGAGGGAACAGCGACATTGGTTCTTCAGTGGTTGATCAGGAACGTGGCGACGTGGCTGAGGAATGAACGGATTACGGTTGTGACCTGCGGCGAGAAGTGGCACTGTTCAAGGGCGTTGCCCATTAGGTGGACCCAGCGATCGCGGGCCGTTTGATTGATAGTAAACGGAGCGTGGCGGGCTCGCAGCATCGGATGGCCTCGATGCTGCAGGTAGTCCTGCGGACCGCCAAAGCGAAAGATCAGAAACAGTCTCAGCCGTTCCTCTGCGCCCTGAAGATCGTGCGGCGGATACATCGGGCCGAGCACATCGTCCTGTGGGATCTGCTGATAAAATGCATGTACAAGCCGTGTGATGCCGTCTGAACCGATGGCTTCATAAATCTGGCCTTCGGTCAGAGGAATCTCGTTGGATGCGGAGTCTGTCATGTCTCTTGAAAAACCGAGCCAGTAAGAAATTGTCTTTGAATGCGTTACCCGAGTGCAATACGCATTGAACGCTGCACTGCAGAATCCACATCACGGAAGGCAGTATTGGACGCTATTTCGTTGCGTCCATTAATCCTCGCAGATAGCCGTAGGCAAACAGACGCCCCAGCATCGTGTAGCCGGGTTCGCCGTCGTCTTCACCGACGAGTTGCGGGACATGATCCGGTCGCATTGGTCCGGTGAAGCCGATCTCGCGGTAGGCACGCATGGCCGCGGCCATGTCCGTCGGGCCGTTGTCATGAAAGGTTTCAGCGAATGATTCGGGCGTTCCCGTCACATCACGGAAATGAACGTATTTGATGTGCGAGCCCAGACGGCGAATCGTGGCCGGGATATCGACGTTCATTGTGGCGAATGAGCCCTGGCAGAAACAGATGGCATTCGAATCACTTGGAGCCAACTTCATGAGTTTTTCAAAGCCTTCGACGTTGTGCATGATGCGAGGCTTTCCGAGCAGATTGGGCAGTGGCGGATCGTCCGGGTGCATCGCCAGCATGACTCCGCATTGTTCAGCGACGGGCAGGAGTTCATTCAGCAGGCGTTCGAGCTGATCCCAGAGTTTTTCGGGTGTCAGTGTGCGGGCCATGGTGTCAAAGTCGGCGTTGGGAGCTTTGTATCCCAGCAGCAACGCTTGTTCGACATCCTTCAAATGAAAGGCCGTAACTTTGGCACCGCCTCGTTCAGGGGCATCGGTGCGAGTCCGGCACCAGTCGGTCCCCGCCATGAAGTTATAACACAGCAGGCGAATGTCGAGTTCGGCCATTTGGCGAATGAGCGTCTTCATCGCTTCGACTTCGGTCCCGTCATCGCAGCCCAGCTTGATGTTCTCAATCGGCAGGTAACCTTCCACCACGGAGAGCTGCATGCCATACGATGCGATTCGTTCCTGAGCCTTCTTCAGAACACTGGCATCAGGACCGGGGTACCGATGAGTGACATCGGTGACGCCGCACTGGGCTGCCAGCTGCAGGTTCTCGTCGTTGATGGGCGTAAGAACAGTTCCGAGTCGCATGGAAGGTTCCAGTCATTGGAGAAACTACGCAGCCGAGCCGTCGGCCTGGCGGGTGTTGTTTTAGCCACGGATTGAGCGTTTTCCTTTAACGGCAAGCCGCAGGCGCCGGTAAATTCGGTACCGTCGCCTGCGGCTTGCCATTAAACGATTAAATCAATAGACCGCTCGTGTTCATCCCTAACAGTAAGTCATGACAAAGCACTCGTCCACTTACCATCGCAACACAATTCCACTGGAGCAGCGGTGCACAGCGGATTCCGACTGGAGCACAAGCTGGCCTTCATCATCAATGCCAATGCAGGTGCCGGTGACTGTCTGATCGGCCAGCTGAAGAGTGACCGTGCGTCCCGTGAGAATGTTGTGGCGATTGGCTTCTGAAAGTGCCATACGAGGCTGCGCGGAGAGTTGTCCGATTCGGAAATCCAGTCGCTGCAAAATCGAAATCAGGACAGAGGTCAGGTCCAGGGAATGACCCTCAAGATCAAACAGCGAGATCGCTCGCTGAGCGACGTCGGTTGGTGCATCGCGAAGTGAATTATTGACGTTGATGCCAATTCCGATCAGGACCGTCTGACGTTCGCCGCGACTGTGTTGTTCGACCAGGATCCCGCAGATCTTTTGTTCGCCCGTGTAAACATCATTGGGCCACTTCAGCAGGAATTCATGATCGGGCGCATGCTCCTGAAGCGCGTCGCGGACCGCCAGTCCGGCTGCAAGCGATGTCATGGGTCTGCGTTCGGACGTTATTGGCAATTCGTCCGCATTGATGACCAGCGTAAAGGTCAGAGCACCGGCGGTTGACCACCAGGCATTTCCCTTGCGGCCGCGTCCGGCGGTTTGTTCTGAAGTCAGAACGAGGGCGGGAGAAACTTCCAGTAACGGCTGCAGCAGTTCAAACGCGGTCGTGCTGGTGGAGGGCAGCGTCGGATGGTACTCGACGTGGCGAACGCTCGTTTCATTGACAATACGGGAGATATCAAAAGGGCAGGGGACAGATCGATTCATGAATGGGACTTTTGTTCGCGCCAGATTCGTGCGGCAGCTCGCCGTGTGACCCAGGCACGGTAGCAGAAAAGCGAGTACAGTGCTGGCCTGGGAAACAGCAATCGCGACCAAACTCCCTTCAATCCCGTATGATGTTCGAACTCGATGTGTTCGTGGACCTCCGTGGTGCTTTCGTTTACGGCGCGAAACGTATGCGTGTGCTTCCATGCCTTCATCGGTCCGGCGATCTGAGTATCGGTAAAGCTGAGAGGCGTGACATTCGAATGCTGGGCTGTCCACGGCACCGGAATCGGCCCCATCCACATCGTGAATTTCCCGATCGACCCCTTTGCCAGCGGATCAAATCGATGAACCTGCATGATCATCAGCGGCGGAGTCAGAGCTTTCAGAATGCCGGTCTGGAAATGAAACGCAGAAACCGCTTCGACAGGTGCGGCGACAGTGAATCGAAAGTCAAAGACAGGCATAAACAGGCTTTTTGCAGGAGTGTCGCACGGAGAGGGAACCAACCTTCGGGTAACCGGAAAGGCTTTGGCAGATTCACTGACTATGAGGGGAAACGTGGATAACAACGGGTGATGAAAGCAATCTCCGTGAAGGTCGTGCTGCGCGATTCTGAATTTGAGATTTCATAATTGAAATCAACCAAATCCAGCGCCGGCTCAATCCACAAACACAAACTCACTCAAGTTGAACAATAGTCTGCACAACGCGGGCAGGCCGTGCTGAGTGGCGTAGCTGGTCATAGGTGGCAGCTCTTCCTCAGATGGTTCGCGGCCTGTCAGCAGGAAGAAGGCACGCGTCACCTGCAGCTCGACGGTGTTTTCTTCTGACTTCAGACGATCGGCAAAGTGTTTAGCCATCGAAAGGTTGAAGCGATTGTTGAGCAGCGACAGAGCCTGCAGTGCTGTCAGCGTCTCATGGCGGCGGGGAGTGCTCTGAGATGAATCTGCACAGTCGAGTGTCGTCATGAAGGGATCCGGCTGGCTTCGCACGATGAAACGGTAAATACTGCGACGATGCGATCGAACATCCTCCGCATCAAACTTGTTGTATTCGTAGTGCGGCGAATGCTCAGGTTTTTCGAGTTCGAACAGATAGAAACCGGGGCCACCCATTTCCTTGTTAAGTTTTCCACTGACCGCCAGAACAGAATCGCGAATTTCCTCCGCTTCCAGACGTCGCCGGTTCATTCGCCAGAGGAACTGATTGTCAGAATCCACGGTCTCCGCGGCTGCATTCGTCTCGGAACTCTGACGGTACACGGAACTCGTCACAATCAGACGGTGCAGATGCTTGAACGACTGACCATTTTTCAGGAACTCGGCTGCCAGCCAGTCGAGCAATTCTGGATGACTGGGCAGTTGTCCCATGCGGCCGAAGTCGTTGGGGGAATCCACGATGGCTCGTCCAAAATGATACTGCCAGACTCGATTCACGATCGACCGCCACGTAAGCGGATGCTCTGGCTGCGTGACCCATCGGGCAAGTGCCGCGCGACGATCGGCCTCAGTGTGGTCCGGCGACAAACCGAACTGCCACTCGTCCTTTGCTGCCAGAGGAATCGTCCCGGGGGAAACAGGCTCACCCGGCTGAGTTTCGTTGCCTCGGTGGAGCAGCGTGACGACACGGGGAACCCCGTTCGTTGGCTGAAAATTTCCCTGCGGTGCAAAATGGGCGGATGCTGCGTAAACCATTTGACCACTGGGGAGCGATCCTAGTTCCTTCTCTGCATTCGCGATCTGGTCGGTCAGAGCAGTCCGGCGAGCTTTGCGTTCTGCAGTTTCCAGGCGATGAACGATCAGATCACGTTGTCGAGTCAGCTCTGCCAGACGTGCGGCGGCTTCGGGATTCACGGCCGCTGGCCAGATGCCGTCCGTCAGATTAGTTTTCCGCCAGCGGTCCGGAGCTTCAATCGAATCGAGCGAGGATGGAACTCGTCCTGCGGCGATGTTGGTTCCCTTGCCATCCAGAATTTCGACCTCAGCCAAAGCAAAGATGTAATCGTTCTGGCGAACACTTAACTTCGAAGCCGTGACGCGAATGTAGCGTGCAGTCAGAGGTCCGCTGACCGTCACAGGAGCGACACCGGGATTTGGAAAATCGGCAGCCGTTTCGTCTCGCAGAAGATTGGGCGTTGCGTGCGAGTCTGCTGCTGCGGCGCGATCGGTCTCGGTCGCAGCTTCAACGCAGAAGCGAGCGGGAAAACCAAAGCCAGCCCCGATGCCGCCGAATTCGTCGTGACACGGATGAAGCACGATCGACTGGATTTCAGTGTCGATGCCAAGATCGATCTCCACCCATTTTTCAGCATCAGGTGCCGGCATGATTTCACTGTGATAGCCATACTCAGGACGCTTGGGAGCCAGTTCGACCAGCGGCTTCAGCTCAGCGATTTGTTTTTCGAGAGTCGCAAGAGGTTCACCGCCTTCCGTTCGGATGGACTGCTCAATTTCGGACATTTCTTTTCGCGACGTATCACGCAGTGCAGTCAATTCCAGGCGACGGGCTTCCACTTTGGGATCTGCATCATACGGACGTTCAGCGCGGTCGACAGCGGCAAAAATGCTCTGCAGGCTGTAGTAATGCTGCTGCGTGAATGGATCAAACTTGTGATTGTGACAGCGAGCACACTGAATCGTGACACTGCAGAACGTGTTCAGAGTGGCGGTCACCATGTCATCTCGGTCCAGATTGCGAGCCACCTTGCCGTCGATCTTGGATTCGGACACTTCCACATGTCCGATAAAGTCCCATGGTCCGGCGGCGATGAAGCCGAGTCCCAGGATTCCATCTGGCTCACCGGGAAACAGGACATCGCCAGCCAGTTGTTCCTGGACAAAGCGACCATACGGCTTGTCCTCGTTGAACGAGCGGATAACGTAGTCGCGATACGGCCAGGCATTGGGACGCAGCTTGTCCTTGTCATAGCCGCAAGTGTCGGCATAACGCACCACGTCCAGCCAGTGCCGAGCCCAGCGTTCGCCGTACTGCGGTGATTGCAGAAGTCGGTCGACGAGTGACTCGTAGGCATCCGCTGTTGCGTCGTTTTCAAACGCCTCGACTTCTTCCGGGGTCGGAGGCAGGCCGATGAGATCGAAAGTGACCCGTCGAATGAGCGTTCGTCGATCGGCCTCCGGGGACGGCTGGAGTTTTCGGTCACGCAGGGCTTTCAGAACAAACGCATCGACAGGAGTGCGAATCCAGGACGTCGCTTCGGCATCGTCAAATGTGGGCGGCTTCTGTTCGGCAACTGGCTGAAACGACCACCAGTCGAAGTCATCAATCACAGGCTCGGTCAGCGAGAATCCTTCGGGCCATGTGGCCCCGTTTGCAATCCAGTCGCGCAGGACGGCTACTTCTTCCTTCGTCAGCGGCGCGCCATCTTTTGGCATGGAGGGCAGGGTGCCAGGGGACTCCGGAACGAGCAGACTGAGCAGATGGCTCTCTTCAGGTTTGCCGGCTTCCACAAACCCCGATTGCTGCAATTCTTCGGCGGTCTGCAGGGCAAAGTCGCCTTTATGATCTTTAGCGTTGTGGCAATTCAGGCATTTGCGTTCGAGCAGAGGAGCCACTTTTTCACGAAAATGGTCGTCGGCTGCCGCGGCAGGAACCAGCCACAGAATCAGGGCTGGAAACAGAATGCCTGGAAGAGATCGATTGTTCAGAACCCGCATGATCAGTCACTCGGTGGTCGGTGGGAAGGTCATGTCAGACCGGGAGAATGGTCTGGTGGAAATTTTCTGCCGCTGAACAGTGCTTGCAATGTGTTCGCACCATATTCTGCTCGTACACAGTATAGAGAAAGCCGGAACTGATCGCGCAAAGTATTTTGTCACTGTCAGTTCCGTGAAAACCAAGCTATTCTTTCGAAGTTTTCGCTGAATTTTCGTGCGAACAAAGCCAGCGAAGATCAAGGCGAGTCGTGGTCGGTGGTCGGAGATGCCGTACGCCGTCACTGAAGTCTTTGATTGGTTGCTGGAAATCTTAAAGATAAGGAACAGTCTGAAAGGTTCAGGCGAGCGTGTTGTGCGCCTGTCTGTCGCAGACAAAAGAAACTCATGGCGTCTATCGTACTGGCCACGTTGAATGCTCGCTACAGCCACAGCAGTTTTGGACTGCGATATTTGCTGGCCAACATGGGCGACCTGCAGGCTCAGACAGCGTTGCGGGAATTCACGATCAACGACAACACCGTCGACATTCTGGCTGCGATTCTGGAAGAGCAGCCACGGATTGTCGGGCTGGGGGTTTACATCTGGAATGTCGATCAGACGACGCGCCTCATTGCCGATCTGAAGCGAGTGGCTCCGGAGATCGTTGTTGTGATTGGCGGGCCGGAAGTCAGCTACGAAACCGAACAGCAGGCCATCACAGCGCTGGCCGATTACGTGATCACCGGAGAAGCCGATCTGGAATTTCCTGAGTTGTGTCGTGGACTGCTTGCCGGAACTGTGAACAAGTCCAAAATTCTGCATGCTCCTGTGCCAGCCCTGGAGCAGGTTCAGTTGCCCTACGATTTCTACACGGATGAAGACCTTGCGAACCGCGTGTTGTACGTGGAAGCTTCGCGAGGCTGTCCTTTCACGTGTGAGTTCTGTCTTTCGGCACTTGAGATTCCCGTGCGAGCCTTTGCGCTGGAGGCTTTTCTGCAGTCCATGCAGACGCTCCTGGACCGCGGGGCTCGCCAGTTTAAGTTTGTGGACCGCACCTTCAATCTGAATCTCCGCGTCAGCCGTGCCATCCTGGAATTCTTTCTGGACCGCTATGTGCCGGGGCTGTTTCTGCATTTTGAACTGATCCCGGACCGGCTTCCTGAATCTCTTCGCGCCGTCATTCAGCGGTTTCCCGGGGGTTCGCTGCAGTTTGAGATCGGGATTCAAACCTTCAATGATTCAGTCGGTCAGTTGATCAGTCGACCGCAGGACAACGAAAAGCTGGAAGAAAATCTGCGGTACCTGCGCAGCGAAACCGGCGTTCATATTCATACCGACCTGATCGTCGGCCTGCCCGGAGAAACGCTCGACAGTTTCGCTGCCGGGTTTGATCGATTGTATGCGATGCGCCCGCAGGAAATTCAGGTGGGCGTTTTAAAGCGGCTGCGAGGCACTCCGATTGTTCGCCATGACAATGAATGGCAGATGGTTTATAGCCAGAACGCCCCCTACGAAATTCTCAGCAACCGGCTGCTGTCGTTTGAACAGATTCATCGGCTGAAACGATTCGCTCGGTTCTGGGACCTGGTCGGAAACAGCGGTAATTTTCAGACGTCACTGCGACGGATGCTCGATCAGCAGGTTTCGGCGTTTTATGAATTCACGGCCTTCAGTGACTGGTTGTTTGAGAAGGAAAGTCGCCGCCATGGGATTGCGCTTAGCCGATTGTTTGAGCGCGTCTTTGAATATCTGACAGACGTGCGAGGCGACAACGACAAGGCGGAAATTGCTCAGGTCCTGTGGGCCGATTACACACGCGCCGGTCGACGCGATCGGCCCGCGTTTCTTCGTCCGTATGAACTTGCTGAACCGCTCCTGCGAACGGCAGCTCACCGCACAGTGCCCGAGCGACAAAGCCGGCATCAGTGAGGTGAGGAATGTGCGAACTAGACAGAGTCCGGAGGCAGACGATTCGTGGAGACGAGCGCCACAACGGCGGAAAACGGAGGAACTCGCCTGTGGTTATTGTGGTTGGTTTAGCCGTATGATTTCAGCCGACGTTGCATGGGGTGGCGTGGACTTAAGGCGTAGCGGAAGTCGCCAAGACTTTCGGCCCCGCCCCCGCCCCCGATTTTTGAAAGAAAAGCTGAAACGCCTGGCGAGCTTTCGCTACAAGAAAATTCCTTAAGTCCACGCCATTGGACGTTGCATCCGGTGGCGACAGTAATCGCAATTCGTCACTCGGAGAGTGACGTCTACTTTGCCAAAGTGGCAAAATTATTTCGCGATTTGAACACACATTCTGCTGGATCGAGATGCTTACAGTTCTCGGATGCCCATGGTGATTTCATCGTCGATTGCCGGTTCGCAGAATGCGACGCTGACTTCGTAACCGCCGTTGGGATAGGCTTCTTTGGTGGGAATGTACCACGGGCCGCCGTCGCCATAAGCGGCGGTCGCGACAAATCGATCGGCGGCAAATTCCTGAGCCCGCAGCTGATATTCGATAAAGCTTTCGGCCGGAAGATGCAGCAGGGTGATATCGTTAATATGAAGCGAGCTGAGGACGATCGGGACTTTCTTGTCCAGACGCTGAAGCCAGGCCAGTTCATAAGCCGGACGATTTCGGCCGACAACAGCGTTCTGTTTGTTGCTGATTGTTGCCGCCAACTGTTCGGCATTCAGGCTGGTTCGGGCGGGAGGCAGGATTTCCTTGGTCCGCCATTCGGCGGTTTCGACGGGTTGCTTTTTGAGATCCTGTTCGGATGCCACCATGCCGTCGTACACGCGTTGGGTAAGGATCGGGCGCATTTCCTTTGAACCGTCGTTGTATTTTCCCGCGGAGATATTCCCTGCGCAGCCGGTGAAATAAATATGCGTCGTATCCGGTTCATCCTGCTGGCGTTGTTTGCGAGCCAGTCCGGTAAAATCGCTCGTTGCTCGCCCATCACCGTAGTAGCTCATGGGATGCGTGGCATAGTAATGGCATGAGACAACCTTCTGATCACCGTTATAGAACGCCACGGTTTTCAGAAAAGGATCAATCAGGCCTTCCGGCATCGCCCGCAGCTTTGGGTCCGTACAGGAGCTGCCTCGCATGCCGAGGATGCGACCATTTTCGTCCACATATACGCGACGATTGGACGCAACTTCGATGACCTTTGCCTGCCCGTGGGCCACATGAGTCACAGGCACAGCATTGGGCAGTGCTGCCGCGATCGCCTGACGCCCGCGTTCCAGGCAGTCATTGAAAAATGTAACATCCACAATATGCGGCAGATCACCCTCAGCCGCCACGAGAGCTTCTGCGTCGAGGCACGCGAATGGAGCATTGTGCTGATGAACGCAGTGCACGGCGACTCGTTCGGGCGTTGTTCCCGCCGCTTCGGCCATTGCTGTTCGCCAGTTGACATGCGCCTGGTTGAGGATTCCGGTCCAGTCCACCGCACAGATCACGATGGGGGCTCCGGCACCCAGCAGGACGTAGCCGATCGCTTCGAGCGGATCGTCGACGGCTTCGATTGGCTTGATCCATCCGCCGCAGCAGGAGTGTCCCATCGGTGGAGTCACGTCAAATCTGAAGGGAGCAATTTTCAGTGGAGACTGGCTGGAAGCCGCTTCGGTCGGGAGCTCGAACGCTGCCAACCCCAGCGCGGCAGCGCCAACGGCAGATGTCTGTATAAAACGGCGACGACGTAGATTGGCCATGGTCGATTGTCCCTGAGAGTCTGACTCGGTTTGACGCGTGCACGGTGCTCGCATGTAAAAGTTCGTCAATGGTCTCCGTCGATTTGATGCCGTCGGGGCCGTGGGATGCGGACAAAGCCCGCGTTTGGCGAACGGTGTAAGATCTGGTGTGTGGGGCAACGCGGAAAAAATGTTTTTTGAGGAAACGGGCGGGGTTTGGTAGCCGAAGTCGTGAGACTTCGAAATCGTTTCCTGGCTAATGCCCGAATTCTCACGAATCCGGCTACAAAAATCCTTAACGGCTTTGGGTGTGGGGGAGGCTGCAC
>JBDNHX010000564.1:0-10240 GCA_041688565.1 Planctomycetaceae bacterium
AGTAACGGGAACACATTGGTTGTGGGTGCTTATTTCGATGATATTGGTTCCGTTGCTGAACAGGGCTCGATGACGGTCTTCGTGCGTTCCGGAAGTACTTGGACGCAGCAGGCCAAACTTACGGCGACTGGTGGAGCGGCAGTTGATCGTCTGGGCTACTCAGCGGCCATCAGCGGCGACGGAAACACAGTTATCGGAGGAGTTTATCTGGATGATGTGGGTACGGTTGCTGATCGCGGTTCTGCGTATATCTTTACCAGATCCGGCAGCACTTGGACGCAACAGACACAGTTGCTCGCCAGTGACGGCGCTGCGAGCGACCGTTTTGGTGTTTCTGTCGATCTGAGTGACAATGGCACGACGGCAATTGTAGGTTCATTTCGTGATGACGTTGGCAGCAACACAGATCAGGGCTCGGCCTATGTGTATTCTCGCTCTGGCAGTGCGTGGACACAGCAGGCGAAGCTGACTGCTGCGGACGGAGCGGCAACCGACTATTTTGGATACTCGTCAAGCCTGAGCAGCGACGGAAACACTGCGCTCGTCGGTAGTCGGCTCGATGATGTGGGCACCAACGTTGATCAGGGTTCCGCCACGATCTTCACTCGCAGCGGCACCACGTGGACTCAGCGACAACGACTCTTCGCCACCGGCGGTGCCGCCAACGATGAGTTTGGAATCGTCGTCGCATTGAATGGAGATGGAACGACTGCAATTTCCGGTGCCAATAATGATGATGTCGGAACAAATATCGATCAGGGCTCTGCCACAATCTTCTCGCGGGCTGTCGCAACTCCTGGCGGATCGATTTCCACAGGCACTGGAGAAATCGATCTGGTCGTCTCGGATGCAGAGATTCAGGGGTTGGTCAACAGCGCGAATACAGTGAGTCTCGTCACAACACAGAATGCTCGTCCTATTAACCTCGGAAGTACCATTGCTGGCAACCTGAGTCTCACGGACGCTGAACTTGATCGCGTAGTGACACCTTCGCTAAGAATTGGAAACAGCACGAGTGGTCCTGTCACAGTGAGTGCGGCGATAACGCGGTTGTCAGTCACAGATCTGACAATCAGCAGCGGCAATCACATTTTCCTCTTCACCGGAGCAGTGAACTCCGGTGGCGGAGCAGTCTCGCTGAGGACAGCATCCGGCTTTGGTGTTCATCCAATGCTCAGCGGCGTTGATGTAACCACATCTGAGACAACCGAACTGTCATTTGGCGTGGACTCAAATCTGGCGATTCAGATCACTGGCACGACCGTCGATACTCAACTACGGCAGTTGAACGTGGCGGGCCGACTCAATCTGACCGGAGCCGTTCTTGTTGTTACAGGAGCCTACACTCCATCAGACACAGATAGCTTCACGATTGTCGTCAATGACGGTGTGGAACCCATCGTCGGTACGTTCAATGGTCTGGCGGAGGGGGCCACGGTCAACGTCAACGGCAGGAATAAGCGTATTAGCTATGTGGGCGGCACCGGTAACGATGTTGTGCTGCTTGACATGATTCCGCCCACAGTGACGACGACGACTCCGAGTCTTGTGGGAAGTACCCTTCCGGAAGGCAGCACATCCCTGCAGATTCAGTTCAGCGAACAGGTCACCGGCGCGGACAGTGCGGGAGCCTACGAACTTCGTCGTGCGGGTAGTGATGGACTGTTGGACAACTCTGATGACGTAATCATCGCGATCTCTACGGTCACTTACGCCAATTCGAGTTCTTCAGCCACGTTGACGTTTGCGGGATTAATGGAAGACCTGTACCGATTCAGTGTGATCGGTTCACTCAGCGATTCGGCCGGGAATCTGATCGACGGTGATGGGAACGGCAGCGATGGCGGTGTGTTCCGTCGCGACTTTGTTGTCAACGTCTCAACTGACGCCGTGCCAGATCCAGAATTCAGCGACGACGGCGTCACCAGCACAGAGTTTCTCTATCGCAGCCGAAGAAGCGATGCAGCAACTGGCGTCGTGGCTCAGTCAGACGGAAAGCTTGTTGTTGCTGGCAATCAGCGAGTGACTCGTTACCACGCTAACGGCACGATCGATACTGCGTTCGGAGTGGGTGGCACATCAACGTTCCAGGGTTTTGCGGCAGACGTAGCAATTCAGACAGATGGTAAGATTGTCGTGGCAGGGAGTCGGATTCAGCCCCACCCCTACACATCAGCGCCCCAGTACATGTTTACCGTTTGCAGATACAATGCGAACGGAAGCATAGACACAAGTTTCGCCACCTCGGGTATCGCAGACACTCCGATCGGCACCATCAAGGATTATGTCACAGGAATTGCAATTCAGTCAAACGGCCGAATTGTGGTTGTTGGATACAGCGAAAAGCTTGTTTTTACCGGCTCGACCTATGCGGTGAGGACGGACTTTGCCGTCGCAAGGTACATAACAAGCGGTATACTCGACGACTCATTCTCCAATAATGGCAAGTTGACAGCTGACATCGGAGTGTGGAGTTCTTTCGCAACTGATGTGGCGATTCAGGCTGATCAGAAAATAGTGGTGGTGGGAAATTGTTTTAACGGTACAAATAACGACTTTGCACTCGCGCGATTCAAGTCTGACGGAACCCCGGACACGACGGTTAACGGAAGTGGAGTGCGAATCGTTCCCTTCGGAAACAATGATGACTATTGCAATAGTGTAGCGATTCAAGGGGATCAGAAAATTGTCGTTGCGGGAGCCAGTTCTAACGGTACATACTTTGAATTCGCAGTCGCACGCTTCAAGACGGATGGAAAGCTCGACACCACGTTTTCTGCCAATGGACAGCAGACGACAGCAATTGGAACCGAAGGTGCAAATGCCTTGACGGTGGCCATTCAAGGTCAGAAGATCGTAGTCGCTGGGACAAGATCCGTTGCAAATAGGTTAGCCTTTGTCGTAACGCGTTACCTCGACAATGGCACGCTGGACAGTACATTCTCTGGGGACGGAAAATTAGCTACCAACCTGTCCGGAAAATCAAGCGACAGTGTTAAAAAAATCGTGTCGCTGTCTGACGGCCGTATTGTCGCAGTCGGTGCGAGTGAAAGCGGCGTGGCAACAGATACCGGAATTGTTCGATACTCCAGCAACGGCACGCCAGATGCTACGTTTGGAAACAATGGAATTGTGATTTTTGCCTTCGATAAGTCGGAGGACATTGGACGCGACACAGCAGTCCAGTCAGACGGAAAACTTCTTGTCGTTGGAGCCACTCACAACGGCAGTAATAATGACTTTGCTGTAGCTCGATATAACAGTAATGGTTCGCTCGACACCTCGTTTTACAACGGCGGAAAGTTTGGTACGGCATTTGGAACATCCGAAGATGTGGCAACGAGCATTGCACTCCAAATGGACGGAAAGTTTGTCGTCGCGGGGTATAGTTTCAACGGAACGAATTATGACTTTGCAGTGGCCCGTTACAACAGCAACGGAACTCTCGACACCTCATTTTCCACTAACGGAAAAGCAACAGCAGCAATCGGATCCAGTAACGACTATGCTTTAAGCGTCGCCGTCCAGAGTGACGGGAAAATTATCATTGCTGGCTATAGTTATATTGGCACGAAGAATGATTTTGCATTGGCTCGATTCAATGCGAATGGGACGCTCGATACGTCTTTCTCAGCTGACGGTAAGACGTCAAATGCGATCGGGGCCAGCTATGACATGGCCTACAGCATCGCCCTTCAGTCTGACGGAAAGATTCTAGTTGCCGGGACAAGCTTCAATGGCAGTAACTATGATTTTGCGCTGGCCAGATACCTCACAAACGGTTCTCTTGATTCCTCATTCTCCTCGGACGGAAAACTGACCACTGCCATCGGTACGAGTAGTACTGCGCGAGCGGTGGTAATTCAGACCGATGGCAAGATCGTCGTTTCCGGTACGAGTTACAGCAGTACAAGTAAAGACGACTTTGTGTTGGCACGATACACCGTCAGTGGAGTACTTGATATCGCCTTTGATGGCGACGGAAAGTTAACGACCGATTTCGGAACGGCGACATCGGATTCAGCGAATGACCTAGTGATTCAGCCGGATGGCAAGATTGTGGTGGTCGGTCAAAGTTCCGGCCGATTCGCTGTCGCAAGGTACGAAGCGCACGGGGCGCTAGACAAATCGTTTACGAGTAGCGGGAAGTTGACGAAGAGAGTCGGAAATGTCGGTGTGCTCAACGACGTTGCACGCGGTGTCGCACTTCAACAGGACGGAAAAATTGTTGTGGCCGGAACGAGCAACAACTTTACCGATGATTTTGCGGTGTTGCGACTCGTTCCTTCGGCGCCCTACGCCACGCTGCCGGGCGGCCTGGGAGTGGTGTTCGGGATTGACGATCGTCAATCGAATTTCGGAGCGTTGGTCGGAGGCCCGGCTGGCGTCTTTCAGGGACTGAATCATCTGATTGTCGGCGTCAATCAATTCAGTCCTGTTGGTTCAGCACAGAGACAGAACGACGGTCAAACCATTGTGAGCCCCTTCGCTGCTTACTCTGGACTTGATGTCCATCGTGAAGTGACCGTTCCGAACTCGGGAAATATCGACTTCGCCCGGACCATTGATGTGTTCACGAATTCTACGGCAAACGCAATCACAACATCCGTGAAAATCGTGGGAAATCTTGGGAGTGATGCGGATACGACTGTCTTCGGAACCGCAGACGGCGACACTCTCATCGAAACCTCCGACCAGTGGATTGGGACGGATGATGCGGACGGTCTGGGAACGCCGGCAATTGTCCACTACATCCATGGTCCGGTCGGCCTGCGGCCTTCAGCGATAGATGTCATCGGTGACAATATCTACTGGACTTATGAGATCACGGTCTCTCCAGGTGAAACGTTGCGGCTGGCTCACTTGACGGTGCTTGGGACAAATCGAAGCGATGCCGTGAATGCCGCAAACGCTCTCGTCAATGCGTCTGGACTTCAATCACAGGCCAGCGAGTTTCTGGATCCGACCGAATTGGCATCATTGGCAAATTTCGAACCCAACTTGGCGCCGACCGACGTGTCGTTGTCCAGCGTCACGGTGTCTGAGAATCAACTTTCCGGAGCCTCGGTTGGTTTGTTGAACACGACCGATGCGAATCGTAATGATGCCTTTACCTATTCACTGGTCAGTGGCGCCGGTGACGAGGGCAATGACCGCTTTCAAATTGTTGGAAACACTGCGCAAACTGCCACTGTGCTGGATTTTGAAGCAGAGTCAACGCACTCCGTTCGCATTCGAACAACTGACGCTGGTGGGCTGTTTTTCGATCGAGTCTTTGCGATCAGTGTCCTGAATCTGCTGGATGGAACTTCGGGAATCGACGTATTCGTTATCGCCGTCGACGTGAATAACGTGAGTATCACGCGCACCTCGAATGGGGGAGCCCCAGTCGCTGAAGGCACCTTCACGCTGACTCCGCAATTGCTGCAGGACGGCCTGACGATCACCGGTCTGGACGCAAACGATACGGTCAAATTGCTGGGCCTGGCAGGCAATGACAGTTTCAGTATGACGGGAGCAGAAATTGTCCTGAATGGACTAAAAGTGACAGCCGGTTTGGCTGCAAAAGTGACGCTTGACGGGGGAGCGGGGGATGATGTCTATCGGTTGAATGCAAATCTGACATTAAACAACGTCACGATCACGGACTCTGCGGGATTGGACACCCTCGATTTTTCCGCAACAACGGTCAACGTATCCGCGAACCTCGGAGTCTCCTCACTTCAAACGGTGTCCCCCGGACTCAAGTTGTCTGTCGCACCGAATACGATCGAAAACCTCATCGGTGGGTCAGGGAATGACACACTGCTCGGCAATTCGCTGAATAATCTGATCACAGGGAATGCGGGCAACGACACGATCTATGGATTGCAGGGCAACGATACGCTGCTGGGCGGACTCGGCGATGACACGTACGTCTTTGCTGCGGCGACAGCAGCCGAATCGGACATTGTCACGGAGTCCACGAATCAGGGAACCGACACACTGAACTTTGCAGCACTGCCGACGAATGTCTCTGTCCGTCTGAATTCGACAGCGGTCCAGGCAGTGGATTCCAATCGCACCCTGAAATTGAATTCGACCACGACATTTGAAAACGTGATTGGTGGGTCAGGGAATGATAAGTTGATCGGCAATACGTTGAATAACCGCATCACGGGCAATGCTGGCAACGACACGATCTATGGATTGCAGGGAAGCGATACGCTGCTGGGCGGACTGGGCGATGACTCGTACGTCTTTGCTGCGGCGACAGCAGCCGAAGCCGACATCGTTACGGAGTTGGCGAATCAGGGAACCGATACGCTGAACTTTGCGGCGCTGACGACAAATATCTCTGTCCGTCTGAATTCGACAGCGGTCCAGGCAGTGCATTCCAATCGCACCCTGAAATTGAATTCGACCACGACATTTGAAAACGTGATTGGTGGTGCAGGGATTGATAAGTTGATCGGCAATACGTTGAATAACCGCATCACGGGCAATGCTGGCAACGACACGATCTATGGATTGCAGGGAAGCGACGCACTTCTGGGGGGACTCGGAGACGATATTTATGTATTCGGTCCGGCTACGTCAGCGGAAGCCGATACCGCGACTGAAGGAACTAACGGAGGAGTCGACACCCTGAACTTCTCTGCGATCACAACCAGCATAACATTTTCACTCGCGACCAGTGCCGTTCAGTCGGTGCATACCAATCGGACGTTGAAGTTGAATTCGACGACCCAGTTCGAAAACATTGCGGGCGGATCAGGGAACGATATTCTGACCGGTAATTCAGTCGCCAACGTACTGATCGGCAATGCCGGGAATGATCAGCTGACGGGCAATGCTGGTCGTGACATTCTGATCGGCGGATTGGGGTTGGACACACTCAACGGAGGTGCCGATGACGACATTCTGATCGCAGGTCGTACCACCCATGACGCATTGTTCAGTAACCTGAACGCGCTGCAGGCTGAGTGGGTTTCCGGAAACATTTACGCATCACGGATCACCAGTCTTCGCTCGGGCGTTAGTTCGCCAATCGTCTCTCTGAAGGCAAAGACGAACGTGCTGAATGACAGCGGAAATGATGATTCTCTGACAGGCGGAACCGGAACGGATTGGTTCTTTAAAGCCGTTGACGATTTGATCACAGATTTGGTTTCAGGAGAAATCCTTGATCTCCTGTGAGTCCCACAAGTGGTAGCCCCTGCGGCGTGAGAATTGAGACTCATTTAGAGAACGATGGACATCTCCTGAACAATTGTCGGCGTTGTGAATTGCATCAATTTTGCGAAAAGCCCGAATGTGTCAATAGGAATCTTCCGATAAATTATGCGGAATGAGACCGTTGTTTCAGTTGTGGCGATTTAAAGATTCGCTGTGGTTATGAGGGATCCTCCTCAGCACGCAGGCGGCTCTGCGGTCTCTTTCGAAGTTCCAATTTCCAGAGCATTCGTTGCTCCGGAATTGAGTTCCGCTGCGTCCGGGGGGACGTCGGTTGGGAACTCAATTGGCGGCCGATGGGGCACGATCGGGGGGATGTTTGCATGAAATTTCGTCAGCCTTTAGTGCTGCTGCTGGGGAGCGTTTTATCCGCCTCCGGCCTTGGCTGTTCTGCCATCACAGCACTCGTGGGAGACTCACGACCGGCGACACGCGAGGGCCGTGACACCTCCGAACGCATGGTCGCAATTGCCCAGGTCTTCGAGCACCAGGGTCGATACGATCAGGCAGAAGTCATGTATCGGAAGGCCCTGAAAGCCAATCCAAACAATGGCGCTGTCCGCGAACAGCTTCAGCAGCTCGCGGAGCGAAAGAGCAGCAAGAAGTTCGAGGCCAGCCCTGCGAACACTTCGATCGCCAAAAAAACTTCAAACAGCCGAACAAATACGGCCTCGGCGGATTCTGCGGGAGCGGTTAAAAAGTCATCTGGCTTATCGGCCGTAGCCGCAGCAAACCCACTTCAGGCGGTAGTGCCGGTGGCAGCGTCGGTCGTTGCTTCGGAATCCAGCTCCGCTGAAAAATCTGTCGCAATGCCCAGCAATCAGGCGGAATTGAAACAGCCCGTCGTCGTCACGCCGATTCTTGCCGAGCAAGAATCAGTGCCGCAGGAGATGCCGACTGTTTCGTCGGAGTCGCAGACTGTTGATGCTTCGTCCATCACATTCGCATCGGCGTTAACTGAAACTGCAAATACAACAGAAGTGACAAAGGTTTCCGGCGAGAGTGCAACGACAGTCGCCGCCGCACCGGAGCCGGTTGTTGAACCAGTGATTTCAACGCAACCAACTTCAAGAGTCACTTCAGAAGAAGTCCTTGCCGCTGTGGACTTTCCAGCGGAAAACGCCGAGCTACTGCTGAATGGGCTCCAATACGGTGATTCGCTTGAGACTCAGTGTCTGGCCGCAACGCTGCTGGGCGACTGCAGTCCTGACGACGAAGCCATTCGGAGGAAACTGAAGAAGGCCAATCAGGCCGCTGTGGATCCTCAGCTGCGGCTTGCAATCTGCAATTCCCGGATCCAGCGAATGGAACACGATGCGATCACTGCAGACTGCCTCATGCAGCTGATCACGACGGCTCCGGCAGAATTAGGAGTACAGGCCTGTTCGGAGATGCGTCACTTTGTCGGTTCTCAATGGGACGAAAAATGTGTCGCCGTTCTGATGGTCGCTCTGGAAAGTGAATCGCCTGAGTTGCGAGCCGGAGCTGCTGTGACGCTTGGCGATTTTTCACAACTACCGGACTCCGCACAGCAGCGTCTTCAGGGACTGTCTCGAAGTGATTCAGATGCGTCCGTTCGTGAGGCAGCCACGTCTGCTATCGCACGACGGAACACTCAGAACCCAATGAATCAGTAAACCCGCTTGTACACAGGATTGGCGGTTGGCTCACGGAGACGACTGCTCAGTTACTTTGCCCAAATGCAGACTGCCAGCCAGTCCGCCGTATGGAGACAGGATCATGATTCGAAAGTCCGCGAAAGCATGGCTTGCTGTGCTGTTTCTTTCAGCCGCAGGTTGCAGTGCGATTCAGGATCACTGCATCAGCTTTGAGACCAGCACACGTAACTGCGTTCTTGCAGAGAAGGGCTGGCTGAGATGGTCATCGTGCTACGATCAAACCGACCACAAATTTCATTTCGCCAAAGGTTTCAAGGAAGGTTATCAAAATATCCTTGAAGGCGGAAAAGGCTGCCAGCCAACTCTTCCACCGCGTTCGTACTGGAAGCCTTGTTATCAGACGCCTGTCGGCCGCAGCAAAATCGCAGCGTGGTTCGACGGCTATTCACACGGAGCCGTTGCTGCTCAGCAGGATGGATACGGCAATTTGCAGCAGCTTCCGATCTCACCGACGGCACGATCAAATTGGATGAGCCGTCAGGCACCGCCGTCGGCTGCATGTTTCGCCGGGATGTCTGAAGGTGAGATGGCGGAACCTGTGGAACATCCGGAGATTCATACGGATCCCCTTCCGGAAGATCCTCCACTGGACGTGCTGCTCACACCGTCTCCGGCAGCGGATGAGACAGCACCTGTTGAACAACTCCGACCTTACGACGATTCCGCTGAAGCAAAATAGAATCAGCTGGCGGAAGAACCCTCAACGAACACACGACAGAATTTCATCCGCCCCGGAACCGGGGCTGGGCAGTTGATTCATCGGAAATGTCGTCAGGAAAAGACGCAATACCGGCTCCAGGAAGGACACTCAGATGCCATTTTCAAAATTCCCAGGCGCAGCAAATACAACAATCCCTGAGAAGCAGAGAGCGGGTCGGGCGCTGTTCAGCATCCTGACGTTGGCAACACTCCTGCAGGCGGGTTGCTCAACAATCAACGCGGTGCCGGTATCGCGAGTGCCGTCCGAGATTTTCTCGACGGATTTGAAAGACAACTATCAGGATGTCTCGCTGCTTCGACTTCGGCAGGATCCACCAGAAACATATCTGCTTGGGCCCGGCGATGTGCTGGGCGTTTACATCAAGGGTGTCCTTGGCAGCGATGAAGAACTGCCGCCGTTCCATTATCCCGAAGACAGCAATCGTCCGCCTGCGATTGGATATCCTGTTCCAATCCGTGAAGATGGAACACTTGCTCTGCCAATCATTGATGCCATTCAGGTGGAAGGTATGTCGCTGGTAGAAGCAACAACGGCTGTTCGAAATGCTTATACATATCCTCGCGAGATTATCAAGAAGGGCGATGAAAGTATCATCATTACTCTGATTCAGTCGCGAAAAGTGCGA
>JBDNHX010000114.1:0-26895 GCA_041688565.1 Planctomycetaceae bacterium
ATGATCTCTGCAGCAGCTTCGGAATCACTCTTGGTTGAATCCGCCTGCAATGATTTTGGCAGAACTGTCAGCACGCGATTTCTGATCGCGGCTGTCTCGGGATCACCTGACGTCGGCTCATCAGGCAACGCCGCTTCGATCACGCGATCGGCGATCGCGAGATAAGATTCCAGATGAATCGTGGACGTAAACAGAGCATCTCCGACGGTATCAAAGCCCTCACCGCCGGCCCCATCGGACGGCGGTTCTTCATCAGGCAGCAGAGGAACTCCTACAACATCGCGAACCGCATTGCGATATTCCGTCTGAGTCAGACGACGGCTCATCACAAAGCCGCGGTACCAGCTTTGAGTTTCCTCCGAGGCCAGTTGTTTGCACAGGTCCTGATCCGGCCGGGAATCTACCCACTGCTGAAACTGACCTTTCTGTTCATCGTTCAGTCCGGGACTTCCCTGCGGAGGCATCTCGTTCAAACGAATCCGCTTGGCGACTCGTTCCCACGCATCTCCGGCTTCGGCGGCAGACTGCCCGTTGGGAAACTTTCCGAAGTCGAATTCTCCTTCGATCTTGTCTCCGCGATGACACTGCACACATCGAGCTTCAACGATCGGCAGAATTTTTTCTTCGTAGGACTTCTTCCAGCGCTCCACTTTCTCCTCATGCTCATCCGCCCGAGCAGTCGCGTTCGTGCCGAGCAGCACAGCGATCAGCATCCCCGCCAACAGGATTCCATTAGGGAAACCTGGACGAATAAAGCAGGCAACGCGTTCGGAAAAAGTACTCATAAGCGGTCACTCGGCGAAAGCAGAATTCAATTGCGGCTTCGCATGATACCGAGCCGCCGGTGATCGAGGAAATCTGTGCCACCGCCCACCCCAGATTTCCGTCTCCCGGTCTCTGAACGATAGTAAGTGTACCATTTGTACCATTGGAATAAGGAAAAAAAGTCAGGTCTCATTCTCTGGTCCGCCAAGTGGGCGGGTTTTGCTTTCGGAGCCACCTGGGAATCGGGGATAAGGGCGTAGAATTAAGTACTTTGAGCGGCCCCATCCGGCTCGCAGGCTGTCGATTTAATCGTAACCCGACGCGTCAGCGAGGGATTTGAGAACATTCACCGCAAAACGCAGAAACGCAATCCCTCACTGACGTTGCGGGTTGTGGTACTGACAAACTGGCAACTTCAAAAAGTGCCCATCCGGTTCAAGGTCAAGGCGTGCGGCGGAATTCGATAGTGCCAATGAGAATGCGGATCATTGTTGTCAGCCAGCAGAGAATTCCGAAGGTCCAGGCGAGCGTCGCGAAGTTGTCGGGGAACAGGCAAAACAGCACGAAGAAGATAATGGTCTCCGTCCCTTCCATCAGACCCACCGAATAGAAGAACGACTTCTTGCCGTCCTGGGCGGTCGTGATTCCTCGCTTTGCCGAAATGGCGGCGTAGGCCAGAAAGGAACCGGTGGTGCCTATGAAGCTGTAGATCAGAAAGGTCGCTGGCAACAAAAGCGTTGGATCAGAGATTCCAAATGCAAACGGAACGCCAGCGTAGAAAATGATATCCAGCACGATGTCCAGGAACCCGCCGACGTCGGAGGCTTTTATCCGCCGAGCCACCATACCGTCGAGCCCATCGGCCAGACGATTGGCAAGGATAAAGAACAACGCGATTCCAAAGCTTCTTTGACTAATCGCCACGCAGCTGATCATGCCCAGCAGAAACCCCAACACGGTGATCGCATTCGCTGGAACTTTGCGTGCGGCAAGGAATGCGGCCGGGAACTCGAGAAGCGGGTCAATAAGTTTTCGGACAGGACGATCCAGCATGGACGGACATTTCAGAATTGAGCGCGGTCTTCATCGTACAGCCCGCGTGCATGCCGACTGGAGATCTGGTCAGCATACACTTTTCTGCGATCCACAAAAAACATACCGCCCTTTCGTCCTCGCAGTTTCACTCGATAATAATTCGCCCAAGCCAGAGCTTTCTCAGGCCACGCCGCATGATCACGGCCTTGAGCGTAGTCATCGTCCTGAAAGTACTGCGACGTTTCTATCGGTGGTCGCACGACCTTATCAGATCCGCCCGGCCTGCGGAGCGCATACACGTCATCGGACCAGTGGCCGGTGATAAGATTGGCGGCTGGAAACGGCGCGGCGTTGCCCCAGAGGACTCTTTCCTGAGGCCCGTTCGGATTGCAGAACCAGCGAAAGTGAGTTCGCATGCAGCAGGAAAGATAGGCATACTCCCGAGGACAATAGTCGCGATTGCGGAGCAGAAACAAAACCTCCCGCTGTTCCTCAGCCACAAAGCGGCGAATTTCTCTGCGGAAGCGAGGATCGTTAATGTGGCGAAAGGCGTCCGGAATATCGTTCAGAATCACCAGCCCACTATTGTAGTGCGAACTGCCATGCATGTAGTTGATGCAGTGGGGCATCCGCCGCGCAGGCCCGAGCGGAATCTCCGGAACCACGGCCGACTGACGAACTCGCTGAGCCATAAATCGGCCGTTCGCGAGGAGCACGGTTTCGTCACTCGCCGAACCTGGATGATCGTTGGGTTCAGATCGATAGATCACATTGCTGAACCAGATCGGCTCACCCGTTTCAGGGCAAATTCCCGTCACCCATGGATGGTTAAGCCCCACAAGTCCGGCCGGCAGTGGTCTGAGCTTCAGGATATCCAGCACTCGCAGAATATCACTGCCATTGCGAAACACCTGAGCGGCCCAGTGAAAGGGAAGCGAAAGCCAGTAGCAGAATTCGTCAGCAAGCCGCTCTTTGGGAGAAAGTCGACCATGCGGCAGTCCCGAGTCGTCGTGTCGAAAATCGCTGAAATCCGTCATGTCGAAGAAAGCGTCGGCTGCCGCGTTTGGGACCGGGAACTCCACGTACCGGCCCGCGATCATCAGTTCATCCGCAGACTGAATTCCGGGCGACATCTGAATTCTCACGCCTGTATAAGTGTTAGAGTGTAGCCTGTGGCTTTCGATTGAGAACGACGTTATTCAGTCGCCGATCAGCGCTTGGCTGGTGGCACGACCGAACAGGTGTCGGCTGGAACAGGCGATTCGAATTCAACCGACGCAAGGTTACCGGACTGTCGCGATCCAAACGCATTGTTCCACCAGCGGCGAATCACGCCGCGCACACCGAACGCCTTCAGCGGAGCGGACCACAGTTTCACTTTGTTATGCTTTTCGCCCCAGTCGAGCACATCATTGTGAAGTACATACACTTCCCACAATGTTCCATCGGGATCCGTGATCCAGAGCTTCGTCTGTTCGGCGTAGCAGCATTGCACATCGTCCTGACGTCCGATTCGTGCATCGACGGACTTCATGCGAGCCAGCACTGCGTCGAGATCAGCCACTGAGGTCAATCGCAGGCCGAGATGATTCAGTGGCCCACCGGCGCAGGCTCGCTTCGGTTTGAGCGACAGCACCAGTGGCGGGACATTGATTTCGAACTTGGCATAGTCTTCGTAAAACTTGACCGGCTCTTCGCCCAGCAACGCGGCATAAAACGCGACCGATCGCGGCAGGTCTGACACGTTCAGGCTGGCGTGAAATTTAATCTGCCGGATAGCTTCATCAGGCGTTTTATTGGCAACCGTTTTGCGATCAACATGAGCAATCATGGCATCGTTCCAGGCGAAGAAAGTCTCATAAGCTGTGGCACAAGCGACAGCTTAAACAACGACAGATGGACGGAGCTTATTCTGTCATTCCAACGATAGTGAGAACATGATAGCGACCGTCCTGCGACTGCACCAGCGTCACGGACTCTCACTTGACTTCGAAAACGTGGTCGCTGAGCCCCTGTTCAGGCACGGTGATTTCCCACGGAGTTTTGTCGACCAGTCCGTAGCTCGGGTGTTTGGTGCGGTTGGCCAGTTCCGGTGCGAGTGTGACTTTGTATTTTCCGGGAGGAACACCGTCGCCATACGGAAACGTCTTGATCGTGAAGCTTCCGTCCAGCTGCAGCTGGCTGCTGGGAGTATCCTTTTGAAAGCTGTTGGCCGAATCGGGATGAAAGAAAATTGACCCGGCCGTCACGCCCTGTCCGTTAAGCATGACTTTGCCGGTGACAGAGACCATGGGAGGTCGGTCGTCGCCGCATCCGATGGCGATGAACAGGCAACAAAATAGAATCAGACAACGACTGGGCTTCACAGGACGCTCCGTGGATTTCTTGGCCGGTGTTGATTTAGTGAGCCGCAAAGCGCTAGCTGCGGGTGAGTCTCTGAAAAAAAACACAATGAAAACACCCGCGGCTAGCGCCTTGCGGCTCAGGTTATGACTAAATCAACAGCCCGCTTGTACACCGCCAGCGTTAACCTGGCGGGTACTCTATTCAACAGAAACCACATTGCCATCAGCCGGGCGGATCAGGTTGTGCATGACCGTTTTGTCGATGTTGAAGCTGAACGAACGCACGCTGCCGTCGCCCATCGAGAACTGCGGTCCACCGGGACTTGGCGTTCCCCAGTTGCCACCGCCGCAGGAATATTGAGCGTCGCTCCAGCCAGCCCCGTTGACTCGGTCGGGAAAATTGTTCAGTTCGAAATCGCTGTAGAGTTCAAACCCGCATCGGCCAACTCCACCGTTGCCGCCGAGAATCCACGGTTCGTCCCAAAACATCACGCCAGCATTGTAGGCTTTCTGAGCCATCGCTTTTTCGCCGAAGAAAATGGTGTTCGACGTTCCATCGGTGATATCTCGGTAAGAAGCCACTTTTCCCCAGCCGGCATAGGTGGTCCAGCAGACAAGTTCGTTGGCGGCGTAGTCGGTGCGAGCACACGCGCCGGCACCGTCATCGCTGTAAGACCAGCCGGGATAGACGGAATCGGTGGCTGGAATTTGAAACAGTCCACTTCGTCGCGACGGAATGTAGAAAACTGAAAGAGGCGTCTTGTAACACAGCAGCGGATCTTCAAACAAAGCCGCCTGCTCAAGGAATGGCAGCAGCGAATAAAACGTGGATCCCAGTTGGTGCTTCGGAAGATCGGACGGATCGCCCCACCGAGGCCGAAACTGTCCATAGCCGGGAATGAACGTGTAAACATTCGGTGTCGGGACGATCACACTTTTCGAACGAGTGACATAGGGCGACGAATTGCCGGGCGTCACGGAATAGTCAAATCCCCCACTGGTAGGGAGATGCCGATGCACGTCTTCAAAATTTGCGGTGGCCAGGCCAATCTGCTTCAGGTTGTTCTTTGACTGCGTCCGCCGCGCTGCTTCACGGGCCTGTTGAACCGCCGGCAGCAGCAGCGACACCAGAATGGCGATGATTGCAATCACCACCAGCAGCTCAATCAGAGTAAATCCAGTGCGGGGACCGACCAGTGAAACTGCCGCCCTGCGTTCAGAAAACTTTCTCATATTGAACACCTTTCCATCAGCAGCTGAAGTCAACACGCCCGTACTGCACAGTCTACAAATCCCGTTCCACAACAGGCATCCACATTCAAAAAACTCGCCGAATGGCCAAATCTGCTCACACACCAACACTCTAACGATCGTCAGAATGTAGTGGGAAATGATTTCCGTGCAAACAACAGTCGCTCAGATTTTACCGAGATTCCGCCAGTTGCCAGATCGCCGAGACTGGTCACCGAGACTGGTCGCGGCTCGTCGATTGGATGGTCGCGGAACGCGGGTCGCAAAGGCTGCTCTTTCGCTTTCTGTGATATTTTCTCATCGCCAGGCATGCAACAGCATTGATGCTGCCTCAAATTGAGTGAACTCAGGAGTTCGGCTTCTGAGTTTTGGTTGGCGCAGGTACGATGGACGCGGAACAAACCGGCTCGCGTGTCATTGCCACAAACACTTTCTGCGGGAAGCCGATTATGCGGCTCCATCAGACCAGGATATTCGCCGGATATTCGCCGGATATTGTTAGAGTCGGATATTGTCAAAGTCGGACCTTTTCAAAGCAGGCGACAAGCCTGGAGCGATCTATGCGATTTATTTTCAAACTTCTGGTCGCCGCAAGCCTGGTTTCAGTCGGGGCGGGAATTCTGCCAGCGGCCGATGACCGGTCGGCCGAGTTTCAGACGATCGAATTGCGCGACTGTTACGGCAAAGTCCACTCGCTGAGCGAATACAATGAATCGCAGGTTCTGGTCGTTGCGTTCCTGGGAACCGAATGTCCGCTGGCTCGGCTGTACGGCCCGAAACTGCAGACCATGTCAGAAGCCTGCAAAGAGAAAGGCGTCACCTTCATCGGCGTCTGCTCGAACGTTCAGGACAGCCTGACGGAAGTGGTGACCTACGTGAACAAAGCAGGCATCACGTTCCCTGTTCTGATGGACAATGAGCAGACACTGGCAGACCTGCTGAAGGCCAAACGAACTCCGGAAGTCTTCGTTCTCAACGCCGCTCGAGCGATTCAATACCAGGGTCGAATTGACGATCAGTATGGCATCAGCGTGGCTCGCAAATCGGCAACACAGGAAAATCTTTCGGACGCGATTGAGGCCGTTCGAAAAGGCGAAGCGCCTTCGTTGGCCTCAACAACCGCACCGGGCTGCGTCATCGGACGACGCAAACATGTTGAGCCGCATGGAGAGATTACCTTCTCAAAACACATTGCTCCGATCTTCAATGCGCGTTGCGTCGAATGTCATCGGGCAGGCGAGATCGCACCGTTCCCCTTAACATCGTTTGAAGAAACGGTTGGCTGGGAAGCAACGATTGCCGAAGTCATTCGTGAAGACCGCATGCCGCCATGGAATGCCAATCCGGAGTTCGGGCATTTCAAAAACGATGCTCGCCTTTCGGCCGAGCAGAAGAAATTAATTCTGACCTGGATTGAAAACGGTTGCCCGGAAGGCGATGCGTCCGACCTGCCGCCGAAACCCACTTTTGCCGCCGGCTGGCGAATGCCTGAACCTGACATGGTGATTCATGTGCGGGATGAGCCTTTCACTATCCCCGCAACGGGTGTGGTCGATTATCAGTACTTTAAGGTCGATCCAAAATTTACCGAAGATCGCTTTGTGATTGCGGCCGAAGCGCGGCCGGCCAACGCAGCGGTCGTGCATCACATCATTGCGTTTCTGGTGTTGCCCGGACAAAAGGACGTGAACCTTGGCAAGATGCTGATTGGTTATGCCCCGGGCACTTCGCCGCTGATTTTCCCAAACGGTGCGGCGATGCGAGTCCCCGCGGGGGCTCAGATTTTGTTCGAGGTGCATTACACGCCGAACGGTACGGAGCAGACCGATCGAAGCTACATCGGGCTGAAGTTTACAGACGCTGAATCCGTCACCAGCGAAGTGGTGGGGCTTGAAGCGATCAGTCCGAAACTGAAAATTCCACCCGGCGCGGACTCACACCCGGTGACGGCGCAAGAAAAATTTCGCGAGGACGTGACGCTTCTGAGCCTGACGCCGCATATGCATTTGCGAGGTAAAGCGTTCCGTTATGATGCCAAATATCCGGACGGGTCCACGGAGACTCTGCTGGATGTTCCCAAGTACGATTTCAACTGGCAGCTGCGTTATGAGTTCGCTGAGCCAAAACTGATCCCCAAAGGCACGGTCGTGACCTGCTCGGCGACGTTCGATAATTCGGCCGGGAATCCGAACAATCCTGATCCCTCCCAGCAGGTGACCTGGGGTCAGCAAAGCTGGGATGAAATGATGATTGGCTTCTTCACGGGAATCACGCCCATGAAGGGGGAATGACCAATGACCAATGAGGGGCCACGGCACGCCTGTTTACTTCCGGCGGAGCACGTAGACCACATCTTCGGTCTGGCCCGTTACGACCGTTGGGTTTTTGACGTCGTAGGCGAAGTCGTAGGTTTCGGCAATTTCCAGCTGCGGCACTTTCTTCAGCAGCGACGTGAACTGTGTTTTGGTGTAAGTCCGGTACTCCATGTGATCGACGATGCGAATTCGCTTTGTCGGCGTGAACACGTCCACATGCAGACCCAGATGTTCAAGGCGAGTCTTGCGATCGATCCCCTTGGACCACATGTACGAATTCACCACCAGATTTCCGCGGCGAGCCGACCAGCTTTCTTCCTGCATCGCCGGGCAATCCGTGGGCTCAAGATGAATCCCAAGGACATACAAGGCCCCCTTGTTCATACCCTTGGCCATGCATTCCAGATGGCCGAGCGCCTGTTTTTCTGTCGCCAGATGGCGGAACGTGTTGATCATATTGAAGGCCGCATCAAACTTTTTCTTGACCTTGAAGTTTGACATATCGCCGACGACAACGGATTCCGGCAGTTCGTATCGTCGCAGGCGTTCGTTGCAGAAATCCACGGCTTTCGGATTCAGGTCATTGCCCAACACCTCGTAGCCGGCTTTTCCCAGCTTAATCAGCAGCCGTCCCGTGCCACAAGCGGGCTCAAAAATTCGCTTCACTTCACAGCCCGCATGCCGCGCGATGCAGGCTTTCAGAAACCGGAATTCAGCCGCCACGTCGGACCCGAACAACAAGTCGTAGTACTTGGGATAATCATAAATGCTGGCTTCGACCTGTTCGGACATGGCTAAAATTTCTGTGCTGTTAAGAGAGAACGACGAAGTTTTGAAACTGGTTAACGACGCACGAAAACGGTTTTCAGTGCGACGAATTTTGTTGTGGACATTTTGTGAGCCGCGAGGTCACGCCGACTCCGGCTCGAGCTAATCCGGCCCGCCCGAGATGGCTGAGCCAGCTGCTGCGGATGCCGGGGCAGCACCAGTCCAGGTTTGGTTTTAGGAACGGCCTTTAGGGCAGGGCGTCAAACTTTGGAGTTTCGCCATCCGGCTGTTTGTAAAACCGAGTCAGATCGAGCCCGCCTTTGACTTCCATCTCGTTAATCTTGAGCCGTTGTTCGATCTTATTCAAACGTGCCTCAAGAATTGGAGGAAGTTTCTTATTCTCTTCAGTTTCGGCCTGCATCGACCGCGGCACTGCCGGATAACTGAGCTGTCTCTGAAGGGCCGCGAAAAAGTACAACGGGTCGCGTCCGATATTGGCCCTCGCGATGCGGCCTTCCTGATCTCCAAAGAGTGCAGTCGGTGCAGGCGCTGGAGCGGAGTCTTGTGGTTGAGCCGGCGCGGCTGACGGGCTGCGAGTCGAGTTGCGACGGTTGAGGAAGTGCTGTGAGGACAAGTAAACGATTTCAGAAAGTTCCCGCTCACCCAGCGATGCCGCAAGTCTCATAATCCATTGGCTCCATTCTTCGGAGTACAAAGGATCGCCCGACATCTGTTTCAATCCCTCGGTGTAGCCCAGGCGATTGCGAGCGATACACTCCAGCTGAAAGATGAACAGGCCCGGCATGGAAGCGCCGGCCGATCGATACCGTGCTTCGCTTTCGAGAATTTTCAGAGCCGTCAGTTGCTCAAACCGGGATTCATCCTCTTCGGCCCGGCTGATCACAAAGGCCTGAAACGGAGCAAAGTAGTGTGGCAGTCGAAACATCGCCGTGCTGATTTTTCCGCTGTGCAGGATTTCCGCCCGCATAAAATCTATTGCCATCGGCAGGCGAGTTGTCGCAAGAATCTCCTCCGAAATCGTCTTCAGGATTTCCTGCGACGGAACATTTTCCAGAAGCCGTTCTCGATAGACTCGAAAGAAATACTCCTGCTCGATGTACTCTTCTCGATCCAGCACAGGGCCGCGCATTGGAAACTGCTTCTGCCGAAGGTCAGGGAATTCAGATCGTGCATAGTTTGGTGCGTCGGTCGGACAATTGCAATTTCACCGGGCGTTTGATCACCACGATGCTGGAACCAAATGGCGTGGACTTAAGGTGTAGCGGAAGTCGCCAAGACTTTCGGCACCCAAGTGTTTGCAGGGAAAACCGAAACTCTTGGCGAGTTCCGCGACAAGAAAATACGTTAAGTCCACGCCATTGATGCTGGAACCTCCGAGGAATTATGGTTCGGTTGAGACCGGCGTGGCGTCGGTTGTCAGCGGCTCCAGGCAAGACGCTGCTGGTACCAGTCTTTGCCGGGGTCATGAGTGGTGATGCAGGCGTGATTTCGTAACGCCTGAAGATGTCGGCATGGGCCCTGGCGAATGCCAAAACGGACGTGCCAGCTGCAGCGGCATTTGCCTTTGCGGACGATTCCATCGCCATCCAACGCCACCTCGCAGCTTTGGTTTTCTGCCTTGCCGGCGACCACCAGTCCGCCCTGCGGCGCCTCCTGACGTGTCTCAATTTTTACAACGCCCCGCGCAGCCAGCTGACAACCGGCCTGAGTTTCCGCATGAGGCGTTCCAAGTTCGCGATCAATCAAAGCCACACGCAGGATGGGTCGCCATCGAAAGACGCCAGCGTCCAGATCGAAAAAAGTCTGGCCCTGCAGAGCCAGCTGGTTCATCACCGCCGCCGCGACGCTTGGCGAACTCTTTAAATGCCCGGCGACAGAATCCAAAGCCAGCGAACGCTGAGTGCTCAGGAACTCAGCCGCGGCAGCGACTTTTGCCGGGTCCGGGTCACTCGGCGGGAACAGCATCCGGATGGCGGTGCCGCGAGTCCAGGCGCTGGACGTCCAGCCGCTCAGCCCGAGCGTCATCCGCATGCGGCCCATCTGCACCACCCAAAAGCTGGGCAGGCCGCTGCCGGTCAAGTACACGTCGATTTGCGTCGCGAGCGGCAGCAGGCGAGCGAGGCTTAGCAGCTGCCGGCGGCCCCAGATGCGGACGGAATCCGCACTGGTTCCGTGATACCTCGTGCCCGAGCTTTCGATGCGGATGTTGAATGGTTCGAGCGTCAGGCGCGGCGACTGGCCGTCCTGCAGCTCGAAACGAACCGCGCGCGGCGCCGACTTTTCACGATGCCGGCTCATCCAGGCCAGCAGAGAATAAACAGTGGCTAAGTCGAGGCTGACTTTCTTCATCGGTAAGGCCATCGCGGCCTGCAGTTCCACAAACCCGCGAAGCCAGTCCGAGGGCGGCTGAATTTTTTCTTCACGCACCGCCGCGTGATCAGCGGGCACTGAGCTGTCCAGCGCGGAGCCGACGACGAAGCGCAGCTCTCGATACGTTCGCAGCGACTGCAGACTGTGAAAAAGATCCGACGAGCAGTCCGTGTTGGTGGTGCCGCATTCGGCCGAGTCCGGCGCGGTAAAGCAGGAGCCTCGGTCGAGGCTCAGGCAGCCGTAGCTGGATTCGTCGGCAGAGAAACATTCGATGAAGACGGAATCGTCGGCGACCGTGAGAAGAGGATCGAAAGGCAGAACTTGCCGCCAGAGTGTTGCATCGTCCTGACGCAGACGGGCACTCAACTGCGCTCGCGCTTTCCAGTAACGCTGGCGAGCCTGATCATGCTCCTGTGGCTGATCTTGCTTCTGCTGCTGATCGGGCGAGGCCATGTGCGACTGACTGGCCAACGCAAGTTCGCGCGAGGATTCAGCGATTGTCTGGCGAAGGGGAAATTCCTGCTCGCGCTGGCGTTGCTTCCACGTCTCATCGTCCCGCGTGGACTGAGCGTTGGCGAGCGGCTTGTTCGTCAGGAGTTTCTGCAGGCAACTCATGGCCTCGCGAAAGGCGACCGGTTCTTTGAGCACCGCGTCAAAAGCGACCGCGGGGCGAGCCACATTTGGTGCGAGTCTCAGAATTTGCGATCCGCCGGGAACTGAGACAAGCTGACTACGTCCGGCATATTTCAGGCTGACCAACATTAAGCGACCTGCTCCTTCCCGCGCGTTGCAACTCTGGCAAGAGTCCATCTTCCACGAGGAAGTGTAGCAAATCAACCGCAGCCCGCAGGACATCAGTGGGCGAGCGTGAGATCTGAAATCTCAAATCCAACACAACAAATCGCAGACCATAAACACAGAAACGGCGATGAACCCTGAAAGAGCTCATCGCCGTTCTGTTGTTTTTTACCAACGGTTCCACCCTGTTGCTGATCCGTTCTGGTGGAACCGCGGTTTCGGGTGTACATCCCGTTGCGCGTGTTCCCCAAGTGAGATTCCCTCACGATCCTCAGCATCTGCGGGGCGGAAGGCTGGGTTTTTAACCGTGACTCTGGCTTATCTGCCGGCGTCCTCTTGAACTACTCAATCACTCGATCGAAACTTCAGGGACGGGAGAGAGCGAATCACGACATTCGCTCTCTGTATCCGTCAGACTCTTAAGATCACGTTGGCTAATCACCTCACCTTACGCCAACCTGAACTAGTTGCAACCACCGCATACTGGAGCACAGCATGATGGTTCAACTGGAGCACAGCAAGTTGGCTCGCAAGCAGCTGGAGCACAGCAGCTTGGCTCGCTGCAGCAAGATGAACCGCAAGATGAACCGCAGCCACCGAACAAGTTGCACTTAGGCATCTTGAACTTAGGCATCTTGAACTTAGGCATCTTGAACTTTGGCATCTTGAAGCAAGATGAACCACAACCACTGTTGCAACCACAGCTGTCGCCGCATGTGTTGCAAGATCCGCAAGTGTCGACTGGTGCACAGCAGGTTGGCTCGCAAGCTGAACCACAAGCTGCTGGTGCACAGCAGGTTGGCTCGCAAGCTACGCCACAAGCAGCTGGAGCACAGCAGCTTGGATCAGCAGCAACACCGCAAGCAGCTGGAGCACAGCAGCTTGCTTCGACTGGTGCACAGCAGGTTGGCTCAACGCTGCATCCGCAACCATGATTTCCTTTGAAGTGTCCGAACAGGCCAGCCTGGACATTGCTAGCCAGTGAACACACAACCAGAGCCGCCATCAATGTAATCGCCTTCATCTCAACTCTCCTACACATCGTTCATGCTGAGTGAATCTGGGAAACACCTTGAATGCACACGCCGCATTCAGAATTTCTTGGTGAGTCTTTGATTCGCTCGGGGTTACACGCTAATGTTTTCGGACTAACCAGGATGGGCGGGCGAGGCAAAGCGCAACGATTGCCGGTCACTCTGCCGCTCGCGGCCAACTGTAGGGGCTTTATCGGTTATGCAGCGACACCTCGCGTGGGAACCACCCAGTCGAGCAATGCGGGCCGGCATCTTCGACGCAACCAGCGACGCACCGCGTCAAACTGGGAACATCACCTCAAGCCTGCCAATCCCGATCCGATGTGCGTCCCCGCGCCGCGCGGACTGGATTTTCGGTTGTTACGAATTTGCCACTTCGTTCGATTGTGCCGACGGCAGCAGCTGCGAAAGTTGGCTCGGATGGCGGGCAGACGCAACACCCTGGTGAGTCACCTGCCGCCTGAGATCAAAGTCTGTTGGCAATTCCCGCGGATCAGGGCTATGCTGTTGGCGCGTGATGACGGAACGGATGCCGGCCATTAACAATCACCCGCCCTCGTTTGCTTCAATCCCACCATGCCAACCATTCCGCGCTCAGTTCAATCTTCCCGAAGCAGTTCCTCGGATGTGGACTTCACTGTCGCGTTTCGCCATCGGCTGCGATTCACGAACGATGTGCTCGGAGCCGACTCGTCGATGCTTGCCGAGTTGCTGGCGCCTTCGGAAAACAGAATTCCGCGAGTCCAGTTCTGGCTGGATGAGCACGTGGCCGACGCCAATCCGGATCTGAAGCAGCGGCTGCACGCCTTTGAAAAACGAAACACGGACCGGTTTCAGGTCGTCGGCAATCCACAGATTGTGCCGGGCGGCGAAGCGGTGAAAAACGACGTTCATATTCTTGAGCGGATGCTGAAGGTGCTCAATGAAGCTGGCATGGATCGGCGCAGTTACGTCGTCGTGATCGGCGGCGGAGCGGTTCTGGATGCGGTGGGATTTGCCGCCGCGATCGCTCACCGGGGACTGCGCCTGATTCGCATCCCAACGACCACACTCGCTCAGGCCGATTCGGGCATTGGCGTTAAAAACAGTGTGAACCTGTTCCAAAAAAAGAACTGGCTGGGTTCCTTCGCCGTGCCGTGGGGCGTGATCAACGATCGTTCGATGCTGACGACACTCAGCGATCGCGACTTCCGCTGCGGCTTTTCCGAAGCAGTTAAGGTCGCACTGTTGAAGGACGCAGCATTCTTCGAACAGATTCTGGAAAACGCGGCCGCTATCAGAAGCCGCGATGAAGCCTGCTGGCCGGTCATCGAAACGTCGGCTCTCTGGCATCTCAAACACATCACGGCCGGCGGCGATCCGTTTGAGATGCTGGAAGCGCGGCCACTGGATTTCGGGCACTGGTCAGCTCACAAGCTGGAAGCGATGAGCCAGTTTGATCTGCGCCATGGCGAAGCCGTCGGGATCGGCGTCGCCGTCGACACGGTGTATTCCAGCCTGGTCCATGGGCTGCCAGCGAAGGACGCTGACCGTGTGTTGGTATGTCTGGAACGCCTGGGTCTGTTGATTGACCATCCGACGTTGCGACAAACCGAAGAACTGTTTTTGGGGCTTGAAGAGTTCCGCCAGCATCTGGGCGGGCGGCTGACGGTGACCATGCTGGAAGGCATTGGTCGACCGATTGATGTGCATGACGTGGATCGACCGCGGATGGCCGAAGCGATTCAGATCGTCGTCGACCGGGTCGCCGCCGCCGCGAAGATCTGAAATTTCGAATCTAAAATTTCAGATTTGGATATTAACCGGCCGCTGAGAAGTTGCTCCGTTGCGGTGGAAAATGACGGTCCGGAGGCATCGCAAAGACTCGTCCGTGCGGTTTTGGGTCTTCGAGGGTGGATTCTGTGCCGGAAGCCTGCTATCCTCCCGCTCCTCATAGGGAGAATTCTCGCGCGCCAGATTGCCTGGATCGAGAGCCCTGGTGAGTTTCCAGATTCAGATCGGCCAGAGTTTCCTCAGGATTTGCAAGGGGATTTTTGGTCGCAGGTCCGCGTGTTTGGCAGGAAAAATGGCTAAGAGTCGTCTCTCAATGCGTCGCGAGGTTGAAGCTGCGGAAGCCGCAGATGCTGAAACCGGCGTGAAGAAAAAGGCATCTCGCAAGACTTCTGAAGAGAAGGGCGAGGGCACCGCGAAGAAACGAGCCAGCAAAGGCGATAAGGACGGAGTTCCCAAAAAGAAGAAGGCCACCAAGCCTCGGACGCGCCGCGCCAAAGAAGCAATGCAGCGACGCCGCCTGGTGTGGGTTGTCTACAGCAGCACGATGCGTGAAGAAGGCCGATTTCTGTTCCACGAAAAGGAAAAGGCTGACGAAATGCTGGCGACTCTGCTGGGTCGTGGCAAACGCCGCTATTTCATGCAGCCGGTCAAAGAAACTTTGAATCCTGACGGAACTCCGATGATCCAGGTTGCTGTGACAGCACCGGACGAAGATGCTGAAGAGGAAGCGAAGGTCGATCCAGAAGTCGCAGAAGACGTCGACATCGATGCTGATATCGAGCTCGATGAAGAAGCCGAAGAAGCAGAAGCAGAAGTTGAAGGCGACGCTGAAGAAGCGGCACCAGAACTTTAGGCGGCAACCTTGCCAGTCCTCGGGTAGCCTTTTCGACTTCATCACTACAGCCGCAGGTACCGCCCCGGAGTTCTCTTCGGGGCTTTTTCGTGGTGCGCCATTAAACCTTCCCGCCTCTAAGCTTGTCTCGGGGGTTCATGTCGACTTTGCACTACCACGCGATCTCTGGCGCAAAGGCGGTATAAACTCCTGACACAAGGTGAGGGGCGTGCAAGTAAAATCAAGGGCGTCCAAAACTAATAACATTTCCCGCAAGAAAAGGTAACCCCGTGCTTTGCCTTCGTCCGCGACTTCTGGTGTCGGTTCGAAACGAGGCGGAAGCGCGAAGTGCAATGCAGGGCGGAGCGGACATCGTTGACGTCAAAGAACCGCTCAACGGTTCTTTAGGCCGAGCGTCCGCGGAAGCCCTTTATTCGATCGGCGATGTACTGGCCGATCTTCCCTGCGCGATGCCTTGTAAAGATCCCGGTTCCTTCATTAGCAGCGAATCCCTTCAGCTCAGCGTCGCCCTTGGCGAAGTCACCGAATGGTTCGCCCCGGCTGCTATTCTCGCTGAAGAATTTCGTGCCGTCATCCAGCGGCTGCGACCCGCGTTTCTCAAACTGGGACTGGCGGACATGATGACATCTGCTGGTACGAGCGACGACTGGAAGCAAGCCTGGCAGTACGTGCGACATGTGCTGCCGGGACCGCATGCCTGGGTCGCCGTGGCGTATGCCGATCATGAGCGAGCGAAGTCGCCGGCGGTGAACGAAGTTCTGCACGAAGCCATCGCGTGCGGTTGCCAGGTGCTGCTGATCGACACGAACGTGAAGGACGGCTCGACGCTGCTGGACTGGCTGAACGAACAACAGCTGCAGCAGTTGCGTCAGGCGACTCGAGCCGCCGGAATGCAGCTGGCGCTGGCGGGCCGAGTCACTGAAGAACTCTTGCCGACTCTTTTCGCCGTGAACCCGGACATCATCGGCGTCCGAGGTGCCGTGTGTGATCATGGCCAGCGAACCGCGACCGTTTGCGAGCTGCGAGTAAACGCGTTCCGTGCGGCGTTGCAGTCAAGGTAGCGTTGCTGTTAAACGCACTACCTTTCAAAAAGCGGCAGGCCACGAAATCCATCCGCCCTAATGATTCTTCGGCGCGCCCTGAATTTCGCGAGCCTTCGCCATGGCGTCTTCGGCTTCCAGAATCTTGCCGCAGCGTTGATAGATCACAGACAGCTGAGTGAATGAGAACGCGTCGGTCGGCTCGAGTTCTGTTACCATTTTGGCGTGGTGAATGGCTTCTTCGGGTCGTCCCAGTTTCTGCTGATGGACACCGAGTGCCATGTGAGTCTGGACGTGATTCGGGTCTACTGTCAGGATATGCTTCAGGGCTTCGACGCAGCCTTCCAGGTTGCCTTCGTTCTTCAGCTTCATCGCTTCGTCGTACATCTTTCCCGGAGTGTTTTCGGACATCATTCGGACTCGCTCGATCAGGTTCAGGACCAGGTTCAGGATGAGAATGGGCTGCGGACAGAACTTGAGGCTGTATGCTTGAAGACCTATGGTAGACAAGCCACTCGGGGACTCAACCGACTCTGGACGAAAGCCTGGCAATACGCTTGATCAAAAAATTCATGATCGTCACGGAACGTTCACCGCAGTGGTTCCTTCGAAACTGCCCCGTGAGCATCGTGATTCGCGCCGCGCCGTGTTGCCTCTCCGCCGCTGGTTGGTGCACTCGCGGGGGCGAGGAGGCAAAACGAGCGGCAGATGCCTTGGCGTGAGGCCCTCGCGGCCTGGGCCGGTCGTGGAACTGCCGCAAACTTTCGCGGTTCCACGTGGAACATCAGATCCTTCGATTACGCTGAAGAAAGGCGATGCAGCGGTGGACACCTGAAATGGTCAGCGATTTGTTTGGGAAGGGACTCGTCGAACTCAAGAAAAGGACGTAAGTTGCACCGAGCCTCCAAAAACAGGATCGGACCACCTCATGAAAATTCGCCCTTCACTGATCGAATCCGCTGCCATCGCCGGGTTCTTTGTGCTGGGCCTGATGCTCCGCACCTGGCACCTCGACCGGGAGGCCGTTGAGCACTTTGACGAAGGCATTTACGCGTCGGTGCTGTGGCATGACGGAGCCTTCAACGCTCCCTATCCGGCCCGAGACTTCTATGCGCCGCCCATGCTTTCCACCGCAATGGAATTCTTCAGCGTGCTCCCGGGACTCAGCCTGTTTGCTCCGTTCCTGCCGGCCATCGTCAGCGGACTACTGAGCATCCTCGCCCTGTGGTGGCTCGCGCGAGCCTGGTTTGGTCGGCCGGCGGGAATCTTCATCGCAGCTGTCGTGGCACTCAGTGACTTCCACGTGATCTATTCGCGGATGGCCATGACCGACGTCCCCTGCCTGCTGTGGATCATCGCTTCGGTTTACCTGGGGACGCTCGCCGTTCAAAAGCAATCGTTTCTCATCGCCGCGATGTCCGGATTTGTCTGCGGACTCGCCTGGTGGACCAAATACACCGGCTGGCTTCCACTCGCGATCGTCTCCAGCGGCACCGTGCTGTGGTGGCTGTGGGTGGGACGAAAACAAATCACGGCGGTGCGGACTCTGCTGCTGTTGGCCACTATCGGCGGTACTGCGATCCTGACCTTTTCGCCATGGTGGTGGCATCTGCAGGCACAAGGCGGTTATGCAGCCGTGTCTGCCAATCACGCGTCGTACATTGGCAACACCTCCATGTGGTTGCAGAATCTGACGGCTCAGCTGACCTTCCAGTTCTGGCTGGATGGCATGTTCGGAGCGGTCTCTTTGGGTTTAGGAATGGCGGCGGCTGGGATCTATCGATGGCTGGCTGCGGAATGTTCTACGTGGAACACGCTTGCTGCCAAGGCCGATCGACCAGACTCTGTCGGTCCGGCTGCGTATGCCGTTAACGTTTCTTCCGGCCTACCATATTCTCATGCCACGGATCACTCATGGATCCCGCTGAGTCTGCTGCTGCGATTCCTGATGGCAGCAGCCGCGCTAACCGTGATCGCGCTTCGGATCTGGACGCCGCTGATGCTGATTTGTATTTCGCTCGGTGGCTTTGGAGGAATGTTTTTGTGGCCCGTGCTGAATCGCCTCTGGCAGCGTTCGGTGGCCGGCGATACCTCGCCCACGAGCGACGGATCCCTGCCGCTGTGTGAAGCCGATCTGCAGTCGGCGGCGTCGATTGATCCGACGCTGGGGTTGTGTACGACTCTGACTTGGTTCGTGGGTCTGCTGCTGGTGACACCACTTTACCATCCGTATTCGCGACTGTTCTTTCCACTGCTGGCGGCGGTTTGGCTGGCGGCAGCGGGCGGTGTTGGCTGGTGGCTGGAATCCAATGTCAGTGTGGCTCGACGGATGGTTGCCACGGGCTCACGTCCGCCGAGTCAGACGTGGGGCCAGCGACTGGTTTCTATCATGCTGACAGCCGCTGTGCTGTCTTCGTTTGTGGGTTTCGATGAGGCTCAGAATTTCGGGATTCTGGATCCGTCTCAAGTCTTCAGGTCGTCGCTGTGGCAGAATCGTTCGTCGATCACTTTCGCGGCGGCAGAGCTGGCGGATGATTGCGTCCTGGCCGCTCGCGGCAAGTTGCAGGTTGGTGCGGCTCCTGTCGTGCCGATCGGGGAGACGATTACTCCGGAGGCTGTGTTGAAGGCGGTTTCAGTACCGGTCGAGCGTGCGTCGTTGTCGGAGGACGAGCGGCGTCGGGAACGCCTGGTGGTTTATGTTTACGGGGAGCCGGCGTTGTGCTTCCAACTCGCGGCCGCCGGGATTGTGGCGGTGCCTGTGAGTCATTTGAATCTCAGTGATCCGGATGGTAGTGAGCCCGATGTTCCGACGTTTCTGGTGATCGGTCCGAATGCCAAACGAACGCCTGGATTCTGGGAAGAGTGGATGCAGCGGGTGGATGCGTTTGAGTCTGTGACCAACGTTGATTATTACCCGAGTGAGGTGACGCTGCTGGATTTGTTTTCCGTCAAATGGCGGAACCTGCACGACGAGGTGACTCTGCAGACGTTCGAGCTGCATAGGGTGCGATGACTCCAGACGCCCCCGAGGTAGCAGCGCATGGGCGTTAAAAGCGGTTCCGTTGCCGTTGCGTTTCCCGAATTCCCGCAGAATTCGGTTCCCTGGAGTGAGACGGTGTGGTCTACTTGTCAGGGGTTTGACTTGACGCTGGCAATAGCGGCAGGGTAAACAATGCAATGTCAGGAGCTCGTCAAGGTTGAGAACCGGCCTCTGACAACCCCAAGCTTGGCTTGAAGGTTGACGAACGACCTTTGAGATTCCTTCCTTCCACACCTTCTTCCGACGTTCGCCGTTTATGGATTTCGGTTCCGATGTGAACCGTTCTTCCATCCCTCCTTTCGGCAAGCCACGAAGACCAACGGAGAAGCCGCGATGATCGCGAGGCTCCGATCTGCTGCCCGTGCAGCGTTCCACATGGAACGCAGGCTCATTGTCCGCCTGCTCCTCGCCTGGCTGATCCTGCCAGTGGCCTACTCAGCCGCCGACGAACCGCTTCGAGAAGTCATCAACCGGGAACTTACGCCGCCGGCGGGTGCCTGGCCGAAAGCCACTGACGAAGAATTCCTGCGACGTGTCTCATTGGACCTGAACGGCCAGCCGCCAACATCCGACGAAGCTCGCAGCTTTCTCGCGGACCCCGATCCAGCAAAACGCGAAAAGCTCGTCGACCGGCTGATCGAATCGCCGCTGTACGCGCGACACATCGCCACAACGCTCGATGTCATGCTGATGGAACGACGGCCAAACACTCACGTGACTCAGGACGAATGGCAAGCCTGGCTTTTGAAGTCGGTCCGCGACAACAAACCGTGGAACGTGCTGGCTCGTGAAATCATGACTTCCGACGGCGACACTTCCGAGAACCGCGCGGCCGCTCGTTTTTATCTGGACCGCAATGCCGAACCGAACGTCATCACACGCGATCTTGGGCGAGTCTTCTTCGGACGCGATATGCAGTGCAACCAGTGCCACGACTCACCGATTGTCGCCGACTTCCTGCAGCGCGACTATCACGGACTGCTGGCCATCGCCTCGACCAACTACGCGGTTACCAAAAAGGTCGCCGAGAAGGACGTGACGGTGCTTGGCGAACGATCGCCGACTGACCTGTCGTTCGAATCCGTCTTCGACAAGGGCAACATGCACCGCACGGCGGCTCGCCTGCCCGGCAACCCGTCGCTGACCGAACCCTTTTATTACCCGGGCGAAGACTACACAGTGGCTCCGGCCGATGGTGTCCGCGCACAGCCAAAGTTCAGTCGCCGGAATGCGCTGGCCGAACTGGCAACGAATGGTACCAACCGCGTGTTCAATGAAAACATCGTCAATCGTCTCTGGGCCATGATGCTCGGCCGCGGCCTGGTGCATCCGCTGGATATGATGCACCCTGACAATCCTGCGGCAAGTCCGGAATTGCTGCGGCAACTAAGTGAGCGATTCGTCGCTATGAATTTTGATATGAAGACGTTTCTACGCGAGGTTTCGCTGAGTGACGTCTATCAGCGACCTTTCGATCTCACCGCGGAAGCGACCGATAGCTTGGTCGCCGCGAAGTCCGAACAACAGCAGCTTGCGGCCGAGAAAGAAACGCTCGAAGTTCTGGCTCGCGATGCGAGCGCACAAACCAGCGACGCGGATACAGCGTTCTCAACGGCTGAAACAACGATGCTTCCGGTCGCCGCCGAAGTGGATGCTGCACGAGTTCAGTTTGTGGACGCAACGAAGAAGCTCGACGAAGCTCAGAAGGCGCTGGCCGACGCCACTGGCGCGTTCAACATAAAGAAGACGTTTGCCGACACGCTGCAACTGGCCGTGACACCTCTGCTGTCCGCTTCCACCGCGTTGCCTGGCAACGGGGAACTGGCAGCGACGACCAAACAGTTGTCCGACCGCGCCGCACAGGTCGCCGCCGAGCTTCCGCTGCTGCATCAGGCAGTGACAGACAAAACCGCGGCCGTGTTGCCAGCAACCGACGCACTAACTGCGACCAAAGGAACGTTCGATGGCGCGATGCAGAAGCTGCAGCCGCTGGTTGAATCAGTTCGAGCGGAAGAGGCGAAAGCGGTGGCCGCGCGAGCTGCCATGCAGGATGCTCAGTTGCGAGCGTCTTCGGCGAAAAGTCGACTTGCGACCCTCGACCGAATCGTCGGGGCCGGCGATCAGAAGACCGTCTTAACGTCGACGGCTCAAATCGTGGCTACGAATGAAGTGGCGCTCAACGCTGCCAACCAGCAGGTCAACGAATACATGCCGGTCGTGGCAACTCGAACCACGGCGATGCAGACGGCCGAACAGACCATGACCGCCGCGACTCTGGTGGTGAAAACGACTCAGGAAAAAGTGAGCCAATACCGAGCAGCGTCATCGACGCTGGCTGAAGCGACGGCAGCGTTGAAGCGAGCTCAGGAAGCACTGACTGCGGATGACGCGGCGGCGGGCAATCTCGAGAGCAATCTGACGATGCTGCTTACCAGAACGACTGCGATGGAATCTTCGCTGAAGGCATCCGAAGAGTCGTTGGTTGTGGCCAGTCAGATGTCATCCGCTGCGGCTGAAGCGATGAAAGCCGCTCAGGCTGCGATGGTTGAGGCCAATGCCGAACTTGATCGCCGGCAACAGGTTGCGGCGCAGTCCGGGGCGGTGATGACGGAAGCAAAGCAGTCGATGGCGACCGCTTCGGCGACGTTTGAGAAAGCCATGGAGACGGTTCCAGCAGACCTGTCGGCCGGCTTCGCGTTGTCCCAGTTGAAACCACTGTCGCCCGATCAGATGTGCTGGACAATTTACCGAGTCACTGGCGTATACGATCGGTACGTTGCGGCGGAGATCGCCGAGCTGGACAAGACGGCCCCGCTGACGGACGAACAGAAGAACGATCCTGCCGTGATGAGGGCTCGGGCGATCGAAGTGGAACAGAAGGCCTATGATAAGCTGAAGGGCAACATTGGCAGTTTCGTGCAGATCTACGGAGGTGGCCCCGGCCAGCCTCAGAACGATTTCTACGCCAGTCCCGACCAGGCCCTGTTTACAGCAAATGGCGGTGCGATTAACAGCTGGGTGGCTCCAGCCGGTGGCAATGTGACCGAACGAATTATGACGGCTGCCGATCCAAAGCTCGCGGCGGAAGAATTGTATTTGTCCATGCTGACACGCATGCCCACAGAAGAAGAAGTGTCCGAAGCCACCGCGTTTCTGGCCGCTCGTCCCGACAAACCCCGCGCCGCCCAGGAACTCGTCTGGGGCCTGATCAGCAGCGCCGAATTCCGCTTCAATAAATAACACGCCGCCCCTGACACAAGATTGGGGGCAAAAAAACAACCGCCCCCGAGCTCGCCTCGGGGGCGGAGGGATTTTTCTCTTCCCGCCCCTGACCTTGCGTCAGGGGTTTCTATAGACTTTGGACCAGGCGTGGTATGCGGTAGTGCAAAGTCGGTATGAACCCCCGAGACGAGCTCGGGGGCGTCAAAGTCTTTTAAAAAGGTCGCTCTCATGACACTTCATTATCCCTGCAACACGGCGGCTCATGGTTTTGCGCGTCGGCAATTTCTGGGCACGCTCGCGGCTGGGGCGGGAGCGATGGTGGGTGGTCTCGGCGCGTTCACTTCGCCGGCCATGGCCGCTCATCTGAAGTCCGACCAGAAACGGATCGTTGTCTTCAACATGCATGGCGGACTCAGTCAGCTGGAAAGTTGGGACCCGAAGCCCGGTGCCGAAACGGGCGGTCCGTTCCTCGCCATTCCCACATCAGTACCCGGCATTCATATCAGCGAACTGCTGCCACTGACGGCTATGCAGATGCATCATCTGTGTCTTGTTCGGGGCGTCAACACGGCGGAAGATGATCACGGCAAAGGTGCTTATCTCATGATGACTGGTCGACGCCAGTCGCCGGCCGGTGAGTTCCCTCAGATCGGTGCGGTCGCTTCAAAGACATTGAATCCGGCCGATAGCGCACTGCCCGGTCATATTCTGATCACACCCGGCGGCGGTGGTGGTCGCGGGAATGATTCGGCCTGGCTGGGTCCGAAGTATTCCAGCGTGCAGCTCGGCAACGGCAATCCTCCGCCGAACACCGTGCGACCGGATGGCATTCCGGAAGATTCGGACAAGGCCCGCAACGACTTTCGGCGTCAGGTCAGCGAGCGTTTTCTCAACCGCCGCCGCACCGCCGTCACGGAAGCGTTTACCTATTCATTTGAGCAGGCTGAGAAGCTCATGAATCAGCGTGACATTTTTGACGTTAGCAAAGAGCCGGCGAGTGAAATTGAACGGTACGGAAAGCATGACCTTGGACGTCATTGCCTGCTGGCTCGCCGACTTCTGGAGAGTGGCGTGTCGTTTGTGCAGCTGTCGCATTCGAACTACGACACTCACAATGAGAACTTCAATTTCCATATCGAACAGCTGGCTGAGTTCGACTTTGCGTTCTCGACATTTGTGGCTGATCTGGCGCAGCGCGGGATGCTGGAAAGCACTCTGATTGTGGTGCTCAGCGAATTCGGACGCACGCCGAATGTGAACCTCTACTACGGCCGCGATCACTGGTCTCGCGCGTGGTCTGTGTGTCTCGCGGGCAGCCGCATTCCGAAAGGCCATGTGTTCGGCGCGACCAACGACAAGGGGACCGAAGTGATCGACAAGCAGGTCGACCATGGGAACCTGTTCCATACCTATCTGCAGGCTGTAGGTGTTGACTCGACAGGCAACTTCAACATCGACGGCCGCGAGATGCCGATCGCCGATCCTGCGTCACGACCGATCGACGGATTGCTGGTCTGACGCCAGCCCGCGCACTCGCCCCGCCCCTGACCTTGGGTCAGGGATTTATTTCCAAAGGGCGACGACGACAGACGCGGTCAGCAGTGCCGCGCCAGACAGGCGCATCAGCATGACGCGCACCGAATGATGGGCCTCACGGCCACCGAAGGCACGAGCGAGAATCCATGCGATGATGACCGCCCAGAGTCCTCGCAGGGCATAGACGATATTGATCCGCGTGGCATCGCCATAGGCCGACATCGAATAGGACATGCTCATCGCCTGAACCGCCATCAGCAAAGTTCCGATGATCATTGGCCGCAGCGTGCCCAGTTGTCTCAGCCGTTGAGGCCGATCGACCCACGGAAGAAATCCGCACGAGAGAACGGCGGTCGCAACGAACATTATAGGGAGGAATCGCGCAACACCCCAGTGCTTCGCCCACAACTGCAGGCCGACGTCAAAGAGCGACAGTGAGGTCGCCGACACAACTGCCAGAAAGATCGTCAGCATCGCCTTACGAGTATTGGCGGCCGAAGAATGACCCGTGGAACTGGGAAGCGAGCCTGTTCCCGACTGCACAAAGCCCACGCCCAGCGTCGCAAGGAATGCGCCCACCCAAACTCGCCCCGGAATCGATTCGTGTCCCAGCCCGGCAATCATTGCAGCCACGATGATCACCTTCACACCAAAGATCGGCGTGGCGACGGAGATGTCGCCGTGTTGATACGCGAGGTAAGTGAAGACAAGTCCCGTAACAAAGGCCAAAGCCACCAGAGCCGCCTGCCACCATGCATGTACGGGCAGCAGTTCGCCGTGATAAATACCAAACGCGGCCCAGGATATTCCAAGCCAGAGGTTCGACAGAAATGTGCTGGTCCAGGGACTCGACCCGCGGCTGATCGCGTTCTTCGCGAACATCACCGCGATGACGAAGACGATGCTGGAGAACAGCGGGAACAGCAGATGAAATGGCACGAATTGGCTCAGCAAAAGTATGCGGGCGCAGGTTCGGATAAAACGAGCAGCGAGCCGGAATGATAATCGATCGCCCTTCCTTCGGCAGCGAGTGTCTGACGGTTTCCCGGTAACAGGTCTTCCCCCGGTCATCCGAAAGCTTTGGCGGCTTCCGCTACGACACTCGGCGAGAGGACAAAAGAAATGCGAAAACGGTCAGGCGGCAATCCATTCTGCTTCGCGAAATGATGTCTGAGCGGTACCCTACGCGGTCCGTCATCGCAGCCTCGATCGCTATCGAGATATCGCAGGCCGCTGCGAATAGTCGTTTCCCGAAACTCCTTCAGCCCCACAATACCCAGTCACCATGACCAAGTCACTCCCCGCCTGGACACCCGGCGGCGGTCTTCATTATCAGATTCTTACCACCAGCGGCCGCGCGCGACGAGGCCAGTTTGTCACCGCTCACGGCCAGGTTCAGACGCCGTCGTTCATGCCAGTCGGCACTCAGGCAACGGTCAAGTGCGTTCTTCCCGATCAGGTCGCCGCCACAGGTGCACAGGTTGTGCTCGCCAACACCTATCATCTGGGAATTCTGGACCGAACGCAGATCGTGGAACGGCTCGGCGGCCTGCATTCGATGATGCGCTGGAACCAGACGATCCTCACTGATTCCGGCGGCTTTCAGGTCTTCAGTTTACCCGATCGCAAGATCACTGAAGAAGGCGTCAGCTTCCAGTTCCGCTCGGGAAAAAAAGAGGGTGGCGATGGGACTCCCGTCACGCTTTCGCCAGAAAGCGCGATGGACATTCAGCGCCGACTGGGGGCTGACATCGTCATGGCGTTTGACGAATGCGTCGATCACCGCATGCCGCCGAAATACATGTCGGATTCGCTGGACCGGACGTATCGCTGGCTGAAACGCTGTGCGGCCGCGCCTATCCAGGACTATCAACATTTGTTCGGGATCATTCAGGGCGGAATGGAACTGGACCTGCGATCCAAAGCCGTTCGTCAGGTGACATCCCTGAACCTGCCGGGCTATGCGATTGGCGGAGTTTCCGTCGGCGAAGGTCATGAAGCGATGGTTCGAATTGTCCGCCATACGGCGCCGTTGATGCCGGCCGATCAGGTCCGATATCTGATGGGCGTCGGACTGCCCGAGGACATTGTCGCGGCGGTCGAATGCGGGATGGATATTTTTGACTGCATCATCCCGACTCGCTACGCCCGCGAAGGCACGGTCTTCACCTGGGACGGCAAGATGCGATTGCAGGACAAGACGTTTCGAAAGGATCGTTATCCGATCGACACGGCTTGTGAATGTCCGACGTGCTCGGGTGGTTTCAGCCGTGCTTATTTGAGGCACCTGCTGTTCGCTGATGAGCCTTTGTACGGCACACTGGCGACGTTGCACAACCTCCATTTTTATCAGGACCTGATGCGCGGCATTCGGTCTGCGATTGAAGAAAACCGCTTCGCCCAGTGGGCCGACGCATTTCGCGCGCGGCATTTAAAGAATCGGGCGTAGGCCGGCCTGGTTGGCAGGCTTTTGATTTTACCGCAACCCGAGGCGACCGGCGACGCCAGAGGCGAGGCAATTCACGGGGATTCCTCCTCTTCGAGTCGGGTCAAACGAAAACGTGCACTGTGAACCCTGAATCAACATTTCACCATTGCGGGTGGGGCGGGGTTCGGCGTGCGGTTCAGTGAAGTTGTGCCGGTCGTTCCGCTGTGGACTGGTCTGGGAGACGGCAATTCGGCACGGAGATGATTGAGTTGCGTGGGTTTCCTTCGTAGATTCTGTCCCA
>JBDNHX010000565.1:0-2911 GCA_041688565.1 Planctomycetaceae bacterium
CCCCCCCCCCCCCCCCCCCCCCCCACACACACACACACACACACACACACACAAGGTATAGTCAGAATTATTCCGAGGCATCCGAGGCATCCGAGGCATCGAAGGCGAAGGGGTCAGACCTCTTTTTTGGCCTAATCCTTTGGAAAACGCGATTGTGGTCGGCCTCGAGCACGCATGGTGGGTTCAATATTGAGCCGTCTTGCCGTCGATTTCACCGAGGCTTCGTTGCCGAAAGGCTTGCCTCACTGAGCAGACAGCCGAACCGCAATTAGCTTCTGTTCCGTGATGCTCTCGTTGACGCGAGCCGTCCAGCGCGGAAGGCTCGGCCACGGTGACAGCACTTTGGGATCAGACTCCGGTTTTTGCAACCAACGCTACGGCGAGCCCCAGCGCCAATCCTCCGCACGTTTCAAGAGGACATCCACTGGTAGGCGTAGAGCTCAACGTCATAAATCTGCAGTCCTTCGTGGAGAATCTGCTCGAACGCAGCGAAGTCCGGATCTTTTCAAAAATGTCCGCCCGGAGATTGCTACGATTCAGAGCGTGGTACAATCCTCCGGCTTCTTAGTCCCGTAGTGGTCCCGGCATTGCTGATTCCGTAGACCAGCGGTTGCTGCGGCTGGCAATTCCAGAACACGCCGCCGCAATTTTTCACTAGATGTTCCCATGCACGGCATGAATTCACGCTGGCAGGGCAGGCTTCCAGGGTTCCTGGTATCTCTTTTGAAATTAACTGCGTATAATCCTCGAGTGCTCGCCTTGGAAAACGATCTGGCATGTTCAATGAGACTGTGCGTTCGTTTTCTAGTCAGGTCCAGCATTTTCACTCGGAGCTACCGATCGCCAAGAACCAAAACACATACGCCAAGCGTCAAAGAGAGCAGGAAAAAAAGCAGCGAGCCGACGATAAGCGGAAAAAACGCGACAAGAAGAAGGATGGCTCCTACGAACCTGCACCGCCCCGCAGTTATGCATTCCCTTCTGAGGATCCGGAAGATTAGCCCGCCACGGGACAATCGTCTGTCGAACAGCGCTCCATCGTTTCGCACGCTTTGATATCTTCGAGCCACCGACAATCGCGGGACAAGCCTCCCTCTCCCAGAGACTTGTCCTGACCCGTTTTTGCACTCTCCGAAAGTCAGTCCTTGTTTTGTCCTGGCTTCTTTCCTGACAAAAAATGAACGAAGGGACATCAAACTTCTTTGTTCTGCGGGACTGCTGAAGCCGGATTCATGCGAGACAGACGCCGAGTCTGTCGCTAAGCTGCTGCAAATCAAGCTGCGGATTTCTGCTGCCAACTGTTTAACCCGAGTTCCCTGGCCGTCGTAATTGCGTCGCCCGAGTGCTCGGATTAAACAACGGCTGGCGCTCGTGCCAAGGCGGACTCCGCAGTCCCTCCTTCCGCACTTCCTTCCGGTGAGTTCTCTCGTGATGACGCTCCCAGCTGCCTTGCGTTCGCCCAGTTCGATTTCGTTCCTGTTCGCGGGCCTGCTGGCTGTCGCCATCAGCGGACCCGCCACAATGGCCTCAGACCGACTCAACTGGTCGGCTCGCACTGGTCCGAATCTGGATGCGCACGTTTCCGAAGAAGACTCCAGCGGCCTGCCAACGGAATGGTCGGAAGAACCACAAAAGAATGTCGCCTGGAAACTGGATCTGGAGGGTTTTGGGCATTCCGTCCCGGCCATTGGCTACGGAAAAATCTGGCTCACTGCAGCCACGGAAGATGGCAAGCAGCAGTTTTTGTACTGTATCGATCAGGCAACCGGCAAGGTGCTGCATTACACGCTGATGTACGAAAACGCGGAGCCGGAACCGCTGTTAAACAAAGTCAACACGTACGCATCGCCCAGCTGTGCTCTTGAAAAAGACGCCGTCTATGTTCATTTTGGGACCTATGGCACGGCGAAGGTTGATCCACTGACAGCGGAGGTGATCTGGGAACGCAAGGACATTAAGTGTCGGCATTTTCGCGGCCCGGGTTCGTCACCGATCATCTGGAAGGATCATTTGATTCTGACCTTTGACGGAATCGATGCTCAGTTTGTGATGGCTCTGAACAAACACACCGGAGAAACCGTCTGGCGAACGGACCGCACGACGGACTATGGCGACCTTGACGAGAACGGTCAGCCGAAGCTTGAGGGTGACCTGCGAAAGGCGTATGGCACGCCCGGATATCTGGAAGTCAACGGCCGGACTCACTTGGTTTCAATCGGCTCACGCGCTGCCTTTTCTTATGACGCTTTGACCGGGGAAGAGATCTGGACGATCCGGCACGACGACTTCAATGCCTCGTCACCGCCGATGTTTTTTGAAAACCATGCCATCGTAAATACAGGCTCGCGTGGTTCCAATCTCATGAGCATCCGTCTGGACGATACGACTCGTGGAGATGTGTCAATGTCTCATGTCGTCTGGAATCGTGACAAGGGCAATTCTGATCTGAGTGCTCCGATCCTTGTGGGCGAGCGAATCTACAGTGTGCTGAACAACGGGGTTGTGAACAGCGTGAATGTGAAGACCGGTGAAGAAGTCTGGAAGGACCGTATTGAAGGCACGTTCACGGCTTCGCCCATCGCCGCGAACGGAGTCGTCTATTTCTTCAACGAAGAAGGTGACTGCTACGTTGTGAAAGCCAGCGATACGTTCGAGCTGGTTTCAAAAAACCATCTGGCCGAAGGCATGCGAGCCTCGCCAGCGGCCGCCGACGGCCATCTGTTTTTACGCACGTTCACGCGACTGTATTCGATTGGCAATTGATCGCCACGCCATCACCCCGATCCGCCCCCCGAGGTGCCCACACACAATGGCACTCGATTTGACAAAGTAGACGTCACTATCCGAGTGGACGAAGACCGTAAAATGCCGCACCAGGCATTCATCACTCGGAGAGTGATGGCTACTATAA
>JBDNHX010000566.1:0-6069 GCA_041688565.1 Planctomycetaceae bacterium
GCCGCTGTCCTGCGTTTGCGCGCCGCTGCGACAATTCTGAACGCCGTCTGATCAATCAGATCGGCCATGGTACCAGACACGGAAAAGCGAACTCCAGATGTGAAGTCGCTTAAAGTACAGGGTTCGGGAAAACTTCCGGTGTGACAGGCAGGTTCGTCAAATCTTCAAAACGGACGGCCGCCGCCATATTTTGGGGAAATTGACCTATTGGAAGCCTAAACCTGGCCCGGCCAGCCGTCCTGTATCAATTGTGCCATTTTTGATGGTGAAAAGTGTGGGCAATTTCTTCGCCCACTTCTGATTGGCGGATGGGCAGTACTGGCGAGCATTTCCTTCGATGGCCGCTACGCCCGGAATTCGGGCCGCAAGGCTGCAGGAGTGCAAAAATGACGCGCCCGGACAGGTCAGATCCTGAACGCAGAGAAACATCTGGAATTTCTGAGCCGCCGCGGCCATCAGCAGAGATTCCGTCTGGCCTTTGCAGGCTTTTAAAGCAATTCCCGAATATCCGAGATCGCGCGCCTGCAGCAGCGATTCATAGGAGACCAGTGCTTCATCAATCACGACCGGTTTAATCGCGGCGACGGAATGCATCTTTGGCGCGTTTTCGGCCTCCAAATTTCGACTGGTCGGTTGCTCGATATATTGAATTCGGTCGAACGCAGCAGGACTGGATTGCTGGATTCGCTTCAGGAAATCGATAACGTATTCAGCGGACTCACACTTTTCGTTGAAGTCACACGAATAGAACCAGTTCGAGCAGCCTCGTTCTGCCTGAGCCGCTGCGGCCACCTTTTCGATGGACAGCACACGGTCGATGTCCCATTCCAGCTGATCGCCGGCCAGCTTGATCTTCAGGTGCGTCAGAGAATCAGCCTTGATCCATTCGCCCAGAGTGACGGGAAGTTTGTCAGCCGGACGATCCCTGACGTCCGCTTCCGTCAAAGGGTCGATCGCTCCGACCAGATGATAAAGAGGCAAAGTGGCCACAGGTTCGCGAAGCGTGTACTTGTCGAGATACTCGCCGGCGAACTGGTCATCCAGGAACTCACCGAGGTCTGTTTTGCAGAATTCCTTTGAAAGCACATTGAAGCTGTTCAATTTGAGCATTCGGCCGTACGCATCATGAACGGCAGCGTCGATCGGGCTGGCGCAGACCATTCGGGCCAAAGGAGGAATTGTTTCCTTCAGCCCCTTTGATTCCATCAGACGCTTTGCCTGGTGCTCATATTCAGACGAAACTTCGAATTCGATTTCCAGGGGATGCCCATACCCGGGATAAGCATCAAACAAGTCGGCGACCGTCTTCGCGTAGGCGATCAGCAGTTGTTCGGTGTCCGGCGGTTCCAGAGTTCCGGAGGGCCAGGCCCACACATTTCCGACGGGCATGCTGCCGTGTCCGGTTGCATGTTTACCATTCCGAGACTCGACGGATACCTCTGCATTGATCAGATACGATGAACTAACAACGCGTCCTCCAAACTTCAGCGGAGCACGGAACTGCACCGGCTCAAACGACACACTGACTTCTTTGACTCGCACGTCAGTCGCTTTCCCCTGACCCATTTCCGAGTGTCCTCTGCTGAATAATGAAATCTGTCTTCGATCCGTTGCCCGACCGGTGCCGGCGCGAAACTCGATCAATGTTACCGGAGGAAAGTATTACCAGACGAAACCGATCTGAGAAGCATCCCGAGGCATTCAGAGCAGAACCCGGCTGAAACTGTCTCAAGAAGATTTTACGGCTATACTGCCGTCAGGCACCTGGATTGCCTTCCTGAACGCCTTCCAATACCACCAGGCACTCGGAGTTATCATGTCTCGATCGTTGTCCACTGCCGCAGTGATTTGCGTCAGCCTGCTGTCCTGCCCTGTTTCGGTAAACGGCCAGGCCGACGAATATCCGATCCCTCCCGAGGCAATCCAGAAGGATGGTGTTCCTCAGGGAAAAACGGAAGGCCCCTTTGAATTTCGCAGTAATATTTTTCCGGGCACCGTTCGTGAATACTGGATTTATGTTCCGGCGCAATACGACCCCGCTCAGCCACCGGCATTGATGATTGTGCAGGACGGCCTCGGGCTGGCAAAAAACTGGGCGTTGCCTACAGTTCTGGACAACATGATTCACTCGGGTGAAATCCCCGTCCAGTTCGGACTTTTTGTCGGCCACGGCAGCGTTCCGGCCGCCAATGAGAATGCCCAGCCTCGCTTCAACCGCAGCTATGAATACGATGGCCTCGGAGACCAGTACGCGCGGTTTTTAATTGAAGAACTGCTTCCCGAAGTTGCGATCCGCTGGAAGTTCAGCGACAACCCGGACGATCGGTGTCTCGCAGGTTCAAGTTCTGGCGCGATCTGCGCATTCAATGCGGCGTGGGAACGGCCGGATGCGTTTCGGCGAGTTCTCAGTACGATCGGAACCTATGTGTCTTTGCGCGGCGCAGATGTTTTTCCGGCACTGGTCCGCAAGACAGAGAACAAGCCGCTGCGAATTTTTCTGCAGGATGGAAGTAACGATCTGGATATTTACGCGGGCAGCTGGTGGCATGCCAACCAGGCCATGCTTTCGGCGCTGCAGTATTCCGGATACGACGTCCAGCACGTGTGGGGCGAGGGCGGTCATAACAACAAGCACGGAGCCGCGATTGTTCCGGAAGCGCTGAGATGGCTGTGGCGTGATTATCCGGAGCCTTTGAAACCCGGCAAGGCGAAAGAACGACGAGTCGACGTGCTGATTGATGACGAAGACTGGAAACTGGTCAGCAGCGGGCATAAGTTCACTGAAGGTCCTACCGCGACTGATGCGGGCGAACTGTTCTTCACGGACATTCCGAACAATCGAATTCATAAAGTGGCGGCTGATGGAACGGTGAGTGTCTTCACCGAAAATTCAGGAGCCGCGAACGGATTGACCATGGGTCCGGACGGTATGCTTTACGCCTGCCGCCACGCGGACGGACAAATCGTGCGTTACACGATGGAAGGCCAGATGACCATGGTCGTCGACGGAATTCAGGGCAACGATCTGCTGCTGCTGCCAAACGGTCAGGGATATTGCACTGACCCGGACAACAAGAAGGTCTGGCATTTCACCACGGCGGGCGAAAAGAAGCTGGTGGATAGCGGCATCGAATTTCCCAACGGCCTCGTCACATCTCCCGATCAGACGCTGCTGACAGTTGCCAACACGCGCGGCCGCTTCTGTTATTCGTTTCAGATTCAGCCGGACGGAACTCTGGCGTCTAAGCAGGAATACGGATGGCTGCATGTGACTGACCATCTACAGTCGGGCGCCGATGGACTTGCCCTCGACACGGAAGGACGCATCTATGTGACCTCCGCGGTTGGCGTACAGATTCTCGACCAGCTGGGACGAGTCAACTTTATTATTGCCAAACCCAAAGCCTTGTGGCTTTCCAATGCGACTTTTGCAGGTCCGAATCGCGACCTTCTTTACGTCACCTGCGGAGACAGTGTCTATCGCCGGCGACTGAAGGCTACTGGCGTCGATTCGTGGAAGGCGGCTGTCAAACCGCCAAAGCCTGGGCTGTAGGTGCTTTGTCAAGGCTTGACATTGGGGTTGTCCGTCATTCCCGCGCAGGCGGGAAGCCAGTGCTGCGATCGGGATTCCCGCCTGCGCGGGAATGATGAACCCCAAAATCGGAAGCTGACTAGCCAGTAGGCTGTGCTTCGCGATTCCGATTACGCTTAAACATTGACGGCAGGCTGTTTCTTTCTCTTTCGCAGGGCACATGTTGCCCACTGTTGTTGATAAAAGTGCGAAGGTCACGGAATGGCCACGCCCAACTCACGCAGTACTTGAGACAGTCGCAACAACGGGAGCCCCATGATGGCGGTAAAGTCGTCGGTCTGAATCCGATCAAACAACGAGATGCCCAAGCTTTCAATACGATAACTTCCGGCGCAGTCGAGCGGTGAGTCGCGTTCAACATATCGTGTCGCTTCTTCTTGTGACACTGCTCGCATGTGCAGCTGCGTCTCATTCAGGAATTCGATTTTTCTACCGAACCCAATGACACAGACCGCAGTCAGCAATCGATGGGCGCGCCCAGACATCGCCAGCAATTGTGACACAGCGGCCGCGGCAGTTCCCGGTTTTCCAAGCACACGACCGTCCAGATCTACAAGCTGATCAGAACCAATGACAACGGCGTGCGGATTCCGAGTCGCAATCGCATTCGCCTTTTCATACGCCAGCCGCGTCGCGAGCTGGTCGGGTGTGATCGATGCCTCATAAAATGCGTCTTCGTCTAAACCGGGAGCCATGCAGGAAACATCGGGCAAAAGGCGGCGGACAAGTTCACGCCGGTAAACGGAAGTACTGGCCAGAATGATTTCAGACACGCCGCTTGAACTCGCAGAAAAAGGGGAGGTGGGTATTCCCGTGGGCAGTTTGAGCACGTCGCCGCGATCTTTGTCCCAGGGGAGATGAATTCTGATTTTGCTGAATATGATGGATTGAAGAGCACTGCAAGATTGGTCGAATAGAGTCAGGGGGTCCAATGAGCGACGTTGAACTTTGCACCACCATGATCTGCAACTGTGTTGAGGGAGTTGTCCCAATGAGGCGATTGAGTACGCAATCTGACTACAGGCAGATTCTGCCACTCCTTGCAGCAGTCAGCATACTCGCAGGTGGAGTTTGCAGCGCTCAGGAAAAGTTTCCGAATGAACTGAATTCGCCGATCGACGAACCGCAGGTTGTGATCCCGGAAAATCCTTCACGCGTCCCCATTCGCCCGGCGTCCGGTGCTGTTCAGCAGTCGACAGATCCGCTCGTCAAACTGGTTTACGACACTCGCGAAGTCCAGCGTCAGCGACTGCTTTCCACGTCGGATCATACTCCGTGGCAGATGATGCATGGTCTGCTTGGACTTCGGCAGGACTTCCTGATCAGTCACAACGGCGAAGCCATCAACGGGTTGGAATGGATCAAGACAGGTCCGTTCTACCAGAATGAATCATGGTTCGAAAAAACAGCGTTCGGCGGACGCGCTCATCCCTTCAATAAACCGTATTGGTTTGAAGGCCATATTAATCAGTCGCTCGCCATTCTTTCGATGTGCAATGTTCCGCTGGAAACCCAGTTCGGGACTCCCCAGGGCCCAGTCACAATGCGCGACATGCTGAAGAATGCGCAGATGACGGCCAATGAAAAAGACGAAGTCACGTGGACCCTGTGGGCTCTGTGTACGTACCTTCCTTCCGATGCCGAATGGGTCAACGCAAAGGGCGAAACGTGGAGCATCGAACGGTTGGTTCGGATTGAGACCGGGAAGAAAGTCGGCGGCCCGACATCACCGTGCGGCGGAACTCATGGACTGTTTGCACTCGCTCGTGCTCGCAACGTTTATCTGCGCAGCGGGAAGCCATTGCGAGGCGTCTGGCTGGAAGCGGAACAGAAGATTCAGAAGTACACTGAAATCGCACGAGTCAATCAGAATCCCAATGGGTCGCTGTCCTCAAGCTTCTTCAAGGGCAAAGAATACAAACAGGATTTTGACAAGCGAATGGCCAGCAGCGGCCACGTGCTCGAGTTTCTGATGATGGCACTTCCACAGGAACGCCTGAAGGAACAATGGGTGCGCCGGGCGATCGAGGCGACTGCCAGGGATCTGATGAACAATCGAAAAGCCTATGTCAGCTGCTCACCCCTCTACCATGCAACCGATGCGTTGACCATTTATCTTGAACGAGTCGCGCCGGCTCCTCAGCCAGTGGCTCAGCAGGCACCGAACACTCGAACAATCGCCAGTTCCAATGATGTCAAAACGGAGACTCCGGCTTCAGGCGGAGATGCAGGGTCGCCCCCCCCCGCCGTCGACGCGATGCCTGCTCCGGGAAAAACTCCGCAACCGGTGGAGCCCGCAATGCCTAACGGCATCGCACCTGCGGCTGGCCCCGGAGCGGATTCGAAGACGGACACCAAGGCGGCTCCAGCCACGACTTCTCCAAGCCCGCTGAAACAGATCCCGCTACCTGATCCATCAGAACCCATGCCGACTCCGCCTGTAACTTTACCGTCACCGCTGTCTTCACCGTCACCGC
>JBDNHX010000115.1:0-2386 GCA_041688565.1 Planctomycetaceae bacterium
AGTAGCCATCACTCTCCGAGTGATGAATGCCAGGGGCCGCTTTTTGCGGCCTTCGTCACTCGGAGAGTGACGCCTACTTTGTCAAATCGAGTGGCATTGACTGGTCGCCTGCGGTGAAACCGCATCTACGGGCTGCTCAAAATGCCTCAGGATCAGGCAGGTGCAAGAGTTGGAATCGCCACGTGAAAAGCGGTGCCTCCTGCAGCAGGCGATTCATGCAGAACAAGTCCTCCATGCATTTGAGCAATCTGCCACGCAAGGCAAAGCCCAAATCCCAGACCGCGGCCGGCGGATCGTCCGGAGTAAAACGGATCGAATAAGTGTCGACGAACTTCCTCAGAGAACAGTCCCGGTCCGTCGTCAAGAAAAGAGAGTTCAACCGTTCCTGGCTGATCGTCACGGAGCGTGACTGAGATTGTGCCAGGCCTGTCGACAGATCGGATGGCTTCGATACTGTTGCGGACGAACTGAGTGATCAGAGTGCTGAGCTGACTTTGATCGGCTTCCATTTCAATCTCGTCGGAAGTGCTCGCCAGCCGGATTTCAATTCGGTGATCGTTTGCCAGAGCGGTGAGGGGCTGTAGCGTTTGCTGCGATATCTCGACAAGATTGAATCGGTTTCGCCGGGGCTCGGGCGGCCTTGCGAACAACATGGAATTACCAATCATATCGCGAATTCGCCAGGCCTGAGCTCCGATAGTTTCAAAGGCTTGGCGCCGGTCCGGAGACTGCTCGTTTTTCAGGAGCAGTTGAGTCTGGCCGATGATACTGGCGAGTGGATTGTTGATCTCATGCCCTGCCCCGGCGGAAAATTCTGCCATAGCGTTCAGAGTGACCGGGTCCGGGACAACAATTGGCCGGTCAGTGGCTTTGGAAAGAAGCTGGCGCGAAACGGAGATGAGTGTCTCGGAGAACGTCTGAGCTTCCGCCGTCAGAGGATGTTCAGGCCATTGGACGATGATGGCTGCTGTTAAATCTGTCCACGGAAACACCTGCATGTGAAGTCCGCCGACCATCCCGGATTCTGCGACAATTTCGATCAGGGCATTCTGATTCAGCAAAACGGAGAATGGAGCGTCGAGAGAAAGGCGTGTCGGCGACATCCGCGTTTCTGAGGTGGCTCGAAAACAAATCAGTTCCAGCTGGTCGGGGCCGGTCGGGCTGATCAGGATTGCAGCAGAAGCGCCGGCAAGCTGGATCCAAGCTTCGACGGCGATGTCCGTTTGGGTATTCCATGGGCCTGAATCTGTGAGCGCCGCCAGCAGTCGATGCGAAAACGGGGGTTCGCTGTTTCGGTCTGCGTCAGATGGATTCACGGATAAACCTTCGTTACCAACAGCAATCTTGTAAAAGGTGCGGAGCCGGTCTGTCGTTGAACAGGGCTGAAGGTAGTGTTGCCAGTTGACTGGCAGATTCCTAAAAAAAACGGCCGCCTAGTGGCGACCGCTGAGATTTCCTGCCGTTCTTAAAACTGCACTTACGACTGCAGTTGTTCAATATCCAGAAGTCTGCAGATATTGTCGATCAGTCCGTCAACTTCAAATGGCTTCTGCATGAAATGATTGGCCCCAGCGGCCTTGAGTTCCTGAATCTTGTCCTGCTCAACCATACCGCTGATGCAAATAATTCGAACATCATCCAGCGCTGAATCACTCCGGACTCTCTGGCAAACTTCCTTGCCGTTGATGTCGGGAAGCATGACGTCCAGAACGATAATGTCTGGATGGTATTCCTTGACCATCATCCCGGCGTTGAAGCCGTTATTGGCGATCCGAACTTCAAAGCGACCATCTGCCATAAGTGCATCGGTAATCAGTTCTACCAGTTCGACGTCGTCGTCGACGATCAACGCCTTGCGTTTACCGCTTTCCAGCGCATCGGTCGGGATGCCGTTCTCTTTCATGAATTTGTAGAGAACGTCCCTGGGAATTCTTCGGAAACGAGATCCTGGGACGCGAAAGCCCTTCAGCTGACCGGAGTCAAAGCAGCGGATAATCGTCTGTTGGCTAACCTTGCAGATCTTGGCGGCTTCGCCAGTCGTGAACACTGTTTTCATGAGCACAATCCGTTCTGTGGATAAGCGATGAGCTGCGACCTGCAGCATTCCATCGTCCGACAGCCTGCCGGACGCCGTCCTTGACGCTTCACTGCCGAACTAAGGTAATGCAATGCATCGAACTACCTGCGTCCCAGCGTGACTCGCCCAAATTCGCGAGTTTCGCGTTGAGGCAATCTAGGTTAAACCTCCGTAAGCCCCGAAAGTACTTCGAGTTACAGACGCCGCCCTGTTCATGCCAACCCTCAACTCGACCGATTGTATCTATTCGTAAAAGACGGTCAACGGCAGTTTCGTTGCGCAGCTTGCCTGTTTTTACGCCAGTGGAGA
>JBDNHX010000567.1:0-3241 GCA_041688565.1 Planctomycetaceae bacterium
AGTTCGGAAAGCCAGCCGCCGGACAGGAAGAACCGCGGGCCCTGCTCGGATTGTCGTGAAAGCGTTGTCCGTCACCTTGAGCCCTTAATTCAAATCGTTTCCAACAACTGACATCCCGGGCGACAACTCCTGAATGGACCTGAAGCCCGGCTCATGTGAACCGGGCTTCAGAAGTGACTTCAATGAAAGCCACGGAAGGGCTAATTCAGACGGTAGGCCGTTTCACCATGTTCGGTGACGTCCAGGCCTTCTTCCTCTTCATGTTCTGTCACGGTGAATCCAATTGTCTTGTGGATGACAATGCCAAGCACTGCGGTTACAACAAATCCGTAGACGGCTGCGGCACCGATTCCGGTCATCTGCAGCATGACCTGATCCATGCCACCAACGGCCGGGCGAATCGCAAAGTACCCGACGAGCACCGCACCGAGCGCACCGCCAACTCCGTGAACGCCCACCACGTCCAGCGAGTCGTCATATTGCAAAATCTGTTTCATCTGGACCCCGAGGAAACAGACAACTCCGCCGAGCAGACCGATCAGCAATGCACTTCCGGGACCAACATGGCCGGCGCACGGAGTGATTGCTACCAAACCGGCAACCATTCCCGAAGCGACTCCGATCGCTGTTGGCTTACCCGCGTGAATCCATTCGGCAATCATCCATGAACCAGTTGCAGCACCACCAGCAATAGCAGTTGTCGCGAAGGCCATCACAGCAACAGCTCCGGACACCGGCAAATAGTCTTTACCAACAGCGATGGCAGATCCCGCGTTAAACCCAAACCAACCCACCATCAGAAAGCCGGCTCCCATCAGAGTCCAGCCGATGCTGTGAGGAAGAAACGGGCCCTTCGGAAATCCGTGGCGTTTCGGCAGAATTAGAATCAAGGCCAAGGCGGACGCGCCCGCCAGAACATGGACAACAGTGCCGCCCGCGAAGTCGAGCACTCCTTTCTGAAACAACCAGCCGTTCACGTTCCAGACGCAGTGAGCCACAGGGTCATAGACCAGTGTTGCCCAAAGAACGACGAACACACACCAGGCACCAAATTTGACTCGCTCCGCAAGGGCGCCAACGATCAATGCTGGCGTGATGATCGCAAACATCATCTGAAACATTGCAAACAGCAGTTCCGGAACCCCATTCGGAGCAGCTCCTGTTGTGTCGCCAGATACCAGGATCTTACCGTAGTAATTTTCGCTGGCTGGGTCCGCATCGGAGAAGCCTTTCAGAAGTACGAGGTTTGGATCCCATCCGAGAAAGCTGATCGGAGGCTTATCGGATCCGTCTTCATTTTTCCCGGCATCAACGGAAATTGCCGACGGGACGGCAAATGTCAGGCTGTAGCCACAGACCACCCACTGGATGGTGACGATGGGAACACAAACCATCACGCACATGAACATGTTCAGCACATTCTTGGCTCGAACCATGCCGCCGTAAAACAAGGCGAGACCCGGCATCATGAAGCAAACAAGCACGGCGCTGACCATCAGCCAGGTTGTGGATCCGGTGTCTATCGTTCCGGCGAGATGCGGAGCAGGGGAGCTTAATGTTTCTGTGGTCATCACCGTTTCTGCAGCAGACGCGGCATCGGGTGGAGCTTCTGTTGTCGGCTCCTGTGCGAGCAAGGCTCCTGAAAATGTGATGGCGACCAATAGCGATGCCAGAGCCATAGCGAACGATGTTCGCGTGAGTGCCCGAGAATCTTTCTTCATTGCCTGTTCTCCAAATCTTTCTGAGTGCGTGGGTTAGGGAAGGTCGTTTGACCTGCTTCGGCAACTGGAGAAGAACGCCGAGTACGGGTCATTTCATTTTTAACTACGCTCTGTCTGCAGCTGTGGGGCTCGACAGAACGCTCATGTCGATGTGGGTCGATATGCGAAGAAGTTGACATCAATCGTGATCTCAGGACGACTGCTTTCGATACAGAGCCGAACGTAAACGGCGAAACGCTCGAGACCGTTTCCGATCCGAGCGTTTCGTTTTTTAGCTTGATTCACGTCAATGAGCAGCGGCGCAGTGTCAGCGGTTCATGCATGAAATCTCAACGTCAAACGACTTCAGCCAAAGTGAGCTAGTAGCTGCTGTCGGTGGCGTAACACGGCATGCCGTGTTCGTGAACGTCGAGGCCTTCGATTTCTTCCTGACGACTGACTCGCAGAAGATTGATCGCCTTCAGAATACCGAAGACAATGATCATGGACACAAAGGCGAATGCGGCTATCGACACAGACCCGATGATTTGAGTGACCAGATCTTTGCCACCAAATACGCCCGCTGCGACGCACCCCCAGATGCCACAGACTCCGTGCACCGGAAAGGCACCTACTGGATCATCAATCTTCAGTTTGTCCAGAAGGATGATTGCGAGCAGAACCAATACACCACCGATGGCTCCGATCAACATTGACTGGACGTTAGTCACACAATCGCAGTTTGCCGTGATGGCAACCAGACCGGCAAGAATACCGTTCAGGCACATGGTGAGGTCAGGTTTCTTGAAGACAATCCAGCTGGCTACCATTCCAACGAAGCCGCCAGCACATGCGGCGAGAGTTGTGTTAACAGCGATCTTGCAGACTGCCGCTACATTGCCACCGCCAGAGAAGGCCAGCTGGCTGCCAGGATTGAAGCCGTACCACCCGATGAGCAGAATAAAAACGCCCAAAGACGCGAACGCGAGATTGTGACCAAGGATTGGAACGGACTTTCCTTCAGAGGTGTATCTGCCAATTCTTGGGCCAAGCATGATCGCTCCGGCAAGCCCGGCGAAACCTCCGCAGGCGTGCACAATCGCAGATCCTGCGAAGTCATGGAAACCCATCACTGCCAGCCATCCGCCACCCCACTTCCAGAAGCCGACGATTGGGTAGACCAGCCCTGTCAGAAACACGGTGTAGACAAGGTAACCTGTGAACTTCAGACGACCGGCAACAGCACCGGACACAATTGTCGCCGCTGTCGCAGCGAACGCAGCCTGAAACAGGAAGTCGGCCTGAGGATGAAGCTTGCGAAGGCCACCATCAGCAAATCCTGCTTTGATATCGTCAACCGAAACTTCTGCAGAGAAATCGGGTTGAGCATAACCAAAATACTTACCGGCAAAATCTCCCCCAGGGTACATCAGGGCATATCCGATGAAGTAAAACAGGATCACTCCGATGCAAAAGTCGATCGCATTCTTGAACAGAATGTTGACCGCATTCTTGGCAGAGTTCAGGCCAACTTCAACCAG
>JBDNHX010000568.1:0-2644 GCA_041688565.1 Planctomycetaceae bacterium
GCCGCCCCCCGCACAGATCCGTACGTGCGGAACTACCGCATACGGCTCCTCCCTTGGGAAGTGACGGTCGGGATGTTGCCATCCCCACATGCCGCTGCCATGAATTTCGCAAAGTGACTCATAGTCCTGGCTCTGTGTCCAGTACGAGTGCAAAACTGCACAACATGGCCTCGGGTGGTCCCCTTTCCTCCACAGACTCCGCGACCGGTGTTCCGGCTTTGTTCGTCTGCTTCTCAGGTACTATGGAACCATCTGACTCCCCAGCGACGTGCATGTCGGCGTTATGGCATCGCGCCTTTTCCGACCGATCCGTTTCCATGGATGAAACGGATATCGCTGGGGTCTCTCGGCTTCCGTGAGAAAGGTTTCCAACCGTGCATGTGGTCTCAGACTCCGTGGGGGTAACATCGGACTCGCCATAATCGTTCGACATTACTGTTGCCTTCCCCTTGTCAGGACAAGGTCGGCCACCACAAAAGGATGTTTTCGGAGTTCAATACACAGCCCGGTTGTACCTCTGTGAACGCTTCGCAATGACGGTTGCCCGGCACCACGCATCACTCGAGGCCAAGGCGACTGGCTACGTCTTACCTCGTACGACTCTTTCATTCGCTACCTCTCTCCGGCTTACGCCGACGCACCCTGACACCTTTGATGTTCTGCGACGTTCAAATGTGATTTGGTGCTGCTGCAGGAATTCGATGTATTCCTCTTCAAAGCTTCGAACGCGATGATGCTCCGTCTGGTTCTGAATGTACCTCTGGACCGCATGGCAATTGGAATAGCTGACAGTGAATGCTCCGTAGCCCTTCTGCCATTCGAAGTGCTGATCTGACGGTCCGTCGGAATTCACCCACGCGGACGAACTTCCCTTAATATCCCTGGTGGTGTCGCTGATTGAGAATTTCGGTGACAAATGCGTGAGAAGATGAATATGGTCGGCGACCCCGCCCAACTCAATCAAATGGCCTTTCTTCGCCCGGATGATGCCGCCCACGTATTTGTACAGTCGAGTCTGAAGGTCATCAGTGATCAACGGCGTTCGGTGTTTTGTGGCGAAGACGATGTGATAGGTCAGCTTTGTGAATGTGCTCATAATGCACCTTGTTTGCTCCCGCCGTTCCACGGCGGAATTGTTTGGGATGAACCGAAATCCCCAGGCTGAAGCCTGGGGCTACGCGCTAAGCTCGCTCCGCGAGCGAATCGCAACGAAACATAACAACAGGCTCGCTCCGCGAGCCAAAACCTCTGCGATTCGCCGCGAATGCGGCGGCAGCGCGTAGCCACGGGTTTCAACCCGTGGTCGCCATGCCCCCCAAACCAAGGGCCGTGAATACGGCCAAAGCATCACGGCACCGACCCTTTCGATTCAATCTTCGGAAGACGATCCAGCTCGATGACGGGCCCAGCCACCAAATCGCCCGTAACATAGTTCGTGCCCGCCGAGCCCACATGATCAACCCAAACGGGCAATGTCATCCGGCCTCGCTCTGCCAGCAGGAATGTTCGCCCTGTCAGTCTCTTAGTCGATGAATATGGGCAGACGTCATCGACCAGAAGAGTGCTTTCGCCCAACGACAATCCGCCGAATCGAGTAACACTCGAATACTGCCGTTCGTACACGACGGACCGTACACGACTTTCGAGCGTCAGCTCAGATGACTGAGGTTCATCGCTTGAGTCGATGCAGATAACAAGTTCGATTCCTGACAGCAATTGTTGAAAATCGGGCTAAACCGCACGTCTAATTGTCGCCGAACACCTCAAGACCCGTAGCCTTGAATCCCCAGCCATGTCCTCGCAAATGTCATGCGTACTCAGAACGTCGGCGATGCCTGGGGCAGCTCCCGGTTCCACCACTCCTCTAAACGGTCGCCCACGCCAAGACCAATTATAGCCCATGGAGTCAAACCCTGAGGGATAGTAAAACGAAAAGCGCCTATTGCCCCTGCCGACTGGGCGCCCAGAAAGAAGCCGCGAATGCCAAAGTGACATTGCGAGCGGCGATTGTGGCAAAGCATGCCAGACAATCTGATGAACGACTTAATGACGATGCAGCAATCGTTGCAGAGTCGCACGACGCTGCGCGGTCTGACGACACGTCGCCCGACGACGCGAATACCAAAGCTCGTCGCGGGCGGAAACCAAAGCCCGCGATTGAGCCGTCTGGTCTTCAGAGACTCAAGTATTTTGACAAGCTCAAGCCGCTCCTTGCTCGATTGCACGAAGTCGGCACAGAACGTGATTCCGCAGGGAATCGCGTCTTAACATGGATCAGTACTGCCTCCTTGTACTGCTCTGGATGTTCAGTCCCCTGCTGACATCCATGCGAGCATTGCAAAAAGCCGATGAGCGTGCCGTCATGGCGCGCACGGTGGAGTCCGATCGCAGTTATCTGATGGATCGCGGTTACGCAAAGTTCCTGCTCTGGAATGTGATCCATGCCGCCGACAGCAGTTAAGCACCCATTGGTAAGTTTTGGAGCATAACGATCGATTGCGCAAACAGTATCCGGAGACTGACGTCTCGCGGCTCGCCGAGTTCCAGGCATAGGGGGACGTGAGTCCCCTGATTGTGATTCCTGCGATTATGCCATTTAACTTGTGCATGGGTGCTTATCTGGCAATTATCGCGTGCCTGCTGA
>JBDNHX010000569.1:0-5161 GCA_041688565.1 Planctomycetaceae bacterium
GAGGATCAGGAAGCAGCGTTTCATGTTGACCTGCAACGGCGCAAAGGCGAATTAAACGGAGTGGTTCCTCGAATATCGGCTGTGACAATTGTGCCGGATAATTCGAATCTGCGGGCTCAAAAATCTCCCGAAAGAACTCAGGCAAAGGTTCCATTTCGGAGAGCAGGGCATGAATTCATTGACGCCGCAGGACAGGGGGTTTCAGCAATCTGTACGGAGAAGGAAAAAGGGACATCGTAGATTGCTCTTGCCGAACCAACGGATGCAGTTGACCGTGGCCGGCATTTCGGCCTTCCGGGGTTCAACGTCAAACCGGTCGGCCCGGCAGGTGATCCGTGGCGTTGATTTGCCGTTTTCTGAATGGGATCAATCGTAGTCCTGTTCGGGTTCAGCCCAGACTTGGGCATTACCGTCGTCATCAATTTGAACGTGGATTGTATTTGCTCGGCAGCAGACTGGACAGTCCTCCACATACGTCTGACTTGTGCCTTCGGTGAGGTCCAGCGGAATGATGATTTCCTCCCCACACGCATCGCAGACGTAGCCAGCTTCTTCCTGCGCGGTGGCATTTTTGTCGCTGGAGAAATCCACTGAAGATGTTCATGGCGACTACACCGCCATGAGAAGAGCCGACGATCACATCGGGCTGATGCAGCTCGAGCGGGGATAATGGCAGCGTCGAACGAAATCGTTGTCATCCAGCTTGGGATTGATGACTTCGTGGCCGTGATCTTTCAGGTACGATCGTTTCACGCCGCCCGGAACAGAATGCCAGCCGTGGAGAAATAGGCTTTTCATGGCGTCATATCACCCCCCACAAATCCCACAAGCCTTCCCCTCATCAGCACCGCCGAATCGCCCCTTCCTGGGCTTCTGGAAATGCTCTCGTAACGCTCGGTTCGCTGAGCCCATGACTGAGCATCCATGGAGGGTTCAATGTGAACCACTCTTCGTGTCTTTGGATCGAACGCAACAAGGGCTGTCGGCTATGAACACCACTCTTTGAGCCGAAGTTCGACATATTCCCGGCCTGATTCGGAATCTATGTCTGTATCGGAAAGCTTGTCAAAATTTCTGGTCCAGAAGTCAGAAACGGCCTCGGAAAGAGACATGCCACTCATTCGAGATTTCTGTCCGCTCAATAATCCAGACACTCTCGGCTGTAGCTTTGGGTCACTCTTGAATAGCAATGTTTCCAGTTGTTTCCGTCGTTCATGATTCGAAAGTGACATCCCAAGTTCAGTTGGAAGTAGTTGCACAAACAAGGTTGCCGAGCCGAAATATGGGTTTTCAATGATAGACGCCACGATCACGCTCCCTTCACTTCTGCGATGCCGAAACGCGGTCGGGGAAACTTCTCTCGCTGCGGCCAGCAAATTGAGTGCGGTCTGTTCAGGCATTCGCAGCGTCGTCGACCACTGCCACTTCACATGGTCTCCGTCAAACAAAACTACGGAGGCATTAATGAGTCCGATTTCGTTCGCAAGATTGCAGACGCGAATTGCTGCAGCGAGGTCAGAGACATTTGCTCGCTTTGCAAGTTTCTGCAGTGCGCCCGCTACTACTGGTACGGTGGGCAGTACGGCTCGAACAACGCTGGCTGGCATCAACAACTCGGATGCCAGAGCGTTGACACGTCGTTCTTCCGACGAGTCTGATGACATCATTTCTTCGTACGACTCTCCGACAACTCCGGGATTGCCGAGAATCAAGTGGCCAAGCTCATGGGCCAGCGTGAAGCGCTTCCGTGGGCCAGTCTGATTGGAGTTGATCCGAATGATTGAACGGTCTTCGAGCGTCAGGCACCAACCGTCACAGCCATCCAGTGGTGACTCGCGAATCGATACACCAAGCTCTTCGGCCAGTTTCTCAGGGGCCTCGGGGAAGTGTGCCTCGGCAAATTTCCTGGCGCCTTCCGCTGAAATCATTTCCCGCTGGTCTTCAAGGGTTTGATACCCAGCAGGTCGTTCATGTCGGTCAGCAGATCTCGTTTCGTTGCATCATCCAAGCTGGCAAGATCCTGATTGCGAAACCGTACTCGCAGTTTCTTGTGCAAAGACAGCAGTTGAACAATGTGGCGATCAAGGTCAGAGCTGACTTTAACATCGCGCATTGCGTCAATATCATCGCGAACATAGTCATCCGCGAGATCAACGCCGCCGGTTACCGGCACGAAATCATCATCATCATCCCAAATCATCACAAGAACCCTCGTTTTTTGAGCAACTTTTCCGCAGCAGCGGTAGGCAGCGCAAAATAACTCAGACCATGTGAATCTTCAAAGTGTCACCGCCCTGCTTAGACTCGTTATGGCAAGGTCCGCGACTTTGCCAATTGACCGTCTGGCAAAAGCAATTCACACAGTGGGTTCCGCGCGCCAGACAAGTTACGAGTTCACTTGTGAGTGTCTGCAGACTCGGAACGCTTCAACGGTGGTTCATGCAAAATTCCTGGTACATCAGAGCGATAGACCAAGGATGCATTCAAGGTTCTGAGAGGGGCCAAGACTTTGGGCCAGTTTTGAACGTCCTCTCGAACTTCTTGCATCTGACGGGCAAGCCAACCCCGATCAAGTTCGATTGATTCCATTTGTCACACTCTCAAATTGCTGCGAAAATTCTTCAAAAGCAGCCTCTTCGGCAGCCATGTTAATCTTCTGGGTCCGGGAAGGGTACTCACCAAGCCTTGGATTGGCAACTTCATGTTTCCAGTCGTGTGCAAAGGTTATGAGCTTCTTGCGGTCGATGTCGTCCCCCAATCGGAAAACGTCCTGATAACGTCGCGGTGCCACGCCCACGAACGGTACAAAACTCACATGATCCCCATTCCCCTCACCTTCAATACGGATCGAGTCGGGGTACAATTCGTTCACCAGACTTTTCGGGTAAGGTTCAATGTAGTAGACCTTTCTGATTCCAGCAGCAACGATGTGTCTGGCGCATTCGTGACATGGGAATGTGGTAGAAAACAGGATACTTTTGTCAACCGCAACACCTCGTCTGGCAGCATCCATCAAAGCGGCCATCTCTGCATGAACACACCGTCCGAATTCAATGACGCTCATGATCCGCGTGTTGTCCATGTGGCCATTGTTAATCAGCCATCCCGCGATCTTCTGGGGATCAGTTTCCCCTGCAAGTTCATGGGCCGTTCCATCATCGTTCTTTTGGTGACACATTCCGCTCTTTAGTATTCGTTGCACAACCTCGACGAACATTCTGTTCTTCATGTCATCATTAATTTCACCGCCGCGTTGAAAATCCCGGAAATCGGGATCGTCGCCTTCCCAGTACAGGCCACCTCCAGGCTTTGATGCCTCATTTGTTCCGACGGAGACGACATTTCCATCCGGAGTCGCGATGACCGCTCCGACTTGTCGTTGAAGTGATGCCGATCGCCATGCGGAAGCATGAGCCAGAAACATGCCTTGTTCACTGCGAGTCGGTGTGATGAAAACATTGCCAAGAAACAGCTCGACAAGTCGTTTCACGGCATGTTCCATTCCGTGATCCACATCAACGAAGAAATCAGCCAGATGAAAAACCTTGCTGACTTTCTGACCCATACGGTCATTGGGCTCTTGCTGGTCGCGGTTGATAAGTCGCTCAGCTTCTGGCAAAAACTCGGACGAATCAAAGAGTTGATTAGTCTTACAGATCTTCTTCGACAGATGCTGAACGCGAGCTGTTCGACTGGATGCCAGTGAGAAAAGCACGAAGGCCGGGCCATAGGTATTGCGAAGACTTTTCACTTCATCGGGATGTTTTAGCGATCTCAAAATGAACGCGTGTTTCTTTGCTCCGGACTTCTTTCGAAACTCACGTATTGCACCAACGGCAACCATCGATAACGCATCGCCACGTCCTGTTGCGGTTCGAAAGTCGTTTCCCGCCGTCATGTACTTTTCGTAGCGTTGCTGTTCATTCGCATAATTCAGATCGAGTTGAAACTGTTCCTTAACTTCGTCCAGCAGGCCGCTGAGCCGCACCTGATGGGTCGAATACCCGAGCCTCTCGAACGAATTCGCCAATGCTCGACAGACCGGATCCAGGTCCGTACCGATGGGAGCCACAAGGCCGATCACAATATCCTCAAGTCCAGTAGCGAGTAACCGTTGGTCGCTCATCAATGACTACCCCTGCTTTGCTGCTTTTTGTCTACGTTTTGGTTTTATCGTTGCCGCTGTCGTTTGTTGTTTAGTCTGGACACGAGCCAGCAATGCGGATGCCGATTCGTAGTCGCGGCGTGCGGCGGTGGCGAGAGCGTGTTCGGTGGGGACGAGTTCGCCTCGGAAGGCTTTGGCGAGCAGTGACTGCGTGATGCGGCTGACGTGCGTTTGAGCCTGCGTCAGCCGGGCTTCGATTTGATCTGCGAATGCGAACAGCTTTTCAACTTGATGCACGATTTCATGTTGCTCGGCCAGCGGGGGAAGGCAGGCATGGAACGCGAGTATTTCCGGGAAATAGGCCGTGGGATGGGCAGAGCCACGCGCGAAACGATACAGCGCATCGTGCTCAGCAAGAAACAACGTCATCAGGTACCTTGGCTCGATCGCATCTGTGCAAACCCAACCGACAAGATCCTGACTGGTTGCCATTTCGCGCCCGAGGATCAGTGAATAGCCAATTGAGTTGGCTGTTCGAGTGAGGCAGACAGTATTGGCAGGCAAGAGCCGTGCAGCGGAATTTGCTAAGCCGAGTTCGGTGACATGCTGAATTGTGTCTTTTATGACAAGACCGTTGTGGTTCCTCGCATCTTTGATTCCGACCCATGCAATCGGTCCGTCCCAGTATTCAGGATGCGTTCGACTGGGTGTGTGTCCCGATTCAAGTCGCGCGACATCGGTCAGTTTCGTCCAAGTCCATTTAGCCGGGGCATCTTGGCCGCAATCGCCAACACTGAGTCCAGAGTCGCCGAGAATACATTCATCCGATGCTCGCGCTGCTTGTGACGACTTGCCCGGTTGGACACTCGGTGTCGCTGGTATGGCATCTGGATTCTGCTCGCGCCAATCGGCGGTGAGGCGGCCGGAGCAGGCGGCGGCGAGGACGGATTGGCGGAAGCGTTTCAGCAGACCCGGAACTCGCGACAGACGCTGCTGGCTCGACGACACCTTCCCCAACAGCTCCTCCAGCTTCGCCACAATCCGCCGCTGCTCCGC
>JBDNHX010000116.1:0-13821 GCA_041688565.1 Planctomycetaceae bacterium
CGATCTGATAACGGTCAATGATGAACTCTTTGCGCATCACGGGAATGCGAACGATCTGGCGGATGTCGCGCAGATAATCGAGATGTCCCTGAAAAAAATGTTCGTCCGTCAGAACACTCAGACAGGTGGCGCCAGCCACTTCATATTGTCGCGCAATCATCACGGGATTGAAATCCGGGCGAATTAACCCGGCCGACGGCGACGCCTTTTTCACTTCTGCAATCAGGCCTGGCCGATGCGCTGCCTGCAGGGCTGCGAGAAAGCTTCGCACCGGAGGTGCTGTGGCCAATCGGTTTTCCAGGGTCTGAAAAGGAATTCGATCGCGCGCAGCGGCAACTTCCCGGTGCTTCTGTTCGAGGATTTCATCAAGAATGGTCGACAAGGCTTGTACTCCGCGTTCTGATACCCGGGCGGGATAGTATGGATCAGCAGTTTCCGGGTCGAGGGTTCGCAAAAAATTGATCAAATGAAAGCGGGCTTCCGGTTCCCTCGCGAATTTTTCCTCGCGGTGGCCTGACGTTTGCTTCAACCCCACTGCTGGAATTCTGGCTGGGGATCGATGAAAGTCCCTGGATTCAACGAGAGCACCTGGATTTGAAAATGGGTTCTTTAATGTCGTGGTTCCTGATCCCGATTTTAGCACAAGCCGAGGCTGCGGCCGCTGAAGAAGTGTCGGCCGGTCAGATGCTGTCTGGTCTGATGGTCTTATCCGTGATGGCGGGAAGCCTGGCGATGATGGTGGTCTGGGCCACTCGAATTCGTGAAACGGGCCATGCTCTGCCAGCGGCTCGGCGAGGTATTTTGCGAGTCCCGGCTGTCCTGACAATTGTAGCCATCGGCTTGTCGCTCCTGATGCTGCTTATGATGGGCCTGGTTTCTCTGGAAGATAAACTCGTGACGCCCGTCATCCCACCTCCAGCCGGGGTTGTTGCAGAGGAAGCTGCGTCCGCAGGCTCTCCTGAATCGACGGATAACGCAGCGGCCTCGGCCGAAGCAAAAGGCGGTCAGCAGTCGGGGGCCGATCCATCATCGGGCGATAATCCCGAGAAGGCCGATCGTGATGATGAGCCCAGACTGACACCGGAAGCGATGAAACGTGCGCTTGTGCAAACAGTCATCATGGACGCATTTCTTTTTCTGGTGTTCGGATTTGTCGTCTTTGCGGCAAGCAGTCGCGGTCGATTTTATCTCACGGAAACGGCAGCGCGTGTCTCATCAGCAGCCGCTGCCGCGTTGCGGGATTTCGGAGGATTCGCATCGAACTCGGCTTGGCCCGATCTGGACGGTCGAAGTGCCGTGGCCCAGCAACCTCGGCCGTTCGCGGTCGGGGAATCCACGTTTGGGAATCCAGGTGCGGACGATTCGCCATCTTTTCTGACATCAACACTCGGGGCCTCTGAAGTGGGAATCGCAGGGGAGCCGGATGAGCCGTTTTCATTCTGGGCAGAGTTGCGTTTTGCCGGCGAGGTGTTTCTTGCGGCCTACTTGCCAACCGCCATTCTTCGGATCATCGTTGTGTTGCTCACGGTGGGCTTAATGGGCGAGGAGCCTGATCAGCATCCGTTTCTTGAGATGATGAAATCCGACGTTGGGGTGACTGTTTTATCTCTCATCCTGCTCACGGCCGTATTTCTTGCGCCCCTGGTCGAAGAGCTGCAGTTTCGAGTGGTCATTCTGGGAGGCATTGCTCAGCTTGGTTACCCAATGATTGCTCTCACGGTGTCGTCTATGCTGTTCGCTCTTGCGCACGGTTTCCCGGACTCCCTGGCCCTTGTGCCCCTCGCGTTTGCACTGGGATACACGTATCTCCGCCGCCGCAGTTACATCACTGTCATGATCGTGCATTTTCTTTTCAACGGATTCAATATGATGCTCGCACTTCTCGCCATGCTGTGATCCAAACTCCGATTTCCCGTCGCCCCGCCGACACAACTTCCCGTGGCGAACCGTCTCTGATTTGCTAAAGTCCGCCGGTCGACCGTTCCTTTCTGATCCAGCAGTGAAAAATTTCGCCAATGACCTCGTCCTTTCTACCCGTTGAAGATCAGCTTCGAATCATCGCCCGCGGCATTGAAAAGATTGTGCCGCAGGATGAACTGCGCAAGAAACTGCAGCAAAGCAGGGACACTGGAATGCCGCTGCGGATCAAGTACGGCATCGACCCAACCGGAATCGACGTGCATCTGGGCCATACCGTGCCGCTGCGAAAGATGCGTCAGTTTCAGGACCTCGGACATCAGGCCGTCATCATCATCGGCAACTACACGGCGCTGGTGGGTGATCCCAGCGGACGCGATGAAGCACGCAGTAAACGGCTGACGGAAGCCGAAGTCGAAACCAATGCAAAAACCTATCTGGAACAGGTTGGTAAAGTTGTCGACATGTCGCGAGCCGAAGTGCATCGCAACGGCGACTGGTTCGGCAAAATGTCGTTTGCCCATGTGCTGTCGCTGTGTGGACGCGTCACGATTGCGCAATTGCTGACTCGTGACGACTTCGCAAAACGCTACCGTGAAGAGAAGCCGATCTTCCTGCACGAATGTCTGTACCCCGTCATGCAGGCCTGGGACAGCGTTGAGATTAAATCGGATGTCGAACTGGGTGGCACCGAACAGCTTTACAGCTTCATGCTGGCCCGTGACCTGCAGGCTCAAGAAAATTTGAATCAGCAGATCGCCGTCATGTCACCGATTCTTGTCGGACTGGATGGCATTCGCCGCATGGGAAAGAGTCTCGGCAATTATATCGGCATCAGCGAAGCGCCGTACGAAATGATGAAGAAGTTCATGCAGCTGCCGGACGGCGTGATGAAGATGTTCTTCGAACTGCTGACGGAAGTTCCCCTGGAGGAAGTCGACAGCCTGCTCGCCGGTCATCTCAAGATCGCCAAGGTGACACTCGCCAAACTGGTGATCACGCAGTACCACTCCGCCGCTGACGCCGAGGCCGCCGCAGCGCGCTGGCAGGCAGAAATTGGCGGCGAATCGCTTCCGACCGACATTCCCGATGTAGCACTCAATCCGTCGTTGCTCACGGACGGAATGATGACCGCGGCGAAACTTCTGACGACTCTCAATCTGTGCCCCAGCGGTGGCGAAGCCAAACGTTTGATCCAGGGCGGCGGTGCAAAACTGGGCGAAGACAAGTCCACCATCACATCTCACGATCAGCAGATTCCCGTGACCGATGGCCTGCTGGTCTGGGCTGGTAAGAAGAAATACTGCCGAGTGAGATTGAGCTGAGCTTTCGCGCTGGAACACGGCGTCCTTCGAAGTTGATCTATCTTTGTCAGTCGCTTTTGTCTGGACAGCAGGATCGTGTCGGGCTGCGTGTGAGAAGTTCCCCGACCTTCTGCAATTCTCTGGCGTCTCATTCTCATTCACACAATGGCTCGCTATGTTCATTCATCAGCATTCCCTGCGATATCTGCTGAGTCCCGAGCACTACTGCACGGAACGCCAACACCGTTTGGAGCTGGAACATCTTTTTCTTCCCGCATGGCAATTCATTGCTGCAAAATCCGAGCTTCCGAAAGATGGCGATTTTCTGACTCTGGAGCTCTTCGGTCGTCCTTTGCTTTTGCGAAATTCTCAGGGACGTTTTCTGGCGTTTGAAAACATTTGTTCGCATCGGCACTGCCTGCTGACGGCTGCATCAGGCGGCAATCAACCGAAGTTGCGATGCCAGTACCACGGCTGGGAGTTCGACGATGACGGCCGAACAGCAAAGATCCCGGAGGCCAAATGTTTTCGTCCGTGGGATCGTGAAAATTCACGTCTGGAGAATTTTCGAGTCGAAGCGTGTGGCGATCTGCTATTTGTCTGTCTCAATTTCGCCGCGTCCTCACTTCGCGAATGGCTGAGTCCCTTCTTTGACGAAACGGAGCGAGCTTTTTCCGCTCCCATGTGGAAGATGACACATGTGTGGGAATACGACTGCCAGTGCAACTGGAAGGTGCCGGTGGAGAATACTCTGGAGTCGTATCATGTGACGGCGCTGCATCAGAAGTTCTTTGGTGACCAGCTGCCGCCCGAAGAGCAGATCAGCCACCTGCTTCACCATCTTTACACGGGCATGACGTTTGACGCGAATTCCAGAATGGAGCAGTTGCAGGCGCGTCTGAACCAATGGCTGGGTGGCAAGCCCGAGTTTCAGTATCGTCACAGACACATTCATCCGAATACCGTTCTGGTCTCCACGGATACGATCAACTATGCTTTGATGTACGTTCCGACGTCGCCGACGACCGTGCGAATTCGGATGCGGTTCTTCGCCATTCGAGGGACTCGTCGCGGCCCGCTGGCGAGTCTTATCGCCTGGCTGGCGTGGCAATTTGCGAAAGCCAAAACGCTGCAGGTTCATAATGAGGATCTGGATGTCTACGCTTCTCAGCAGAAGGGCCTGGAACGTAGCCGCCATCCTGGCGTCATTGGTTCTCGTGAAGAACGCATCTATGCTTTTCAGAAGTACATTTTGGACGCCCTTGGTCAGACACCATCCCCCGATCCAGCAGATCCCGCTGCGGAAAGAGTTGTTTGATGAAACTGCCACCGGGCGTGCTTCGATATCTGGTGATTGGTCAGGCACTCATTCCAATCTTCTTCAATGTCACCATCCCGCTCTTTCTGGGCTGGCTGACGTTTCGAAATCAGCCGTCCGTCGTTACCTGGGCTTTGGACAAAGGAGCGGTCTCAGATTTCATTGGCACGTGCTACCTGCTTCCGGCGATCACGTGTCTGATCGCAACGCCAATCGTCCGTGGGCAGGCCGCGAGGGGACTCGTTGCCAGCATTCCCCGTCAAGACGTGCCGCGCTGGGTGAGATTTTATCGAGGCTCCCTGTTCTGGCGGGCCACCAAGTGCGGGCTGACAGGGCTAATTGTTCTTTCGATTCCAGTCTGCCTGACATGGTCTCAGGTCGCCGGCACTACAATTCCGACCACTACGTTTCTGACTGTGAAGGTGATCTTTGCTTCCGTCCTTGGAATCATTGTGACGCCGCTGATTGCGCTCGTCGCTCTCTGCGATAAGTCGTGTGCTGATGGATGTCGATAATGGGTTCTGCGGGATTCCGCTTGTCAGCCTGGCTTTCATCTGCCCAGGCGGATGAGGTCAGCAGCATGGTGCTGACAGAGATTGATGAGGCCAGAAAACGGCGGCGCGATGTGATTGGCATTTCCAGCTCCGGCGAAGAAAACAGGCTGTGATCGAGCATGAGGCAGAACGTTCGGCGGTGAACTCGTTGGGTCTCGAGTGGCGGGACTGCAAAGGATTGTCCGTTGCGGCAATGAATACAAGCGCCACGCGCTCGATCACTCCGCAGGGGTGCAGTCGCGGATATCGGTAGGTCCTCCTTGCCGAGGAGGACTTCGCGGCTTGCCGCGACCTTGTGTGCAACCGGTGCTGGGATGTCGGGTCGTGGACTTCGACAGAACCCCAACAATTGTCCAGCGTTCAAGCACGCCTTGCCGTTGCTCAACATGTGGCCGCTACACGGTTCGCCTGGCGGCGAAAGTCCTTTCCGGCAGAAGCGTCCGTGACTGCACCCTTCCGCAGAGCGGTGTCTGGACGCGTTCCTGTGCTCACCGGAACCATAAACTGCGAGGGCAGGGGACCGCCTGGAACAGCTGCCCATCAAATGATTTCGGCTGCCCTAGCAAGGTCTTCATCGTTGCCGGCCACGATCAGAGCGTCCGATTCCTTAAGCACAGTATCGGGGTCGGAAGTGAATGACATCTGGTCCGAAAGAACATCGTGAATCGCCACGACCGTGATACCGTAATTCTGCCGCAGCGCAAGAGCTCGCAGGGTCTTGCCGTTCCAGATGGAAGGCACGCCCATTTCCTGAATACTGAAACCCGTGCCAATGGACACATAGTTCAGCAGCCCGGAACCAGACATCCGCTTGCCGAGACTCAGTGCCGACTCACGCTCCGGAAAAATGGTTTCGGACACACCCATACGTTCCATGACTCGGGCATGGTCACGGGAAATCACTTTGACATAGACCTCACGAATTCCAAGGTCGTGCAGAGCCATCGTGGTCAGAATGCTGGCCGTGATATCGTCGCCAGTGCTGACAACAGCGGCATCGGCGCCTTTCACACCCAGTCTCTCGAGAGTGTGAATGTTCTTGGCATCACCCACGGCCGCTCGCGAAACGTATGCCGCAACGCGATCGACGGACTCCTCATTCATGTCGATCGCAAGCACTTCATGACGCTGCGAAAACAGGGATTCTGCCACGCTGGAACCGAAGTTCCCCAAACCAACGACAACAAACCGTTTCATAGCTTACCCCACCACAACATCTTCATACGCATATCGAAAATCTTTAGCGCCCGTTCGTGGAACAGTCAAGGCCGCTGCAAGAGTCAGTAGGCCGACACGCCCAAAAAACATGAGCAGAATCGTGATCCATTTTCCGACAACCGAAAGTTTGCCGGTGATTCCCATGGACAGGCCGACTGTATTAAACGCACTGATGGCTTCGAACATGCATTCGGTCAGCACGCTTCCATCCGGCTTGAGGTGGCCTTCGGACATTGTCAGCAGCAGAATTCCGACGAGCGAAACAGCCGCAGCAATTGTGAACAAGCCCACAGCCCTCGCGGATGTTTCTTCGGGGATTGTTCGGTACCAGACAGTTGTTGCTTCCTGACCGCGAAGCCGCGACCAGGCCAGAATCAAGATCAACGCCACCGTTGTGGTCTTGATACCGCCAGCCGTTGAACCCGGCGAACCACCGACCGCCATCAGCAGCATGGTGACCAGATTGGAACTGTCGCCCGCCTTGGCATAATCGATGGAGTTGAAGCCAGCCGTCCGACTGGTCACGCTCATCAGCAGGCCATTCACAAGTTTATGATGCACTGGCAAATCCGACAGAGTTCGGTCCCATTCCAAAAACGTCAACGGAATCCAACCGACAACGATCAGCGCGATCGTCGTTGTGATCACAATGCGGCTTTGCAGTGACAGTCGATAGGCGCGCTTTGCGCGCCGCGATCGGAAGATCTGCAATAACTCTTCATGTGTCAGAAAGCCAAGTCCTCCCATCACGATCAGACTCATGAATGTTAACAACACCATGGGCGCCTGCTGAAATCCGATCAGGCTGTCAGAAAAGGTCGAAAAACCGGCATTGCAGAAAGCGCTGACAGAATGAAAGATCGCGGGCCAAACTGCGCCTTGCCATCCCAGAGTCGGCACCCAGAATCCATACAGCAATACGGCGCCTGTCAGTTCGAAGATCAGCGTGTACCGAACGATGTTCATCGTGACTTGACCTGCGGTCAAATGCAGATTCGTGTCGGCGGTAAAAATACAAAGCGACTCCTCACGCAGCGACAATCGTTTTCCAAGCGCGGCTATGATCAGGCTGGTAAATGTCAGGATGCCAAGCCCACCGAGCTGAATCAGCAGAAGCAGAAAGACCTGGCCCTGAAAGCTCAGGAAATTCGCTGGGTCCACAACGGCCAGCCCCGTCACACAGACGGCGCTTGTGGACATAAAGATCGCGTCCAGCCAGGTGAATGACTCCCCAGCGCAGAGCCCCGGGATCAGCCTGAAGCCTGCTGCGCCGATGAGGACCAGTAGAGCAAAGGAAGCCACGAACAACTGCGGTGGCGTAATCTTCTGCCAGATTGCCAGCCGATTGCCCTGAGGAAGCTCCCATCTCGTCCGCGCGCCGCGACGAATCATGTTTAACCAGTGCTCTGTTTTACTTGCTCTGTCGAGCGATCAGTTGATCCAGTTCGACACGCAGTTTGGGCAAAATTTCATCGTAAGGGAAGGCACCCACACTTTCCTTGCCTCGCTTGAGATTCACATGAGTCGGGCCGCACCATAGCCCAAGGTCTGCGTCATCGGTTTCGCCAGGCCCGTTGACTCGGCAACCCATGACGGCAATCGTGATCTTGTGATCTTCGGCGTAACGAGTCATCTCGCGAACCTGCTCGGCCAGTTCGATAAACGCTTCGTTCTCCACTCGAGAGCAGCTTGGACAACTGATAATGTTCAGCGTCTTCAGTCCGTAATCGACAAAACTGCGGACTCGCCCGGCGGCAATGTCGTCCAGAATTTTTCGACCGGCAACAATCTCTTCCGCCTTGCGATTGTTGGCCACGGTCAGGGACACGCGAATCGTATCGCCGATACCGCGGCTGATCAGCTGTTCAAACGCAATTCTGGTTTTGATGATCCCATCCGGCGGCATGCCGGCTTCCGTCACTCCCAGATGAAGAGGCACGTCCGGCCGCTTCTCCGCAAAGCGACGATTGACCTCGATCACCTTCTGAGGATCTGAATCCTTCAACGACACGCAGTACCGTTCAAAGCCAAGTTCGTCGAGAAGGCTGCAATGCTCCCACGCACTTTCCAGCATCGGCGAAATCGAATCGTGCTCGTCGAATTTCGACTTCACGTCCGGATCGACCGAGCCGCAGTTCACGCCAACTCGCATCGCGCAGTCATTGTCCTGAGCGACCTTGACCAGATACTTCACTTTCTCCTGCCACGGCTTGGATCGCTCATGGTGGTAAAGATGACCGGGGTTGTATCGAATCTTGTTAACATAAGGAGCGATCACCTCGGCCAGGCGATAATTCTCCTGCAGGTCAACGGACAGATTGCCTTTGACCTGCCGCCGAATTTCCATCAACGCTTCGGCTTCTTTTTGATTGTCGATGGCTACTCGGACAACATCCGCCCCGGCATTGACCAAATCATTGATCTGCCGAACGGTGGCATCGATGTCAGTCGTCTTGGTCGCCGTCATGCTCTGAACGGCAATCGGGGCGTCACCGCCGATGAAGCGGTCTCCGACGGCGATCCTGCGAGTCGGATTTCGTGCGATGGTCAACTTTGTGTCAGTCATGACTGCGTTTCGTGAGTTGTTCTCTAAGAATCCCCGACCTGGTTCGTTCGGGATACGCGGAATGGTAGCCGCTCGCGGGACAGATTTCCTTAACCCCGCAGAATTCGATCATTCTTCACACGGAAGCGGCTTCTCGGAGGCCAATCTGTCCCAGATCGACCATTTACCCGGCTACTTCGCCAACTTCTGCGTCTGGCCGGTCTTTGCCGCTTCATAGATGGCGAGAATGATCTCCACACTCTTTCGGCCTTCCGCGCCGTCCACCCGCGGCTTGCGACCCGTCACGATAGACTCGACGAAATCCTCAAGCTGCAACTGATGCCCGACGAAGGAAATCGCCTTCGGATCCGACGCACCTCCCGAAGTCGCAGACCCCGCACCAAATTTCGCACGGATCTCGGCGTCTTCAGATTTTTCGTCGGCAAATTCCCAGCGCAGAATCGAATCCTGTTCTACGATCACAGTTCCCCGGCTGCCATGAATTTCTGTTTTCTTGAGCAGCCCTGGCCACGCGGCTGTAGTCGCTTCCATCACACCGATCGCTCCGTTGGCAAACTTCAGACAGGCCACGCCGACATCTTCAACTTCGATCCGTTCATGAGCCAGCGTGCCCGTAAATCCAGCGATCTCCGCCACGTCGCCCATCAGCCAGCTCAGCAGGTCGACGTTGTGAATCGCCTGATTCATAAAAGCGCCGCCGCCGTCCAGAGCCCACGTGCCGCGCCAACCGCCGCCGTCATAGTATTCCTGAGTTCGCCACCACTTGACGTAAGTGTCAGCCAACGTGATGCGGCCAAATCGTCCGCTGTCGATGGCCGCTTTCAGTGCCACATTCGCCGGACTAAACCGTGACGGAAAAATCGTGCAGAGCATCACGCCATGCTTCTCACACGCGTTGATAATGTCATCACATCGCTGCAGAGTAATCTCCAGCGGCTTTTCCACAACCACATGCTTACCCGCCGCAGCGGAAGCAATCGCGGGATCTCGATGAGCCCCACTGGGAGTGCAGATGGTGACAATACCGACTTCAGGATCGGCGAGCAGTTCGTCCAGTGTCGAGTACGCTTTGCAGCCATATTCGGTCGCGAACGCCTTTGCTTTATCGACATTCTGATTGAAGCACGCGACAACGCGACCGCCCTTCATGGCCTGAATGGCCTTCGCATGAAAGTGGGCAATCATTCCCGTGCCGACAATTCCAAACCCTGTGCTCATGATCTCTTTCCCATTGCGTTTCACGATTTACCAGCAACGTCTTTTATCGCAAAAGCCGCACAATGTTAAGGTGCCAACTTCGCAAGCACATTTCTGGTGATCTGTTCGACGACGGCATCACCACCGCGAAGCCCGTGAGCCCAGTCGGTAGATCCGCAGGTAAAGACGGTGCCAGTATTGGTATAGACACCAAGGCAGGCCGCGCCGACTCGACCTTTTTCCCACTGATCGTACCATTCGCAGTCGTCCGGAGCCCATTTGGCTTCACACGTTGCCAGTACCTCGAACGACTTTGGGGTCCCGTCTCGATGCGTCGGAAACGGCTTGCCGTCTTTCCATTCCAGTTCGCACCCGTCACATTCATAGCCGACGATCGTGTGCATCCCGCCGAATGCATCGCCTGATTTCAAACTGGTATTCGCGAACAGCCAATGATCAGGACGATGAACTGTGTAAGCTCCGTTGCCGTCCATGAACTGGCCATGACTTTTGTGATAGCCGCCAAACAGGAAGCCGACACCCGTCAGCTGGTTCTCCGGCCTCTTCACCAGATGATGACTCCATGTTGTGCTGAGCAATCGATGGTCATTCGTTTTGAAAAGTGGATCAGAATTGAACGACTGTTTGTAGCACGTCAAAGCCTGCCCGTTTTCTTCCGGACGCACCTGCCAGCAGCAGGTATTCCCGCTGAAGAAGGCCACGTTGCCGCCTTTGGCAATGTACGCTTCCAGACGATCTCGCATGCCGGACGACCAGTATTCATCATGCCCCACGCTTAGAACCAGCGAGTAATGTTCCAGCAGCTCGGGCCGTTCTTCCAGATCCTGATTGGCACAATAGTCGATCGCGTAGCCGTTTGATTCGGCCCAGGCAATGAACGGCTGTTCCCAGTTCGGGAACAGGCTGCCTTGTGGTCGCTGAAACGAGACACGATGTCCCTGCAAATTCGCCCGGCCATGGTAGGCATACAGACTGCTGCCGCCCCAGTTGTTGTAGGCGTTGTACGTGTTGGTCGCGAGCTGAAGCAGGATCTTCACGTTCTTGTCGAAGCTCGACGGCCTGACGATGAAGAAAGATTCCATCTCAGCCGTGCGTCGATTTCGACCGACAAATTTTCCACCGCCATCCGTGACTTTGAACACGGCCGAGTAATAGCCGGACTTCCATTCGGCCGGCACCGGCATCTGAAAACTCACCGGCCAGCCACAGCCGTTGGCGCTCGCATTTTCCGGGATCGCATGTGCGCCGCCACCCGGAATCCCGGACTTTTGAAACACGACCTCCCGCTTCGCCCCGACGCGAGCAATCTCCAATGAATACTCGGCAGCCGTCGTCGACGTATGAAACGCCAACTGGTCACCCGCAACCACACTGATGCGATCCGGATACGCTTCGAAAAACAAACCGGCCGGCAGATCCGATTGAGCCTTCACATCGGAACCGCTCAGAAGAAGCAAGCAAACGGCAACCCATGTTTTGAACGATTGTTCCCGAAGAGACGCCATCAGAATGTTTCCTGTTCCGAGATCAAAGGATGAAGGGCCGCAGCATCATCAGGATTCAGCGATCCCGCCACTGGTCGAAAGGCATTAAGGCGATCCCGCGATCGGGTTGTTGACTTCATCCTAACCCGCCGCGTCAGCGAGGGATTGTGGTCGAAACACGCGGCAACTTGATCCCTCACTGACGTGTCGGGTTGTGAGAAAGCATTATATCAACACCCGCCTATGGAGCCACGCCCGCACCGAAACCAGCTTCCAGTTTGTACCATGCAATCAGCGGCACCACAGCCATTTCAAACAAAATAATCATCCAGAACTTCCCAGCAGATTTCTCACGGAACACCAACTCATGGTTTCCCGGCCGACCATAGACAGCCACTCCAAACCAAATCTGCATGCTCCAGCCGAGCGAATCAAACAGCGACAGCAATTCAGGCAATCATGCCAGTCCGCTGTACGATGACTCCGTCTGTCACACAACAAATCCGCAGATCACAGGACCTCTTGAATCGGCATCAGCGTGCACGAGAGTTTATTCTGTCGCCTCCGACCTTCATGCTCCGTGACAAAGAATCCTTCCCAATGATTTCCGGAAAAAGGAAACAGGCTGCTGCATCCACCGCAGATTTCGTCTGTTTCACTCGCAGTTCAGTTCTGATGCCGGGCAATTCTCGTGCTGGAGATGGAACGCTCCCTCCCTTACCAGCGATTTCGATTACTGTCGATCAGTATTCAATCGGTTTGTTGGGTTCCGCCTGCGGACAATCTGCGTGCCAACTCCAAGTTGACCGCCGGTGAGTACTGCATGCCGGTGCTCGGCATCATTTTTCTGGCCCATGCGACCAATCGTTACAGAGATGCCTTTCGGCTGATTCGAGTGGATCAGGCGGCGGGGAAAATGCCGAAGCGGCCGCTGACAATGGCGGACTTCAAAAAGCGTCGAGCCCTGATGTTGGCGAAGGAAGCACAGTTCGACGAACTTGTGAAACTGCCGACGGGCGTCGACCTCGGTGCCGCGCTGGTTGCCGCGATGGATGCCATCGAGCGAGATTTTGAACCGCTTCGAGGCCAGCTTCCGCGGGAATACACCAAATTTGAAAGCAACCTGCTGGAAGACATCCTATGGATCTCATACTTCTGGAGCTACCTGAACAAGACCGGTCGAGCCGGATTTGTAATGTCGTCACAAGCCAGCAGTGCGGGGCATGGCGAAGCGGACGTTCGCCGCAAACTGGTGGAAATTGGCGATGTGGACGTGATGATCTCCATTCGCTCCAACTTCTTTTACTCCCGTACCGTGCCGTGCCGTGTGAGTTGTGGTTCTTTGACAAGGGCAAGCCAATGGAACGTCGCGATCAGGTGCTGATGATCGATGTGAGAAACATCTTTCGCAAAGTCACTCGCAAGATCTACGACTTCACGCCCGAGCAACAGCAGAACCTGACCGCCATTGTCTGGCTGTATCGGGGCGAATCGGATCGCTTCGTGGGACTGGTTCAGCAATACCTCGAACGTACGCTCACTGAAGCGGCGGCCATCACAGAGAAATCCGCTGAGTTCCGTTTGTCTTACGATGCGATCAAAGCGGCGACCGCACCGTTTCTGAAAACGCTGTCGAAGAATTCGCCACTCAGGGAAACCTCGGGAAACGAGACGACGCAGCCAAAGCCTGCTTTGACGAGCTGGATGAACTCAACAAACGGATTGCGAAAGACTGGAAGAAACCAAAACTTCTCCCTCTCTCTCTGGGAGAGGGCCGGGGTGAGGGAAAGCGACTGGCCGCTCAGAAGAAACTGCTTACAGAACTCGACACGCTTGCGACTGCCTGTCGGGATCTGGTGAAGACCATCGACCTCGTCTTCAAGCTGACGACGCGGATCGTGGACGTTGCTGAAAAGGACGCCAGTGCCAAAGAGCATGACACATGGGACAGCCGAGCAATCGGTCGGCTGGAAAAAGAACTCGACACCCGGCGGAAAGGTGTTGTGGAGCAACTCCAGTCTGCGGCCTACTTCGAGAGACAGGCCCACTGGCTGCTGTCCCGTTTCCCGGATGCGGAATTGATCGAGGTGCCTGGACTCGTCAAGTTGGTCAACCGAAAAGAAATCGCAGCCGCCGACTGGAGTCTTACACCGGGCCGCTATGTTCCGGTTGCGCCACCGGAAATCGATGACAATTTCGACTTCGAGCAAGCCGTGACCGACATCCATGTTGAACTCGCGGA
>JBDNHX010000117.1:0-22079 GCA_041688565.1 Planctomycetaceae bacterium
CGCATTGGCGAACAACGAGCCAGCGCGGTGGGTCTCGACAGTTTGCTCGACTTTTCCGCCAGTCTGGCGGTTGATGGCACACCACTCACCGAAGAAGAACGTCAACAGCTGATGGCAGCGACCGACGGTCTGACGCTGCTGCGTGGGAAGTGGGTGGAGGTCGATCAGCAGAAGCTCACGGAGGCCCTTAAACAGTGGAAGGAGCTTCAGGAGGAACACGCTGATGGGATCTCGTTCCTTGAAGGCATGCGTTTATTGGCCGGTACTCCGTTGCAGGCCACAGGATCTGTTTCGGACGATGTCTTGCAATGGTCGTCGGTGACATCCGGCAAGTGGCTCACAGAAGTGCTTCAACAAATCCGTGATCCCAACGGCATTCAGGGTTGTGAACCGGGAGCCGGTCTGCAGGCGACTTTGAGACCTTATCAGGCGGACGGTGTGCGTTGGTTGTGGTTCATGACGCAGCTGGGACTGGGTGCGTGTCTGGCCGATGACATGGGGCTGGGAAAAACAATTCAGGTAATCGACCTGATCGTGCGGCTGAAGGATTCCGGAACCTCGACCACATCCGGAAAGAAATCTGGTGGAAAGCAAAGTCACTCAGCGGCTCCGTTTCTGCTGATTGTCCCTGCATCACTGATTGGCAACTGGAAACAGGAACTGGACAGATTTGCCCCGCAGCTGAAAGTCTTTCTGGCTCATCGATCCGAATGCGACGCCGCAACGCTGGATCGGATTGCCAAAAATCCGGCCACTGAACTGGCTGGCTACGATGTGGTCATCACCACCTATACGCTCGTCCGTCGTTCGACATGGCCATTGGATGTCCATTGGAAAATGGTTGTTCTGGATGAAGCTCAAGCCATTAAGAATGCAGGGTCCGCACAGTCCAGGTCGGTCAGAAAACTCAAAGCCTCCGGCCGGATTGTCCTGACCGGGACACCCGTGGAAAATCAACTGGGCGATCTTTGGTCGCTGTTTGATTTCTGCGTTCCAGGTTTGCTGGGCACCGTGAAACAGTTCCGGGACTTCCTGAAGAACATGACAAAGAGCCAGAATTCCGGAGCCGTTTCTTCGCTGCGAAGACTGGTGCGACCTTACATTCTGCGCCGCATGAAAACGGACCCTGGAATTGTTCCCGATCTTCCGGACAAGACAGAGGTCACGGTGGAGTGCGGGCTGTCGAAGAAACAGGCGGTGCTCTACGAAAAGCTGATCTTCGACGTTGAAAAGCAATTGAAACATTCTGACGGCATCCAGCGAAAGGGCCTTGTGTTGTCGATGCTGATGAGGCTGAAGCAGCTTTGTAATCATCCGGATCAGTTTCTTGATCAGAAGGCGTTTGATCCGGCGGACAGCGGCAAGTTTCTGCGTCTGCGGACGGTGTGCGAACCCATTTGTGAACGTCAGGAAAAACTGCTGGTCTTCACGCAGTTTCAATCGATGTGCGAACCCCTGGCGGAGTTCCTGGCAGGCGTGTTTCGTAAGCCCGGTCTTGTCCTGCACGGTGCTGTCCCTGTGGCCAAACGAAAGGATCTTGTCAGGCAGTTTCAGGAGCGTGACGACGTCCCCTTTTTCGTGATTTCCGTGAAAGCGGGTGGCACAGGACTCAATCTGACGGCCGCCTCCCACGTTGTCCACTTTGATCGCTGGTGGAACCCGGCCGTTGAGAATCAGGCGACGGACCGAGCGTATCGAATCGGCCAGAAGAGAAATGTGCTCGTTCACAAATTCGTCTGCAAGGGGACTTTGGAAGAACGCATCGACCAGATGATTCGTGATAAGCAAAGCCTTGCCGATGGCGTTCTGGGCGAAGGAGGCGAGCGATTGCTGACGGAGATGAGTGATTCAGAGCTGCTGAAGTTTGTAACTCTGGATGTCACTCGGGCGATGCTGGACGATTGAGTCTGAACTCGCGGCGGTGCAGACTCCTGTCCCACCCGGAAAAACAAACCGCCCAGCATTGACGTAGTGCTGAGCCTGCTCCACAGTATCCCCGCCTGTAACTTCAGCGGCCGTAGTTTTGAAAAGGATTTCTTATGAGTTGGGGACGTTACGATTGGGCACCCTATGTTCCGGTCGGGCAAAAGGTCAATCAGGCCGTAAGACTGGCCGCACAACTGGCGAAGAAACAGAAGCGAGAACCCGCTCCCGTCAAGCTGCAGGGACGAACGATCGCGAAGACGTTCTGGGGCAAGGCTTGGTGTGATAATCTGACAGCGTATCAGGATTTTTCAAACCGCCTGCCTCGAGGTGCAACCTATCTTCGCAATGGGTCAGTGGTGGATCTGATTGTCAAGCACAGGAAAATTGAGGCCATCGTCGCGGGCTCTCATCCCTACACTGTAAAAATAGATATCACTGAGCTGGACTCAAAGCGGTGGAAATCTATTCGGTCCGACTGCAGTCAATCGATTGATTCGCTGCTGGACCTGCTGTCGGGTAAACTTTCCGATGGTGTGATGAAGCGATTGACGGATCCTCAGACCGGGCTTTTCCCGTTGCCACAAGAGATCCGGATGTCGTGCAGTTGCCCCGACTATTCGTCGTGCTGCAAACATCTGGCGGCGGTCATGTATGGAGTCGCCGCGCGACTGGACAGTCAGCCGGAACTGCTGTTCCTGTTGCGTGGCGTCGATCATCAGGATCTGGTCTCGCAGGCCATCGCTGCTGGCAATCTGGATCGCGAACTGTCGACGGCTGCGGCCAGTCCTCTGGGTACGCTGGATCTTTCCGAGCTGTTCGGAATTGAACTTGAGAGCAGCCGCACACTGGCAGCCGATGCACCAAACAAAAAGAAATCCAGTCCAAAGAAAGCTTCGTCCCCCAAGGCGGCCGACGGTCCTGCCAAAACCAGGCTTACCCTGAAACAAAAGACCACGGCTAAGAAAGTTCCACCAGAAAAGAGCGTCGTCAAATCCCCGGTGGCGAAGAAGAGTAAAAAGGCCGAACCGAAAAAGCCCGGAAAGAAGACGGCTGGTAAGAAACAGCCTGTTGTCCTGGCAACGTCTACGGACAAGAAAAAGCCGACGGCAAAGAAAGTTGCTGCAAGAACCAAGACCGTCGCCCGTTCTGCTGCCAGGCTGGTAAAGCGAAAAACCTGAACCAGGTCATGAAATCGAGCAGGCGGTCCTTCAGATCCGGCTGTGATTTGAAGTTGCCGCGTCGTATGACTGGTTGGTGGTGTTCAACCAGTATTTGCTGCGGATGAAAAACTGGGCGACTGCCTGCCTGATAGTGACAAGCTGGCAGCGGTGTCGTCCTTGCTCGTCGTTGTATGTTCTCTGGCCGCGTGACACCCCCTCATCCGGCCTGACGGCCACCTTCTCCCCCGCGGGGGAGAAGGACGAGTGGCGGATGAAGACTTTGATGACGATTTGGCACGGGCCAACGGCGGCCGAGCGTCAGAAATCGCCGAGCTCTTCTCCGCCTGCTTTTGTTGCGAGCGCTTCAAGAACGGTTTCGTCGGTATTCACCGATATGGCTCTCACGGAACCATCGGCCAATACGACCTGAACGATGCCGGTATGTGGCGAGCCGATTCCGTCGGGGCCATTCAGATAGGGCGACTTGCTGAAGCCGCGAATGGTGGCTTTGCCGCCAGCAAGATACGACACATTCGGCTTTGACGAATCGGTGATCATGATGGTGTTGGATGTTCCGTCGGTGATATCCCGAAATCGCACCTGTCGGTCATATCCAAAAATACCGGCTTTCGGATCGTCCGACTTCAACGTTGCGGCATCTTCACCTACGCCGGCCATCGCCACATAATCACCCGATGATGGATTGGGTCGAGCCCCCGGCTGGCTCGGATTTTGAAACGCCGGGACGGCCGTCTGCAATCCCAAAGTATTCTCTTCTGCTTCCCAGCCGCGTTTGCCATCGAGTTCTTTATAGAGCGATACCTGCTCGATAAACGGCAGAATGGAATACGCCCAGCTTAAACGTTCTTCCGGTTCAAGATCTTCGTTGGCAACAGTTCCCCTCGGAAACTCATTGAAGGTGTCGTGGTAATTGTGCATTGCCAGACCGATCATCTTCAGGTTGTTCTTCGATTGTGTGCGTCGAGCGGCCTCGCGAGCCTGCTGCACCGCGGGCAGCAGAAGTGCGACCATCACCGGTACGGCGACTGTCGCGGAAACGTTACCCATCGGATTGGAAGGTACCGACTGACGAGTCGTCGAACCGATACCGTTCTCGGTCGAATATCCGACTGTGACATTCGGAAACATCGGCTCCGTGACCAATTCCGCCGCTGGCAGATCTTCAACGCCGAACGGCATTTCGACGGCACCTCCGAGGCTCGGCAGAACGTTCTGCTCCAACAGACTCAGTCCCATCGGGGCGAACTGTAAAGCTTGCTGATAAGTGGGAGCCGGGTCAGAAACGGTGATTGAAGAGTACGTCTGGGGCAGTTCTTTCAGCGCGGTTTCAACCTGTTCTGTTGGCTTCCACGAGGGAAGTTTTCCAAGTTCTCGCTGAGCCATTGACTGTGCCGATCCTGGCGTAATGCTGCCCACCAGCCATTTTTCCGTAATCATAATGGTCGGAACGATAGGCATTCCGGACAGGTTGAAGGAGAAGAATTCGCGACCGTCTTTACTGCTTTTTCGAATGGTGAAGTTCGGATTGCCCGGCTGCTGAAGCAGATCAATCAGGCGTTCCACACCGCTCGCAACAACGCCTTTGTCTTTTACGCTGACGGCCACGACCGGCGAAAACCCGATCGGTATCGGCAGTGCCGCCGGATCTGCGTACACACACCAGACATCGCCAAGACCGGCAATCAGCTCCTCTTTCGGATCGCCGCCAAAGATCTCATGCATCTGGGCGATGCCTTCGTCCAGTTGTTCCTCCGCCCGAGGTTCGGTCTTCTGCATGACTGGACGAATAGTCTGCAGCACTGTGTCGACGGCACCATACAGGTCAAATGTCGCGGCAGCAAAACCGGAAGTGCCCTTCGGCATCGGCGGCAGTTCGTCCAGCGACAATGTTCGCTGCTGAAGCAAGGTCGCGAGACCGGCCAGCGGACCGTCCGCTTTCAGACGAGTGTCGTTCCATGTCTGTGCTCCCTGATACCCGGCCTGCATCGTCATCTCCCGGATGTTGTGAACACCGAGAAGTGTCGAAATTTCTCGCGCCGTCATGACTTCGCCGTTGGGTGTCGGCGGAAGGCTCATGTCCCCGAACTGATCCATTAGACTTCCGAGGTCCAGCCAGGCCAGCGAGTCCACTTTATAACGATCCGATTTTCGAAGCTTAGCCCATCGGGGATTCTTTGTGATATTGTCTGTATTGCCAACGGCCGTGGCGATGATCTGCTCACTGGCTTGAAGGCCCACGCCGATGACGAGGTGCCCCGATTCATTCCACCAGCTCACTTCCACGTCTTCGACATTGGTCCCTATGAAGGCGACATCACGGCCTTCGATGGTTTTCTGTTTTATCTCTTCGCCGTTACTGCGGGCTGCCTCTTCTATCATCGGCTGCAGTCTTTCCAGAAAATTGCCGGCTTGATGAATGACGAGCACACCGTAAGGTGAGAGGCCAGCTCCACTGCCGGAAGCACTGCCCGCCAACGAGAGCCCATGAGTTCGAAGATGCTCGATGGCTTCGCGAGCCAGGAGTCCGTTTTCTTCTCCGGTGGCTGAGATAAACATCTGGCCAAGGTCCAGCAGGCGAGCGGTCAGTTCCGTTTCTTCCAACGCTTTCCACGCGGCCGTTTCTTTGATGGCCGGCATATGAGCGGCGGTTCCGTCGTAGGTCATCACCACGAAACTGCTGGACGGAAGCAAAGTTTCCACAGCCACCGTGGATGCGGTAGGCTCATCGAGCCCGATGGTCCAGGCCAGTGGCAGTCCGCCAGCCAGAAGACAAAACAAAGGCAACAGAGATCTCATCGGAAACTCCTTCAACGCTTATGATTCTTCTGAATACCACCTGAACACAATAGGGATCCTAGCGGCTGGGAACAGCGGCACACAAGTACGATAGTCACGTCCGCAACTTATCGGCAGTCATCCTTGATGCGGCCAGAGCTGCTGGCTGTCGATCCTCTCAATCGTCTTGTGGCGCGCCAGATGCCGCTGCGATTTTCTTCAGACCAGGTTCGCGATGCCGCTTTGTCAGTCAGTGCAGTGGTTTACTGCAACGCCGGATCGGTGGACCAGGCGTGTTTCCGCCTCAGCCTGATGTTGTTTCAAAAGAAGGCTTTTCGAAGGTGTTGATGCGGATGAATTGGCTGCGTGGACTGGGTGTTTGTTCCATCGTCCTGAATCTGCATGAGTTTTTGACTCGGGAATAGTGGCCATCGGATTTCCTGTTAGATTCCTCTCCTGATCCTTCCCGCCTTTTCTTTGTTGTGGAACATTTTTCTATGAGACTCATCCTTTCTCGCCGGTCCGGCTGGTTTTGTGTCGCCCTCGCGGCAGCGTTTCTGTTGGCTGTGCCTTGTCGATTAACCGCGGAAGATCGCCCCGGCCTGGAATTGCCAGCCACCGATGACGGTTTACCGGGTGCCGGACCTATTCGTCGCTATGACTGGTTCAAAAGTCTCTGGAACGAACGAAGGGCTGCCTGGTCAAAACGAACTGAGCAGGATCAGAAGGCTGTAGTGTTCCTTGGCGATTCCATCACTCAGGGCTGGGGCGATGATCTGCTGGGTTCCTTCCCCGGGATGAGGGTGGCAAACCGTGGCATCAGTGGTGACACAACTCGCGGCATGCTGATTCGCCTCGAAAAAGACGTGCTGGTTTTGAACCCTTCCTGCGTCGTCATGCTGATGGGCACAAATGACCTTGAAGAAAAAGCCGAGCCGCAGACGATTGCTGACAACGTGAAGCTGATCATCGACCGGCTGAAGAAACATAATCCTGAGTTGCCGATTATTCTGTGTCAGGTGTTTCCAAGTTCCGAATCGAAGAAACGGCCGGCGGATAAAATCAAACAGATCAATCAGCTAATAATGAAGGCGGTGAAAGGTGATGCTCAAATCACCGTTGTTGATACGTGGTCGTTGTTTGCCAATGAACAGGGTGATGCCAAAGCTGAAGAAATGCCCGACTTACTGCATCCCAACGCCATCGGATATGTGAAGTGGGCCGGTGCTCTTCGACCGATTCTGGCGACTCTTGGTTTTGTAGAAACGGAAACGGATCCTTTTGAAGTCGAACCCGGTTATGAGAGTCTCTTCAATGGTAAGGACCTGACAGGATGGGGCCACGATGGGAAGACCGTGACGCCGGATGGTCGGTACCTGGCGAAGAACGGTCGCTTTATTGTGACCACACCGGCTGAAGGCAGCCGAGTTCAACAGCTGTACACAACACAGGAGTTTGGCGGGAATTTCACGCTTAAGCTCGAGTTTCGTGCGACTCCAAATGCCGACAGTGGCGTTTTCATTCGCCAGCCGCAGCTGCAATGCCGCGACTATCCCCTCGCCGGGCCGTATAAGAATCTTAAAAACTACAAAACCGGCGACTGGAATGAACTGATCATCGTCGTTACGGACGGCGCTGCTCTTTGCACATGCAATGGTGAAGTGATTGAAGAGGCCTTCAAAGTTCCTGAAACTGGACCTATCGGTCTGGAAGGCGACCGCGGTCAGATGGAGTACCGCCGCATTCGTCTGATGACGATGCCGTAATCCCGCTGACCTGGATTTCATCGGCCGATTTTATCGATCGTTGGTATCACGACTTCTAAAAACGTAAAGGATCGGTGACTCCTGATTGTCGACTGAGCCTGGGATAATATCCACACTGATATGAGGCGGCGTCTGTTGCTTCGCGATGCGTTCCACAGCCGCCGCTTCCTCCTGCCCGCCTGGATGCCCGCGGTAGGCTGTCACTGTCATCACGCCACCTGATGTCAGAAGTTTCAACCCACAAAGTATGGCAGACGTTGTGGTGTCTGCGTTGGTGGTGTGCTGTTTGTCACTGCCCGGCAGATAACCAAGATTGAACATGATTGCTCGTACCTGCAACGACTGTTCCTTCAGTCGTTGCAGGACCTGGGCGTGATCTTCTGCCAGCAATGTCATATGCTGGACATTGGCTGCTTGCAGTCTATCTTTTGTCGCTTCAATAGCCGCCTGCTGAACGTCTATCGCCAGCACCCTTCCGGTTTCGGTCACGCAACTCGCCAGGAAGATGGTGTCATAACCGTTGCCTGCTGTTGCGTCGATCACCGTGTCACCCGCCTGGATCGCTCGTCGCATGATGCTGTGAGCCAGGTGCGTCAGTGAGACCGCTTTCTTTCTGCCTGTCTCCTCAGCGTTTTGATTCTCTTCCCCGTTTTGATTCTTGAGTTTTTCTATCATCGCCACTGCCGCCGCGGGAGCCAGCAGCGACGCACGAGATCCCATTCCATTAAGAATAGCCAACTGCCGATGCTGACTGTGAATATCCACGATTGGCTGACGGTTTGATGTGCCCGCTCGGACGGCCGAATAGTGGCCGGTCACTGTGAATTCTTCTGATGTGAGTTGCGTGAGTCCCTTCATTAACTCCTTCTGCCCTGAATCATCCACCGGGCCTTTCAGATTTACTCGATCGTACGTCGCACCGATCAGATATTCGTCGGTGTTGCTGTCCTGTGCTGATGCCTGTGGCTGATACGGTGCCAGCCAGTATCCGCGATGCTCGACGGACGCTTGTTTCCGACTTGGTATCCTTACCTTCATAATCTCACCACGAACCGGTGCATCTGGTATGTTTGGAAACCATGGATTTGGTTCTGCCTGATAACCCTGGCAAAAAATTATTCGCGTGCCGGTCAGCCCTGCGCTGGTCACCTTGACACCTTCGGTTAACAGCTGAATATCTGTCGACACATTCACGTGTTGTTGGTGATAGCGTCCCTGCTGTTGGAAGTAGTCCCGTGTCGCGGACAGATAATCGGGTACTCGTAACCGAGCGGCTTTGAGCATCCTGAACCCGACGACTCGGCCGTCTGCGTTGCTGACCAGTTCGATGTCGTCGCCATATTGATGAACACGTTCCTGAAGGAAGAATATTCGTTCCTCGTCGTTCTTAAATGTCCGCACTGACGGTGTCTGATCCAGAATCGGTCGACCCACGATCGCTTCCACTTTTTTGTAGAAGGTCTCTGCGATTATTCGCGATGTCTCGAAATCTCCGGCTTTCACTAAACGCTGCCCTGTGATCGGTGTGATCAGCCCTGCGGCGATTCCTGACGCCGTCTCTGGTTGCCCGCGATCCAGCACGTGAACGTCATCACCGGCCCAGTGCAAACACCATGCGAGCGTTGAACCGGTGATTCCCTGACCTAGTACTATGCTGATTTCCATCGGCTTACTTCCTGACTCGCCCGGTTTGTTCACTGTTTGATTGTTTTTCACTGACTCTTCTGTTTATCCTGACAACGTCTTTCGTATCGGATTTCACTCTTCTTCAGCCTTTCTTTTAAAGGTCCCGCCATGGCTACTACGCCCTCGCAAAATCGTCGCTCCTTCCTTCACACGTCTGCTGTTGGCTCCGCCGCTGCTCTTTCTGCTTCGCTCTACGTCTCTGACTCTGAAGCTAAGCCATCTCTTAACCCGCTGGAAAAGCTTAACATCGCCTGCATCGGCACCGCCAATCGAGCGGCTGAAGATGTGAACGGTGTCATGAGTGAAAACATCGTGGCCATAGTCGACGTGGATTCCAACTACCTCGACAAAGCAAAGGCCATGCTTACGGAAAAAATTAAACTGGAGCCTCGCTGTTACGCTGACTACCGCGAAATGCTGCTCGCTGAAGGCGATAAAATCGACGCTGTCGTTATCGGCACCACCGACCATCACCACGCTCCGGCCTCTATCCGAGCCATTCGTGCCGGAAAACATGTTTACTGCGAAAAGCCGCTTTCACACACTGTCTTTGAAGCTCGCCTGATTGCTGAAGCCGCTGCTGAAAAAGGGGTTGCCACTCAGCTGGGTACTCAGATTCACGCGGAAAACAATTATCGCCGCGTTGTTGAGATCATCCGTGCCGGCGTCATTGGCGATGTGACCGAAGTCCACGTGTGGGTTGGTAAGGGCTGGGGTGGCGGTGAACGTCCTGAAAAAGCTGATCCTGTGCCGAGCAACCTTAACTGGGATCTGTGGCTTGGCCCGGCTCCTGAGCGACCATACGCTAATGGCATGTACCATCCCGCCAACTGGCGTCGCTGGTGGGACTTCGGCCAGGGCACTCTTGGCGATATGGGCTGCCACTATATGGACCTGCCGTTCTGGGCTCTTGATCTTCGTTATCCCACGCGCTGCGAAGCGGAAGGCCCGCCGGTTCATCCGGAAACCTGTCCGCTCGGTTTGATCGTCAAGTACGACTTTCCTGCCCGCGGTTCTATGCCTGCTTTGAAACTGACTTGGTACGACGGAGATCTTATTCCCAGGAAGGTGGCCGGTCAGCCGGTTCCTGCCAACGGGGTCATGTTCGTCGGAAAGAACGGTTCGATGTTCGCTGATTACAGCAAGTACAAGCTGTTTCCTGCGAACAAGTTCAGTGACTTCAAACCACCAGCGGAATCCATCCCGAACTCCATTGGCCATCATGCCGAGTGGATCAAAGCCTGCAAGGATGGTTCGCCAACCACTTGCAACTTCAACTACTCGGGTGCGCTCACCGAAGCCATCCTTCTCGGCAACATCGCGTACCGCACCGGTAAAGCTCTGGATTGGGACGGCAAGAATTTAGTCGCAACCAACGTGCCTGAAGCTGCGAAGCTGGTCACCAAAGAATACCGAGCCGGTTGGGAAGTGGCCTGATTATGATGCTCAACGAACGCTTGTGAGTTTGGAGAAGAATTCCCGAATCCGTAAAGCTTGGTGAGCTAAGCTTCAATAGAGTCCCGGTTGAGTCACATCAACCGGGTTTTTTTCGTTGATGGGCTTAGTGTTTGAAAGAAGATTTATAAGAAAGTAGAAGTACTATCAGGGACGATATGAAATGTTGATAACTGACTACCAAACAGCCATAACATGAAGCCAGACAACAGTTTGGCTAATCGCAGCCAGAGTGAATATGTGGTGGAATGGGCAGGCAAAAGTGAGGCAAATCCGAGGGCAAACCAGGAAGCCTTCAACATCCTGGAAAAGCGTTAGGCAGGACGCGTTGAAACACCAGACAGATGAGCCAGCAGCCAACAGGCACTCGTTAACAAGTTATCAACAAACGTGTTCACTCCGCTTCGACGTACTCGGTCTGAATGGCAGTCGTCGGTAAATTCTTCTTAAGCTCCGCAACCGCTGTATCACTCGAACCCAAAGCGGTGCGAGTGAGCTTAAGATCCTTCAAAGTCTTCAGGTGGAACAGCGCGGGAGCCCCGGCTTCGGTGACCTGAGTTGATCTGATATGAAGGAAAGTCAAAGCCTTCATGTTTTGCAGAAGCGGCAAACCGGCGTCGCCCAGTTTGCTGTTATCCAAATTCAGCCATTCCATTTTGGTGAGCGGAGCCAGCAGAAGCGCGCCCTCATCAGAAATCTGAACTCGCCAAAGATTCAGCTTCTTAAGAGATGTGAGTTTGGCCAGGTGAGCCATGCCGGCATTGGTGATTAGCGAGTTTTCGCTAAGATCAAGCTCCTGAAGAGTCGAACAGACCGACAGAGTCTCAAGGGTCGCATCACCCACCTGAGTTCTGGCAAGGCGTAACTTTCGCAGTTTAGGAAAGGCAGCAAAGATCTTGCTGGAGTCGTCATCGACCACAGTACCGGCCAGATAAAGTTCTTCCATGTCGCGAAGTTCAGCCAGGGTCAGCAGACCGGCGGTGCTGATCCAGAGATCGTCAAGCGCCAGGACTTTGAGCGATCTGCAGGCAGAGAATGATTTCAAACCGTCGTCACCAATCGAGGTCTTGCCGTTCTTCCCGGAGAAGCGGAGCACCCGCAGACCGGCGAATCGAGCAATCGTGTCGGTCGCTTTGTCAGACAGTTCACAGCCTCGCAGATCAAGACTGGTAAGCTGATTAGTGACCTTTTGCAGAACAGGCAGCGAAGCATCAGAGAATGAAGAATCGGCGAAATTCAGGGACAGCAGATTCGGAAGCAGGCTCAGCTGCTCAAGAACCTCGGAAGCGGGCGTAAGCTTGTGAAAACTGACGTCAATGGCCGAACCGTCTTCGTTCGTCTTTACGATGGCACCCGCTTCGCCCAGAGCCTTGATGGCCGCCGTCTCAGAATCACTGAGCTTAGGTACACCAGGAACAGGAGCTGACGGACCTGAACAACCGACGGTGAAGAGAATAAGTGAGGGAAGGCAGAGAAATCGGCAAGCAAACACAGTAAGACTCCGAGGAAAGTGGGTAAACAGCAGACAGTTAACAGCGGCAGGAAAGTTATCGGCAGACTACAGCGAGCATGCGGGAAAGGACGATGATAGCGGGCAAAAGCCCGTCTCGCAGCCGATGAAAAGGCAGAGTCTCAACGAAAACACGGAGAACGACGGCGGTTGAAGCCGTTTCGCGGTTGTGTTACCGTCAGAGATTGGTGTGAGTGAACGTTCGCGCAGTCCACAAGTTCCAGGAAAAACGAAGAACAGCAATGCACAAAGTAACCCTTCTACCAGGAGATGGCGTAGGTCCCGAGATCGCAGAAGCGACGCGAAAGTGTGTCGAAGCAACAGGGGTGAAGATTCAGTGGGATGTGCAGGAATGCGGCATCGAAGTGATTGAAGCCAAGGGTGGAGTACCAGCGAGCGTGCTGGAATCCATTCGCGCGAATGGGGTCGCTCTGAAAGCACCAATCACCACGCCAATCGGCAAAGGCTTTCGCAGCGTCAACGTTTATCTGCGTCAGGAACTCGGGCTTTATGCGTGCGTTCGTCCATGCAAGACGTACAAGGGCGTGCGAACCTTTTTCGAATCGTGCAATGTGGATCTGGTCATTGTCCGTGAAAACACGGAAGACCTTTACGCGGGTGTGGAATTCAAGGCCGGTGAAGCGGTCACCGAAAAGCTGATCTCGCAGATTAATGAAGCCGCGACCGGCAAGAAGATCACCACGGGCAGCAAGACGACCGGCATCAGCATAAAGCCGATGTCCGTGGAAGGAACGACTCGGATTGCCGACTACGCGTTCAAGTACGCGGTGGAGAACAAGCGAAAGTCGGTCACATCGATTTCCAAAGCCAACATCATGAAGTTCACCGATGGGCTGTGGTACGACGTGACTCGTGCGGTGGCTAACGCTTACCACGCAAAGCATGAGTGGGCCGATCTGGCGAAGGGCGTAGCTCCTTCAGCGGACGCCAACGCCGACAAGCTGGACGCCAGCAAGATCACTTACCTGGAGCGTCTCATCGACAACATGTGTATGCAGCTTGTTCAGAAGCCAGAACAGTACGACGTGCTGGTCATGGGCAATCTGTACGGCGACATCCTGAGCGATCTCTGTGCGGGACTCGTGGGCGGTCTGGGAGTGGCTCCGGGAGCCAACATCGGCGCTGACGGAGCCATCTTCGAAGCGACTCATGGCAGTGCACCGAAGTACAAGGGCCAGAACAAGGTCAATCCGACGGCTCTGATCCTTTCAGCCAAGCTGATGCTGGAACATCTGGGGGAAGCGAAGGCAGCCGCGAGGCTCGAGCAGGCCGTGGCTGAGATCATCGAAGAAGGCAAAGATGTCACTTACGACATGAAGGCCGATCGAAACGACCCAACGGCCGTGGGGACTCAGGAAATGGCAGAAGCCATCAGCCGCCGCGTTCAACAGCTGTAAAACGCTGACGGTATTAAGAACCCAAAAGAGAAGCCTGGCTCGGAAGAGTCGGGCTTTTTGCATAAGCGGATCAGGAACAATCGTAGAAGACAGCAAGCCGACAGATTGAGGAGTTAAAGCAAGGCCTCAGAGAGACTGGTTCCCAAGGTCCAGTTCGGCGAAGAAATTCGAGACAGCATGAGAGAACTCAGGCAACACAGAGCCACCGTCGATGATGTCTTCTTCACTTTGAATCACTTAGCCTTCAGATTTTTTTCATCCAGGCGATCGCAGGACCACAGCAGCCCGCGAGTGACCAGGTCCAGATATTGCGGATCTCCGACGGTCGCATTGTTGTGGCCAAGCGTCGTGGCGAAAACCTTTGTCTTCATGCGATAGTTATTGGTCCAGACGACAGCCGCGTCCGTGGCACCTTTCTGCTGTCCCATAGCGACAGCCGAGGCAGTCTCCAGCAACTTGCCTTCGCTGTTGTTGTAGAGTTCTTCATTCACAGTCGTCCAGTCAGCCAGTCCTTGTGTCACAGGGTGATCAGGAGCCACAAAGCTGATATTGATCGGTAGCTGAGGTCCATGGCCGGTGGATTGAAGTCCGGTGAATTCGAACCACGGAGTCACCTGCTTCGGATAGCCTTCACTGCGATAGCTGTGCATCCCGCAATGCAGCAGCACAGCCGGTAGACCCTGACGATGAGGTTCCAGGATGCGATCGATGATGGCCAGATCTTTCACATCGGAGGAACATTCATCGTGAATGATGACGTCGAAGCCTTCGGCCCAGTTTGCGTTTTCATAAACCGGATTCAGGTGAGCGGTCGACGTATCCTTGTCCAGAGCGATCACAACATTCACGTGGGCTCTTTCGGAGATGCCTTTGGCCAGCAGATCCATCTGAGCCTTGTAGTCATGACAACAGCCACCCAGCACGAGCAGCGCGCGGACCGGTTTGATTTTGGCTTCATGAGCCGCCACGCAGCGTGACAAACCGACGGTCAGACTGATCAGCAAAACAGCAACGGCAAACGTGCGAAACGAAAATCGTGACATGGAAAAGGCTCCAGAGTGAATGGGCAGGAGGTCAGGAAAACAAGCGTGAACAGCGGCTGGCAGAAGCCCTATTCCAAAGTATGAACCAGCAAACCGCTGCGGAGCTTGGGCTCAAACCAGGTGCTCTTCGGGGGCATGATTTCGCCGGCGTCAGAAACAGCCATCAGTTGATCAAGCGTTGTCGGGTACATCGAAATGCCGACTGCCCAGTCTCCGCCGATGCACAGCTTTTCAAGCTCCGCCGTGCCTCGAATACCGCCGACAAAATCGATTCGTGGATCGGTGCGAACATCTTCGATCCCGAAGATCGGATGCAGCACGAGACGTTCAAGAATCGACACATCCAGAGAACGAATCGGATCGTTGACGAACAGAGGATCCGGCGGAATAGTGAGCTTCCACCAGTCGTGATCAATCAGGAAACAGAACGAAGCGGGAGACTCCGGGACAGGATTGTCGGTGCGTTCCAGCTCGCCGAGAGCGTCAAGTTTTTCCAGAAGACCGGGCACGATCAAACCGTTGAGATCTTTCAGAATTCGGTTGTATGCCAGAATCCGCAACTGAGTCGACGGAAACAGCACGGACAGAAACCAGTTGCATTCAATGTCGCCCGTGCCGCCATCAGGCTGTCGGCGACGCAGTTCGTTGCCGGCTCGCCAGGCACTGGCCGCTCGATGGTGTCCGTCGGCAATGTAAAAGACCGGAACTGCCGTCAGAGCCGCAACAACCGGCTGAGGAGTATCGATCCGCCACACGGTGTGCTGAACACCGTCCGCGGCGACAAAATCATAGAGTGGCGTTTCTTTGACGACGTCTGCCACCATGAAATTGATGTCGTCCTGGCCGCGATAGGTCAGAAAGACCGGGCCGGCATTGGCATTCAGAGCAAGAACGTGACGAGTACGATCGTCTTCCTTGCTCTTGCGAGTCTTCTCGTGCTTCAGAATCAGGTTATTTTCGTAGTCGTCGATATGGCAGCAGCAAACAATGCCAACCTGCGAATGTCCGTTCATAATCTGTCGGTAAGCAAAGACGCTGTCGGCCGGGTCTCGTTTAAGGACGCCGTCCGTGATCAGCTTCTGAAAATTGGCCGACGCCTTGTCGTAGATGTCCGGGTCGTACGGATTTTTTTCGGGCGGGAAGTCGATGTCCGGGCGAACGACATGAAGAAAGCTGAGCGGATTTCCTTCCGCCAGTTTCGCGGCTTCCTCGCGGTTGACCACGTCATAAGGAACCGAAGCCACTTTGGCGGCCAGTTCGGAAATGGGTCGCAGTGCCTGAAACGCCTTAATCCGAGGCATGACTGAAGAACTTTCGAAAATAAAAAAGGAACAGGAATTTGGGAAAGATCCGGTTCGCTCACCCGTGTGAACAAAACCTTCAGAATGTTGGAAGTTTAACGGACGCATCCGCCATGCGTAAGCCCGCGCGGTACGGCTCGGGGGCAGTAATCACTCCTCCGCCGGAACCGATTGAAATTTGACGGTGACCGGTGATTCTGTCCACCGGTCGTTTCTCACGTGTTACAGCTCCCGGTTTTGGAGCGAGGAAAGAAAACGAAGGAGCCCTTCTGATTGCGAAAAGTAAACGGCCAGAGCGGTTGATCGAGACGGTCAAAACTTACATCATGCACGGGAGTCTGGCATCCATAAAAGATTCCGGGCGGAACTCCCCTGACCTCAGTTCCCGCCGTCATCCTTCCTCAACTTTCCTCAGAAAGAGTCGCATGTCGGCCGTTCAAAGTCCGTTTGAGTCTTCTGATAGCGCAGGACCAGCCAGTGGAGGTCCGGGAAAAGCCGGCCGTTCGCAAAACTGGATCTGGTGGATCAGTGGTCTGCTGTTGCTGGCCACCATGCTGAACTACATGGATCGTCAGACACTGGCCAACTTGAAGGTTCGCATCACAACAGAACTGTCGCTGACCAACAAACACTACGGCGATCTGGAATGGGGATTCGGCTGGTCGTTTGCCGCAGGGTCGCTTTTCTTCGGATATCTGTCCGATCGAATTTCTGTTCGTTTTCTTTATCCGGCTGTTCTGCTGACCTGGTCGGCCATCGGAGTCATGACGGGCTTCAGCAACGATTACAAATCCATGCTGACGTGTCGGATTCTGCTGGGCTTCTTTGAAGCAGGCCACTGGCCATGCGCGCTTCGTACAACAAAAATTGTGTTGGATGAGACAAAGCGAACCATGGGGAACAGCATCCTGCAGAGCGGTGGTGCGATAGGTGCTATTCTCACTCCGCCGGTCATTCTGATGATTGTCGGAAACAACAGCTCGCCCGGAGCATGGCGATCACCGTTTATCGTGATCGGCTCGCTCGGAATACTCTGGGCGATCGTGTGGTTATTCTCAACGCGTTCCGGCGACCTTCCGGCACCCAAACCTGAACAGCATGATGACCTGCCGCCGGACAGGGGCTTCGTCATGGAATGCCTCACAAACCGGAAATTCTGGACACTGGTGCCAGTCGTGATCTGCATCAACATGACGTGGCAACTGATTCGAGCCTGGCTGCCCGCCTTTCTCCAGGAGGGACGAGGAGCGACAGAGAAAGCCGCACTGCTGTTTAACTCGGCCTACTACATCGCGGCAGACGTGGGATGTATCGCCGCGGGAGCAGCTTCTTTGTGGCTTGCCAGAAAGGGACTGGGCATTCATCGAACACGGCTGCTGGTCTTTGGTCTGTGTGCAGCAATGACATCGCTGACCATCGTGGCTGCTCGATTGCCACTTGGGAACAGTTTGTACGGTGTGCTGCTGGTCGTCGCCGCCGGATCGTTGGGACTGTTCCCGTGTTACTACTCGCTGTCTCAGGAAACCAGTGTCCGCCACATGGGAAAAACGGCCGGCCTGCTCGGCGCATTGGCGTGGCTGGTTTCGTCACCAATGCAAACGGCCTTCGGGAAAGTTGTGGATGAGACACATTCGTTCGACAAAGGCCTGGCCTGGGCCGGGATCGCTCCAATCGTGGCGTTGATCGCGCTGATCGTGGCGTGGCCTCGCGAGGGCACGACGCCCCCGGTTTCGAATACGGTCACCCAGAGGAATGACGACATCAAACCAATCGAGTACAGCGACATCACCAAAACGCCCATTTCCGAGGACGTGAAACCCGGGTAGTGGTCTGATACATTTTGAACTCCGCCATCAACCAGCCGATACTCTGCCGACTTTGTCTCGCACCCCGCTCATAACGCCGCCTGAACTCACTCAGTCACCTCAAGGAATCCTGCTCATGAACTGGTCTGATCTGACATGGCCCGAAATCAAAGCATTTGCTCCTGACACACCGCTGGTGATTCCGGTCGCGGCGATTGAACAGCATGGGCATCACCTGCCCGTCGCCACGGACAGCATGCTGTTGGGGGAAGTGATTCGCCGAGTGTCTGAAGTCATGAAAGAGCGAGTGCTGTTTGCACCGTTGCAGTGGCTTGGCAATTCGGACCATCACATGGATTTCTGCGGAACCTTGTCAGCTCGCCCACGCACCTATCTTGATGTGCTCAACGAAGCGATCGAGAACGGCGTGCTGCACGGCTTCAAACGCATCGTGTTTGTGAACGGCCATGGGGGAAATATTATTCCCGGCAAGCAGGCTGTCTTTGAGGCCCGTCAGCGATATCGTGAGCGGAACGATCTGCTGCTGCTGTTCGCAACCTACTGGGACTTCGCAAAGCCCTGGGAAACCAGCAGCGACCTTGTCCAGAGATCGATGGGCCACGCCTGCGAATTTGAAACATCCATGATTCAGCGGATCGCTCCACACCTGGTCAAGAAGGACGTCAAAACGCTGGAAACCGTCAGTGTCGATTTTGGATTTGAACCGGCTTATCGAGGATGGACGACGAAGGATCGAACCATTCCAGGGCATATGGGTTCTCCACAGCTGGCAACTCCGGAGAAAGGCGAGCATCTATTCGCCGAGTTCTCAAAAGGGCTTGTGGAATTTCTGCAGCAGGTGCTTGAATGGGACGGCAAAGGCTGGATCACCGGTGAGTCCCGGGGCTGAATACCACAGAGACCGATCTTCCACCACGCATTCCCATTTCCCACGCAGGACCAGAGGCTGCCATGATCAGAATGACCTTCTCCGTTTCTCTTCTGCTTCTTTTAAACACCGACAGTTTTGCTGCGGACGCGATCCCCGGCATTGGTCCAGTGGGTGAAGTGAAGCAGATCCAGACAGGCTTTGAATTCACTGAAGGGCCGGCCGCTGATGCCGCCGGAAACCTGTTCTTCACGGACATTCCAAACAACCGGATTCACAAGCTGGATGCCAGCGGGCAACTGTCCGTGTTTGCAGAACCGTCCGGTCACTGCAACGGCCTGATGGTGGTTGGTGATCGGTTACTGGCCTGCGAAATGGACGGCCGTCTGAAACAGTACAGCCTTACGGATGCCAAAGAAACCGTGTTGTCCGACAAGCATGGGGACAAGCGTTTTAATGCACCGAACGATCTGGTGATCGATCAGGCGGGCGGCATTTATTTTACTGACCCCAGATTCCGTGCTCCGGAACCCTGGCCTCAGGGAAAAGAAGCGGTCTATTACCGCGCGGCCGATGGCACTGTCACACGGCTGATTGAAGATCGCAAGGCGCCGAATGGCGTCATTCTGTCTCCGGATGAAAAGACGCTGTACGTTATCCCCAGCATGGAAAAGGAGATGTGGGCGTATCCCGTAGAATCTCCGGGGAAAATCGGCGCAGGGAAACTTCTGTGTGAACTTCGTCAGGCTCCAGGAGCCACAAGTGGTGGCGGAGACGGTCTGACGATCGACACGGCAGGCAATCTTTACATCACGTCAGCCTTCGGCATTCAGGTGGTGAGTGCTGACGGAAAGATTCTGGGAGTGATCAGTTTTCCGGAGCAGCCCGCGAACGTCACCTTTGGCGGACCGGACCACAAGACTCTCTATGTGACCGCTCGAAAGTCGCTGTACACGGCCCCCATGGAATCCACTGGCCATGTCTTCCCTGGGGCTGCCGCAGCAGTGAAACCCGAGTAAACAAACAGAAAGAAGCCCGGCTTTTCAGGAGCTGCGCTTCTTTCAGAGTTTCAGGCATGGACAACGGAAAGCTTAGCTGCCGCTTGACCAGCCGTAGCCGTTTAGTGACAGAACGAGGAATACGATTCCGATAATCACTGCCCCGAGCGATACAAACATCAGTCCATCATAAATCGTTGGTTCAGAGTTTTGTTGTGACATTGTCGCCTCGCTCAATATTGCCGTTACGTGTTTCTTCGATTACACGGCCCACCGAAACGTCCGGATAGACCTCAGTCACCTGGATTTCACAAATATACTTGGCACCCCGGAAGATAATCAGCGACATACCTTTTGTGATATTGTCGTCGCTACCGATGGAGATCGTCACCAGCTCGGCACTTCGGGATTCGTTCTTCTTCGAAGCCGTCACCACGCCGGTGACCTTTTCAACAGCCGCTGGCACAGGTCCCACGACAGCATCGCTCGGATCAATCTTGTTGAATCGAAGCAGACCACGCAGACGAGCCAGTTCAGCCAGCATCTGCTGTTCCCGCTGGGTGGCTTCATCAATTCGACCCTGCCTGTCGAGCAAGTTATCTTCCAGAGTTCGGCGGACGGAAATGCCTTCCACAACGCGGCCGTTGAGTCGCAGATTTTCGCTGCGGGCATCCGTGGTTTCGGCGATGCGGGCCTGAGCTTCCTGCTGAGCCACGGCCAGATCCGCCAGATGCTTGTCGCGTTGCTGTTCTGCGTTGGCCAGATTTCCAACCGCCTGATTCAGACTGGTTTCAATCCCGGTCACGCGGGCTTCAGCCATCTCTGCACGCGTCTTCATCGCCGTCAGTTCGGCTGTCAGATTCGCAGTTTCCTGCTGACGCTGCGACTGCTGCTCGGACAGCTGCTGTTCTGTATTCACGAGTTTGGACTGTAATGTGTCGGCCTTCTTCTTCCAGCCTTCATGGAAGGTAAAAGCGGCTCCAGCAAAGCACATAAAGCACAGGCTGAATACGAGCTGTAATACAATCAGGATCTTGCCGACGACATTGTTCATCGAGCTGCTCCGCACAAACCTGGGCCAGGTTAAAAATCGATCTTGTGAAAAACGTAACTTCCGAGGCCAACTGCTTTAGTGAAGCAGATTACTGCGCCGGATCCTGCTGATAGTTGACTCCGGCACTGTTCGCCTCCAGCTGGGACTGGCGGTTGACCAGTTCCTGATTTTCGATCTCCAGCCGCACAAGACGATCCATCAGATTCCTGCGAACTTCGGTCAGGCGAAAGAGATCTGTTCGCGCTTCTTCCAGCTCATGTCGAAGTCGAAGCACATCTGTCCGTCGAGCGGCTGTCTCTTCACGAGTTTCACGAGACTTGACGGACAAAGCCTGGAGATCTTCTGAACGCCCCTGGAGAGCCACGGCAAGCTGATCGGCTGCAGTTTTCAGCTGTTCAGCCCGCTGAGCGATGGCTGCCACATCCTGTTCCTGGCTGGCAGCGAACAACTTTGCCTGTTCATCAGCTGCCGTTTTTTCGGTGGACATCGTCCCGGTTTGCTGACTCAGATAATTCTTCAGATCGCCATGAGCCTTAATCAACGCCTCATAGGGCGACTTGACTGTTCCTACTGAACCACGAGCGGCGGGGTCAGCCGCATCAGTGCTGAATCGGCGAGTCACCGTCCACTGCGGAGTTTCCCCCGGGACTTCCTCAAACGTGTAATTCAACATCGCAGGCGTATTCATTTCTGCCCGGACGTCGGGATGCACGAAGAACGTCGCCAATGAAGTGCCCATCATGGCAACAGCCACTACGGTGATGAAAACCGCAAAGACTTTGAATATGACCTGCTTCATTTGGACCACAAACCCCAGTCGGGATGACCCCGTCAACGGCGGAAAAGTCTGACTACGGCAGCCACTTTACCCAAACTGAATATAAGAAGCTCGAAGAAAAACAGAGTCAAACAGAAACCGGTCCGGGCCGAGCAATTCGTGAAAGACACCAGTCAGCGCGCGGCCTAACAGATCGCAATGCCGACAATCCTGATTTGTCATATCGGTTCTTGCACCGCCCTGTTCTGTCCACGGACTGGGATTCCGGACCCCAATCATCAACGTCCAATCCCTGTGGATCAGCATATTCGCTACAGTCCCAATAACTCCGCGTTGATTTCGGAGTAACTACTGATCACAAGTATACTTTCCGCGGCCGTCAGGATTCCGAGCGTGCCCGAATCTTTTGTGAACACTGCTATGGTACCACGAGTCTGGCCGGGAAAGTCTAATCCTCTCGGAGCCACATGGGACGGTGGCGGCGTCAACTTTGC
>JBDNHX010000118.1:0-5227 GCA_041688565.1 Planctomycetaceae bacterium
AAGCATCTCGCGATCCATGTACGATGGCTCACGATTACAGCCAGCCATCGTCGCTCCGCATCGCGGCTCGTCGGAAATAGGGCAGGGGACTCATATCCAGAGTTCTCATGCTGCCAGCTGCTCCGATCGAGACATGTGTGGAACCAGTGTTCGGGCCATGGATGCCATTACCGGACGACTCGACTGTGTCGAGCGTCCCGGACATCCGACTTCGAATCTGCTTTCGTACACGTGGACACCTTCGTGCTTCACAGTGCCAGCGTTCCAGCCAGTTATTCTGAGCTGCCATATGCTGAAGTCGAACTGCTGCTTCGGCAGCAGCTGCGATTCGGAAAAAGGAACGTGTCACGACGCCAACTGATCGTTCACCCGAACGAAAGTTGTGACTATGAAAAAAGAAATGCTGATCAATGTCCTCCAACCAGAGGAAAGTAGAATTGCCATTGTCGAAGATGGCATTTTGGAAGAACTGTACGTTGAACGAAGCAGTGCTGAAAACTATGTAGGGAACATCTACAAGGGCAAGATCGTTAATATCGAGCCCAGCATCCAGGCGGCTTTTGTAGACTTCGGAGTCGGCCGCAACGGCTTCCTCCACATCAGCGATGTGGAGTATCAGTATTACAAGCATCTCGTGAAGGATGAGCCTGAAGAGCAGGAAGAAGAACGAGAACCAGGCCGTGGTGGTCGACCACCAAAACATCTGAACGAACGCAACGCCCGTAACAAGCCGCCGATCCAGCGAGTGTTTCAACGCGGCAGCGAAGTCCTTGTTCAGGTCATTAAGGAAGGCATTGGCAACAAAGGACCAACCCTTTCGACCTACATCTCAATCCCCGGTCGCTACCTCGTCCTGATGCCGGGGCTTCAGCGAGTCGGTGTCAGCCGCAAGATCGACGACGAAAAAACTCGCCGCCAGCTGCGTCAGACGATGAAAGCGATTCAGCCGCCCGGCGGTCTCGGCTTCATCATCCGCACTGCCGGAATCGACCGCGAAGAAGCGGATCTGCGACGCGACCTGAACTATCTGCTCCGACTATGGGAAACCATCGTCAAGCGACTGAAGAACACGCCGGCTCCGGCAGGGTTGTACGAAGAGAGCGATATGATTATTCGCACGATTCGTGACATCTATAACAACGAAATCGACACCGTTCTCATCGACGAAGACGGCGCGTTCGAACGAGCGCGCGAATTTATGAAAATCGTCATGCCGACGCATGTCAGCCGCGTGCAGAGATACGAAGGCGGCGAACCACTGTTCAACCAATACGGCATCGAAGAAGAGATTGCCCGGATTCAGGATCGGCATGTTCCGCTGCCGGGCGGAGGATCGCTGGTGATCGATCAGACCGAAGCTCTGGTCGCCATTGATGTGAACAGCGGAAGCTTCCGCGCCGACAACGATGCTGAAAAAAGTGCGTATCAGATGAATCTGAAAGCGGCGAATGCCATCGCTCGCCAGATTCGACTGCGAGACCTCGGCGGTGTCATTGTCAACGACTTCATCGATATGCGTGAAGAACGCCACCGACGTGGCGTTGAACATGCGCTGCGTGAGGCTGTGATGCGAGACCGTGCCCGCACGCGTGTGCTTCGTATCAGTCCGTTCGGTCTGATCGAAATGACTCGTCAGCGAATTCGCCCGTCTCTCCGACGCAGCGTTTACGAAAACTGTCCGGCCTGTAACGGGGTGGGGCAGGTTAAGACGGCCGAAAGTTTGTCGATCGAAGTCATGCGACTGGTTATGTCAGCGGCGACTCAGGAAACCGTTGCAAAGATTCAGATCGAAGTTCATGACCGAGTCGGCAACTATCTGAATAACCGCAAACGCAAGGATCTGATTCGGATCGAAGAAGAGAACAAAGTGGAAATTGTGATCGTGGCAAAATCTGACGTGTGCCTCGAACACATGACCTTCCGCGCAGAAGATGCCAACAGTCGCGAAGTCAGCCTGACCTGACAGTCGTTGTCCGAGTCAAAATCTGCAGAAGCCCGGATGTCCATACAACCGGGCTTTTTTTCAATGGCAATCCTCCGTCTGCACGGCCAAAGCGGCGCAGGTGCCTGTCAAAAATTGCCGCGGCACGACAGAGAACGCGGGTTTCACGAGGAAAGGGAGGCTGAAAAGGTATGTCCCGTGGAAGTCAGGGCTAAAATCCTTGTCTCAAGTCCCAAACTTGCTGCATTTCCGACTCGAACATTCCGAATCTCAACGCTACACTCCGCGATTCCTTTTCAACACGGCCCGCAGTAACTGTAAAAACATACAGTAATAGCCGCCGTTTGTGTTGCTTCTACTTTTTGTCGGCAGAGTTGGTTGAAGGTGGTTTTCAGATGTTCGCTGTGATCGTAGACGGTAACCGTCAGCATCGTGTTCAGGAAGGCTCTTTTCTCTCCGTGGATTACCGTGGTGAGGAGACTCAGGCTGGCTCTTCCATCACTTTTGATCGCGTCCTGCTGGCAAACGGCGGCGGGGCCAGCATTGTTGGTGCCCCCACAATTGCCGGAGCAACAGTTGTTGCCGAAGTGGTAATCCCAACTGAAAAGGGTATCAAGCTGGAGATTCAGAAGCTCCGCAAGCGAAAGAATTCTCGCTGCCACACCGGCCATCGCCAGAAACACACCCGCGTAAAAATCACCTCGATCACGATCCCAGGCTTGTAATAACAGCCTTCTAGTTTCTTCATCACTGCAGTTAAATGCAGTCTTTAAAGACAGGCCTTGGCCTGTCTTTTTTGCGCGCCTCCGACGTCCAGAACATCTGCCGCATGAAAGCATCATGCCGGGCGCCTGTCGTTGCTTGATCGAGTATTTCGCCGGATTACTGATTACGACAGGACAGTTTGTGTAGCACTATTTCAGGGATTGACGACTGTCCCGGGACTTCGCCTGTGGGGAATTTCAGATTTATCCTTCAAGAGATTGCACCATGCCGTCCCCCAGCAAACCAAAAATCATTGCCGTGATGCCGGCTTACAACGCAGAATCGACGCTCGAGCGCACTCTGCGAGATATCCCGCCCGGGACGGTCGACGAAATTATTCTGGTGGATGACTGCAGTCGCGACAAAACTGTGGAACTGGCACGATCGCTCGGCCTGACTGTGATTCCTCATGAACGCAACACAGGCTACGGTGGCAATCAGAAGACCTGCTACGCGGCGGCCCTGGAACGTGGCGCCGATATCGTTGTCATGATTCATCCGGATTATCAGTACGACAGCCGTGTCATTCCGATTGCCGCCGAACTAATTCGCCTCGGAAACTGCGACGTCATTCTGGGCTCTCGCATCCGCACCCGCGCCGAAGCACTGGCAGGCGGGATGCCGGCCTGGAAGTATATCGCCAATCGCTGCCTGACTATTTTCGAAAACGTGGCTCTGGGCCAAAACCTGGGCGACTTCCACAGCGGCTTTCGCGCTTATCGTCGGGAAGTCCTTGAGACTGTGCCATGGCAGGTCAACTCCAACGACTTCGTGTTTGACACTCAGTTCCTCGCGCAGGCCGTCTACTTTGGATTTCGCCTGGCCGACATCCCGGTGCCTGTGCGATATTTCGCCGAAGCGTCCAGTATCAACTTTCGCCGCAGTACACGATACGGTCTGCTGACATTGTGGGTGATGCTGCAGTTCTGGCTGAACAAGCTGGGCATCTGCCGCTCGCCTGTTTTCCAGGGATTGTCGCCCCCCCCGCAGAAGCCCTTATCCAGCCCATGACCTGCGGACCAGGCGGTACCGGGTCGACAACCTCGACCGCGCCGCTGGTGTTGATGAACAGGCCATCGGCTGCTCCACGCGATACAATTTTTGTGTCCCCGGCCACAATTGCGATACCGCAAAATGTGTGGCGGAGAGCAGCTTCATGAAATTTGGCGGATCCGTGTTCATCTTCAAGATGAATGACCCACATTTTTTGAGCGCCGAAAAGCCGCGGTGGAAGATCAATACTCTCTACTTGCCAACTACAAGTTTTTCCCGGGCGGGTTGCCAAACACGTGCAGAACAGTCAACACATCTGCCCTCCATTCCTTGAGGCACCATGAGATCGCCGTGGCTTCCAAATTGGTCAGTGTCACGGAAATCATGGCAATTCGAAGCGGCCAGATCGAATAGTCCAGAAGCAGACTGAGTGCCCCGGCAAAGATCAGCCAGTGCGAAAGCTTGGCTCCATGAGTGTGGTAACTTGGGATTCTTCCATACTTCCAGAGCCCGAACAGAGTCGTGAGCAGGTAACTGCCGATCGCTGAAAGCCACCAGACAGATTCATGCCTCAACACGTCCCATCGCAGCCAGAGACTGCCAAAAAGCAGAGCTGTATACAAAACCGAGTCCGCGAAACTATCAAGCCGAGCTCCAAAATCCGATCGCTGATTCAGCCATCGCGCCAACTTTCCGTCTATCCAGTCGCTCAGACTCAGCGCGGCAAACAGTCCAGCAAATAAAGAAGCTTTTCCGCTCAAGGCCACGCCAAAAAGAACGAAAGCACCAGTGAGACGCACGGCGCAGATCACATTCGGGATAGTCATCCGCCGATCGCGATAGGAATTGCTCACGGTGCTCTCGCTCGCAGTCTTGTCGCTCGCGCTGGTTTCAGTTGAGGATGAGGATAGCGTCATGGAGTCCGTCACAGTCTTTTCGTGGCCTGCCGTCAGCCGGTGAGCCGGACAAAGTAGTAGAATACAGGAGCCGTAAAGGTCAGACTGTCGATCCGATCAATCATGCCGCCCTGACCGGGGAGCAGCTGACTTCCGTCTTTGACTCCCGCATCCCGCTTGATTCCTGACATGTTGATGTCCCCCAGAAATCCGAAGACGGAAATCAGGGCACCTGCGATGGCAGAAACAGCAAGTCCCGCGCCGGACGAACGATTCAATGTCAAACAGGTCAGCCATGGCGCACTGACCATTGCCAGAATCGTGGTGGCAGCAAGACCTCCCACGAGTCCTTCCAGCGACTTATTGGGGGACACCTTCGGAGTGATCTTCGTTTTCCCAAATCGTCGGCCTGTAATCGCCTGCATGATATCGTTCATTTCGGTGAGCAAGACCAGAAACAAAAACCAGCCGACTCGCCCAACCGAGGGCTCGGTTTCAAACGGCAACTTAAGCAACAGCCACGCATGAGACAGGGCGAAGACAAACAGCATCAGCCCCCAGACCATTGCAGCTGTCGCTCGAAGATAGCCGTCTATAAGTCCCAGAAATCCTCTCATGCCGCCACAAACAA
>JBDNHX010000119.1:0-28753 GCA_041688565.1 Planctomycetaceae bacterium
AAATTCCAAGATCCTCTGAATACGCAATCAGAATGGCCGTCGAAATACTGACCACAAGAGACAGCCAGGCTCCTGCGGCGTTGGCCCATGGAACAAACAGAGCCAGAAAGAACAAAACAAACAGCGGAGCCGTCAGCAGATTCACAATCTTGAAGCAGCGTTCGATAAGGTTGCCGGTGATCAGCAGGTTCAGCAGACTGAGCCCGACGGCAGTGGCCGCAATCAGCCAGCTGAGCCATTTCAGACGCGAAACCGCCGCGTTACCCGCGTCCGCACCTGCAATGCCCGTAGCACCGGCACGACGTGAGATGAAATCGCGTTCGACCACAGCTGCTGCCGAATTGACGCCAGACGAGAGACTGGACATGGCGGCCGACAGAATTGCTGCCAGAACAAACCCGGCCATTCCACCCGACATTTCATTCATAATGAACCGAGGAAACAGTTTATCACCGACGCTCTGCAACGTCTGGCCGTCGGCAAGCTGTGGCGGAAACGCCTGATAGTAGCCTAACACGGCGATTCCGGTGATCGCGAGCAGGATCGAAACAAAGACGTCGGTGACCTGAGAAATGGCCAGCGTCTTGCGAGCCGCGCTGGCGTCACGGGAGGACAAAAATCTTTGAACAGACATCTGGTCTGAGCCGTTGGTGCAGACATACCACAGGGCGGTGGACGTCACCAGAATGCCAAACGAAAGTCGTGGCCTGGGATCAAAGCCCCAGCTCGGCGTCTGCCAGTGAGCTGGCCATTCCGTGGGCCACCACGCTGTGACTCCGCCCATCCGGACCGAAATCACAACCAAGGTCAGGACGGCGCCGACCAGCATTGACAGTGACTGAAGCGCATCTGTCATGACGACCGCTCTGATGCCGCCCAGCGAAGAATAGATCGCCGTTAAAAAACCAAGTGTGACACACAACCACGGCGTCCATGAATGATCGAGTTTCAGCAAAGGAACCAGCACTACATCACTGGTGGCAAACAGAATTGTTGCCATCCAGCCTAATCGCAGCAGCAGAAAAACAATGGCACCGGCTGTTCGAATTCCACCTCCCAAACGCGTCTCAAGAATTTCATACGCACTTGTCACGGGCTGACGCATCAGCAACGGGATCAGGCCATAGCCAACGATCACAAAAACCAGCGGATGCGCGGCGATTTGCGCGATCATCATCGGGCCATGCGAAATCATTTCGCCTGGATTGCCGAGATATGACAATGTGCTGACGAGTGTCGCAAACAGTGACAGTCCGAGGGCGATGGGCGACATTCGCCGTCCACCGAGCAGAAAATCGTCGGCTGTTTTATTCCGGCGAGAATAGTAGGCCCCAATGCCGATCATCACACATCCGTAAGCCGCGATCACAAGCCAGTCAACGAGTCCCATGCTGAATATTCCTCATTTCATGAAATGGGCCGCGAGCGTCTGGCCGGAAAATAAAATGGTATTATCATCAGGCGAAGCGAGCAAGCCTCCGGGTAGATGCAAGCCGCTCTGTTTGAGCGGAGTCAATTTTCCAAACCTGCACAACGGGCTGGCGTTCTCATAAAATGGTGTTAATGGAATGTCGAAGGGAACGAAAAAGAGTTTACCTCAGCAGCTCGCTGAACGCATTCAGCGGCATATCGAACACGAGCAGTTGCCGGACGGTCAGCTGTTTATGACGGAGGCCGAGGTTGCCGAGCGGTTTGCGGTTTCACGCACCGTGGCTCGGGAGGCCGTGGGGCGACTGAGGGCCATTGGACTACTGGAGGGTCGTCAGCGGAAAGGGCTGATCGTTCGACATCCGGATCCTGTGCAGTTGTTTTCCGCCAGCCTGCCGTCGTTGGCGCGATCAGATCGGGATCTCGCAGAATTGTCCCGCCTGCGGTATGTTCTGGAGGTCGGTGCGATCGAACTGGCAGTGAAGAATGCGACGGTCGAACAGATCGCGTGCCTTGAGGAACTGGCGGAGCAGTTTCGAAACTCCGCGAATGACCTGACGTGGCTGGAGAAGGAGAAGGAACTCGATATTCGCTTTCATTCGCTGCTGCTGGAAATGACAGGCTCGACGCTGGTAGCCGGAATGCAGCGAGTGCTTGTGGATTTTTTCCGGACAATCGTCATCCCTGCACCACCCGACACCGTGAACGGAGAACGGATCGCATGGGAGCATCGCGAACTTGCTGCCGCGATTCGTGACCGTGACGTTGAGCGGGCTCGTTCCATGATCCGCGTGCAGGTGCGTCGCTATTTGCCGGAGACCGATTGAGCGGGTGTTAATATTTGAAATTTTAAATTTGAAATCACCGGAATCTGACACCTCAAAAGGTTGTTTATCCAATTCACTGCAATTCACTCGAGAATCAAAAATGGCAGATTCGCCGCAACCAACAAACGGTTTTCGCACACAGGCGATGTATGAACGTGCGAAGCGATTGATCCCCGGCGGGACGCAGCTGCTGAGCAAGCGGCCTGAAATGTTCGCACCTGGACTTTGGCCCGCGTACGCTCGCGAAGCTCATGGCTGCGAGGTTGTCGATCTTGATGGTCGGCGATTTCTCGACATGACGACTTCGGGCATCGGGTCTTGCCTGCTGGGCTTTGCAGATCCTGATGTGACCGCCGCGGTTCAGCAGCGGATTGCTCAGGGAGCCATGTGTACTCTGAATTTTGCTGAAGAAGTGGAGCTGGCGGAGCTGCTGATTGAACTGCATCCGTGGGCTCAGCAGGTTCGCTACGCTCGCTCGGGTGGTGAGTCCATGTCAATCGCTGTTCGGATCGCGCGGGCGGCCACAGGGCGTGATAAAATCGCCTTCTGCGGGTATCACGGCTGGTCGGATTGGTACCTTGCAGCAAACGTCAGTCCTGCCGGTGCGGCTGACAGCCTGCACGGACATTTGTTGCCAGGTCTGGCCCCAGCCGGCGTTCCCCGCGGCCTTGCCGGCACCGCTTTGCCGTTTACTTACAATCGTCTGCACGAACTTGAGGCCGTGATCGCCGCACATGGTCGAGATATCGCTGCAGTGGTGATGGAGCCGACTCGTTCGACGGACCCGGAGCCCGGGTTTCTCGAAGGCGTTCGAGAGCTCTGTGATCGGTCGGGCGCTGCTCTGGTCTTCGACGAAATTTCTTCAGGCTGGCGAATGCATCTGGGCGGAGCGCATCTGAAGTATGGAGTCGCTCCGGACATTGCCGTTTTCGCAAAAGCGCTGGGCAATGGTCATCCGATGGCAGCGATCATTGGCCGGCAAAAGATTATGGACGCCGCGCAGACTTCGTTCATCTCAAGCACCTACTGGACTGAAGGCGTGGGGCCGACTGCGGCCGTGGCCACGATTCGAAAGTTGAGGGACGTAAACATCGCGGCTCATACGAGCCACATCGGTGGCCTGATGCGGGACGGCTGGAAACTATTGGCACAAAGATTGGGAGTCCCCGTGAAGTTGTCAGGCCACGCGGCGCTTCTGCATTTGAGTTTTGATCATGAACATGCCGCAGCGTTGGGGACTCTGGTAACGGCGCGCATGCTGGATCGCGGGTTTCTGACCGGCAGCGGATTTTATCCGAGCTACGCGCACAAGGAGAGTCACGTGAGCGCCTATCTAACGGCCCTGGAACCCGTTTTTGTGGAGCTGGCGGAAGCCATTCACAAAGACGATGTGCTGCAACGTCTGCAGGCGATCGGAGTTCCCGTCCGCCATACAGGTTTTGCCAGACTGACCTGACTCTTTGGAATTTGAAAACATCAATTCCTGCTTCTTTACTCGACTGAAGAGATGAACCATGAAGACCTGTTTGATTGCGTTACTATGCGGAATCGTGTTTTCCCAGGCATCGTCAAATCTGACAGCGCAGGAGTTGGCAGTTGACCTTCAGGCAAGTACTGCTGCCGCGAACTGGCTGTTTCTGGACGAGACAGCAATGCTGGAAAACGGAGAATTGCTCCTGGATGGTCGTCAGAAGATTTCACGAGCCATCTATGAGCCGCTGGAATGGAGCGACGTCGTCCTTTCCGCAAAGTTTCATGTCGAACCGCAACCGACGGGCGTGCTGGCCTGCGGTTTTATCGTTCGGGCGGTCGATGGCAGCAGCTATTACTATGTCCATTTCGATCGTGCTCAGGCAATTCTGGTGCGGCACAGTCCTGGAAAGGAGTGGACTGAGATCAAGCGCGTGAGCGGGCTGGATAAACCGGCCGGGCAATGGCATGAAGCGAAACTCGAATGTCAGGATAAGACATTGCGAGTCTGGCTGAATGGAACAATGCTGTTTGAGGCTCCGGATGGAAACTTTCAGGCGGGTCGCATTGGCTTTTATGGCAGCCAGGGCCTTGTTCGGGTCAAAGACATTCGGGTGCAGGGAATGTCGCACAAGCCGGCTAGCCACTTTGTGATTCCTCCACCAGCGTTTATTTATGTCTGTGAAGATGCCGGAGCCGGTGGATATGAGGCGTTTCCGGATGCCTGCCGGTTGAATGATGGGCGGCTGATGTGTGTCTTTTATGCAGGCTATGGTCATATCGCGCTGCCGAATGAACAACTGCCCAGAGGCGGACGAATTGCATTCTGCATGTCGAATGATGAAGGGCAAACATGGACTGCGGCCGAGACGCTTTATGATGGCCCTGACGATGACCGCGATCCTTCGGTCGTACAGCTAAAAAGCGGCCGAATGATCTGTAACTTCTTTTCCCTGAAAAAAGGAGAGACAGAGGGCAGCTACTCGGGACTCGGCTCATGGATCATCATTTCCAATGACATGGGAAAGACGTGGTCAGCTCCTGAAGAGATTTCAAAGACTCACTACTGCAGTTCTCCGATTCGAGAGCTGTCCAGCGGGCGTCTGATTCTTGGACTGTACACCGAAGGCGGCAAGCTGTCGCAGGGATCCGTTGTGTTCAGTGATGATCAGGGGCAGACATGGCAGCCAGAAGTCCTGATTGACAACGGAGGTGTTCAGCTGGATGCGGAAACAGATCTTATTGAACTCAACGACGGGACTCTTTACGCAGCCCAGCGCCCGCAGATGGCTTTTGCAACATCGAAAGATCAGGGGGCGACATGGACAGCATCGAAGCCGATGGGATTCTCTGGTCATTGTCCGTATTTTCTGCGTACACAAGGTGACGTGATTGTTCTGGCCTACCGACTTCCGAACACCAGTCTGCGATTCAGTCGAGATGAGTGTCAGACATGGAGCAACAACATTGGGATTGACGATGTGATTGGCGCGTATCCGTCCATGGTGAACCTGAAAGACGGCAGCGTCCTTGTTGTATACTACGAAGAAGGCGCCGGCTCCAGCATTCGTTCAAAGCGCTTTCGGATCACGTCCACGGGCGTTGAATGGATGTCGTCTGCCGCTGAATGATGCGTTGTGTCTCGCGTTCCGATGATGCCGCAACCGGTTCGTACAATTGCTGGGTTGCTGAATCTGGATGAGTCGGCCATTGAACCACTCGGCCGGTCTGCCATGTGCCTGGCTCGCAGGGGGCAGCGTTCCATTGTTGCGATGTGACAGCCTTCACTCTTGCCGCTGTTTGGGATCAAAGTTGGCGGCAGCTTTAGTCGGACTGGGAAGTGCAGGATGAGACTTCAAATCTCGAATCTCAAATTTGAAATCTGAAATGCCGGCGGGGATTCTGGACTCATCACCAGCCGCTCACGGTTGCTGGTAATTTGCACAGAGGCCTGGCAATGAACTATCCTACAAGCGTGTGGATGGCAGGAACTATGTCCTTGCCCGTTCGAGCTTTCGAACCTAACTCAGGAAAAAGAATTTGACTATGACAAACTTTCTGCCCACGGCTCGCCCGCTGTTGTTCCTGTCTGTCCTGGTGTGTGCATCGCTCGTGGCTCGTGCGGAGCGGCATCGCGTGTTTATCGGCACATATACGTCCGGCGACAGTATCAGCAAGGGCGTGTATTCCTGCGAATTCGACAGTGAGACCGGCAAGTTGTCGGAGCCGATGCTGGCAGCGGAGCTGATCAATCCCTCGTTTCTGGCCATTCATCCGAGCGGTCAGTTTTTGTATGCCGTGAATGAAGTCAGCGAGGGTCCTGGGCGAGGCAACGGGGCCGTCACGGCTTTGAAAATCAACAGTGACGGAACGCTGACAAAGATCAATCATCAGCCGTCCGAAGGCGGGGCACCCTGCCATTGCAACGTCGACGCAACGGGCACCAATCTTCTGATCGCCAACTACGGCGGCGGAAATGTGGCTGTTTATCCGATTGAAAAAGATGGTTCTCTGATGCCCGTCTCCTGCAATATTCAGCACGAAGGCAGCAGCGTTGACAAAGGTCGACAGGAATCGCCGCATGCCCATTCGATCAATCTCAGCAGCGACAACAAATTTGCGTATGCCGCCGACCTGGGACTGGATCGAGTCATGATATATAAATTCGATGCAAAGCAGCACATGCTGTCACCCGCAAAGCAGCCCGCGGCCTTCGTGACACCTGGCGGCGGTCCGCGTCACTTTGCGATTCATCCGTCCGGCAAGTTCGCGTGGACCAATAACGAGATGACAATGGTTGTCACCGGATTCAGTCGGCAGCCTGACGACGGAAGTCTGCATGCGATCCAGGAAATCTCAACCATCCCGGGCGGCTTTGAGGGTCGCAAAAGTACTGCCGAGTGTCTCGTGCATCCGACGGGAAAATTCCTCTACGTCAGCAATCGAGGCCACGAAACGATCACGGCCTACACGGTCGATCAGGAAACTGGCTTGCTGACCTATGTGGAAAATGAACCCACGGGCGGCAAGGAGCCTCGCAACTTCTTCATTGATCCGTCCGGCAAATGGCTGCTCGCCGAGAATCAGAATTCCGATACCGTCTTTGTATTTTCGATCGATCAAAAAACGGGCGAGCTGACGCCGACAGGTGATTCCATTCAGGTGGGTCGTCCGGTCTGCATTCGCATGGTCAAAATCTAATCGCAAAGCAGAAGTGTTGTCCATGAACTTCCGCAGGATGCGTGCCTGCTGCATGCCTCCTGCGGAACGCGTACGGCATGAGCCTGCTCACGAGAATTCGGGCCGATGGCTGGATGGGGCAGGGCGGTTGTCATTGCGGGCATCGGGCGGAATCATATGCGGTTCGAAGAGTTAATGATCGTTCTGCTGATTGCCGGCGCACTTCTGGTGATGCCGGTCGCCGCCCTGATTGTTTCGATCGTCAGCCTGACGAGGACGCGCAGGATTACAGAGCTGACCAAACAAGTAGCGGCGATGGACGCGTATTTTCGGCGAATGGCAAACACGCCGGCGGAGAATTCCCTGAAGCGGCCGCCGGATGTGACATCATCCCCGGCCAATGCGATTGTCTCTTCTGCCACTGCGCAGCCCGCAGCCAGTGCCGCGACAGCCGGTATTCCTAAAGCCGCCGAATCACCTGTTGCAATCCCCGCGTCTTCGGAAGTAACTCAGGCTCGATCGGACCTGGCTCCTGCGGCGACACTCGGGCCGCAGCACTCCGAGAAAGCGAAACTTGAGCCAACAAAACCTGCGGCGACTAAACCCGCGTCCGCGACATCAGCGGATCCAGGAGCCGTCGCCGCCACAGTTGCGACAGTTCCAGAATCGTCGCCGCCGATCGGTTGGGAAACGTTTATTGGGCAGAAGGCTTTCGGGTGGCTGGCCGTTGTTTTGTTTCTGTTCTCGGCGACGTTTTTTTTGCGATACGCGTATCAGAACAATTGGATTGGTCCGGTCGGGCGAGTTGACATTGCGGAAATCTTCGGTGTGGCACTTGTTCTGGGCGGGCACCGATATCTGCTGGCGGGCTGGCGGCGTTTTTCCACCATGCTGATCTCGGCTGGCATTGTTGTGATTTATCTGGCAACGTATTCCGCCTTCGCCTTTTATCACCTGCTGCCACAGAACCACGCGGGCCTGTTTTTGACGCTGGTGATTCTGGAGTCGATGATTGCCGCGGTGTACTGTCGATCGGCGGTGATCGGGATGGTGGCGGTGATTGGCGGATTGCTGACTCCGCTGCTGATGGTGTCGGACTATGACTCCTATTCGTCGTTCTTCATCTACCTCGCGGCCCTGAATTTTGGCGTCGTTGTGGCACTGTGTCTGCAACGCTGGAAGGCCGTGGGATCCGTTGCCTTTTATGGAACTCAGGCATTGTTCTGGATGTGGTACGAGGCGAACTATCATCCGGAAAAATTTGCCTGGACACTTGGCTTTCAAATGCTGATCTTTGGCCTGTATCTCGGGCAGGCTCTTGTCGTCGCCCGATTTCGTCGCGAGTCAGCGACGGTCGAAGATCTTGTTCGACTCGTGCTCAATGCGGTTCTCGGATTTGTAGCCTTCCGCGTTCTGACCATTGACGATTACGGAATCTGGATCGGGTCGGCTGCTCTTGTGGCGGCCACGTTGTATGCCATAGCGGGTCGGATGGTCCTTGTGTCGCGTCTGAACGATCAGCGGCTGCTGCTGACATTGCTCTCGGTGTCGATTGGATTCATTGCGTGGGCGATTCCTGTGCAGGCGAACGCTCGCTGGATTGCACTGGGCTGGATGATGATGGGCGTGGCTCTGTGGCTGTTTGGACAGAGAATCTCGTCGCCGATGCTGCGTCTGATGGCGGCCGCATTAGCGTGTTGTGCCGTGGGAAGGCTGCTGGCTTTTGACCTGCCGCTGTATGTCCGCGATCCGTTTATTCCCGTGTTCAATCGCGTCGCATTTCCTTCGTTGCTGACGGCCGGACTGCTTCTGGCTGCCGTCTGGATGTCCGATCGCTATCTGCCGCGACTCAGCCGGGAAGAAAAGCTGGGGATCGGCGTTGCCGGTGTGACGGGAACGACTCTGCTGTGGTTACTGTTGTCGCTCGAGTGCCATGGGTACTTTGTTTCTCAGTCAATGTACGGAGGCGACGTAGGGCTTTGGCGATGGCGAGCCCAGCTGGCTCTGACAGTTTTGTGGACAGTGTTTGCGATCCTGCTGATGTTTGCCGGATTCCGTTTCCACAGGTCTCGCCTCCGCTGGCTTGCAATGATTCTGTTCGGCGTGACTGCTATCAAACTGTTTGCCGTGGACATGGCGAATGTTCAGCAGATTTATCGCATCGTTGGCTTCTTTATTCTTGCCGTGGTGCTCGGCGTGGTTGCTCGTGCCTATCAGCGTTTCCGGTAGACACAGCCTGAGTGCGAGACAAATCGAATTGTTGAGTGAGTCTGGTTTTATTTCGAGGACATTTCTTAACCACAAAACGTTCGCTCGTGCCAGGCAAGCTGGCACGGGGCGGGTCGAGACCGCAGAACTTCACAAATCTTAAATGTCACCTAAAAAGATTTTAAGCAGATGGCTATTTGTCGCGCACCCCAGACACTGCCTCACAGTCCGCAGTCCCTCGATTCTTGTCGCCGGAGCCGAAAGGCTTTGGTCTTATTCCTACGGATGCTCAGGATGAACAGTTTAGCGCAGGTTTATTGCCGCATTGTGGTCGGCTGGTCAGTGGCCCTGTTTTGTTCCGTGAGCTTCGCGCAGGATGAACTGGAAACGCAGGAGCCTGTGGCGTTGGCAGCGGAAGAAGATCGAAGTGAGTGGCCGTATCTTGCGTCCATTGCTGTGCCCGCCGTCAGTGAAACCGCGTCCGCGGAAAGCTCCACAACGCTGGCGGATTTTTTTGTGACGCCCGACATTTTTGGACATGCCCGAGCTGATCTGGGGGACGTTCGACTTTTCAATGCGGACGGAGACAGTCTGCAGTATGCTGTGCGAGTTCTGTCCGGCCGCAATGTCCGTGAAACCATCGTGACCAGCGAGTTCAATCGGTCGGAGCCGGAAGACGGCCTTCATGAATTGGCACTGGAACTGCTGATTGATGATGTGGAACACAACGAAGTGCTCGTGCAGACTTCCGGAATGAATTTTCGCCGCCAGGTGACGGTGTCGGGAAGTGATGACGGCAAGGACTGGAAGCCGCTGGTTTCCGGGGCCTTGATTCGATTCACCGGAAACAGCCAGACGCTGATTAACGACTCGTTCGTGTACCCCGGCAGCCGTCATCGCTATGTCCGAGTCCAGGTCACGCCCGACCCTCAGGCGGTGACGCTGGAGGGCGAGCCGGATGCTTTCACGTTTGAAACTGTCAGCGTTATGCGTGAAGTGCTTGAGCCCGGTGAAAAAGTCCGCAACGCAGCGATTGTCAGCGACCGAGAACCCACACGTCACGCTGGCGGCCCTGGGTCTCGCTGGATCTTTGATTTTGGTGCGTCCATCCCCTGCGATCGGCTGGAGATTGAAATTCAGGATGACGAGTTCGCTCGCGATGTGACTTTGGAAATGGAAACCGCGAACATGCTGGGGCAGCCGGAGTTTGTCTCTGTCTATCTGGAAGAGGATGCTGTCTGGCAGCGACGACCGGGCGACGAAAGTGGTCCGATGGTGCTGTCCTTTTCGGAGATCCTGGCAAAACGCCTGAGACTGACAGTGGTCGACTATCGCAACAAACCGCTGACGTTGACTGGTGTGACAGGTCTCGCGGCCGCTCGCCAGATTGTTCTCGAGCGTCCGCAAAAATCAGACCTGCCGTTACAGATCTATTTTGGAAACCAGAACGCCGAAAATACCAACTACGATTTTGCGAGGAACCTTCCGGAATCCTTGCCGCAGGTTCCTGTTCGGGCGACCGTATCGGCGGCGGAGCCCAATCCTGAATTCACTCCGCCCCCAAAACCATGGACAGAGCGTTTGCCATGGCTGATTTATGTGGTCCTTGCGTCGGTGAGTGTTGTGCTGGCAGCAGTCATCGTCAATCTGTCACGCGCCGCGATTGCAAATCATGACTCAGAATCAGCAACGGTGGCGACTTTATAGCCTCCGCCAGGAAAATGAGTAATATCCGGCGGCAACTGAGATGCCGCGAAATAGCCGACAGTTATGAATCGGGCGCTGTCAAGTTTAGCTCCGGCGAACACATGCAGGCCACGGTCTCAGCAGGCGTGGGTGACTGAAGAAATCTGATTGAAAGAATGTTGGCATGTTGACTCTGGAACGTTTCTCCATTGGGATCGGCGATCGATTTGCGCATCAGGCGAAGGCTCAGCTGAAGGCGTTTCAGCTGCTGGCGCAGGACGGCATTGATGTGGCGCCGGTTTGGAATAAATCGAATCGCGAGCACACCTTCATTGGCTCTGAGCCACAAAGTGTCTTTGACGCCGGGCAGGCGGCCGTGAAGGAGCTCGGTTGGACAGGCGGGTGGCACGTCGATGCCGATCATATTCAACTGAAGACGGTCGATCGGTTCATGAGCTGTTCCGATTTTTTCACAATCGACGTGGCCGACTCGATCGGTAAGCCGGCTGCGGCGGCGGATGTGGCGGCGTTCGTGAATCGCCATCCGGAACTGATCGGCACGCTGCAGATCGCCGGTGTTTCCTCTCCGCTGACAATTTCGCAGGCGGATGTTGAGCGAGTCGCCGGGAAGTATCTTCTTGCCGTGCAGGATGCCGGGAAGATTTATCGTTACATCGTGGCCGCCAAAGGAGAAGCCAACATCATTGCCGAAGTATCCATGGATGAAACGGATGCTCCGCAAACGCCACCGGAACTGCTGATCATTTTGGCCGCTTTGGCTGATGAAAAAGTTCGACTACAGACGATCGCTCCCAAGTTTACCGGTCGATTCAACAAAGGTGTCGATTATGTTGGCGATCTTGTTCAGTTTGAAAAAGAGTTCAACGATGACCTCGCCGTGATTGCGCATACGATCAAGGCCTATGGTCTGCCGGCGAATTTGAAGCTGAGTGTTCACAGTGGCAGCGATAAATTCAGTCTGTATCCGATCATTCGTAAAGCTATGGCCCGAACCGGAGCCGGTCTGCATCTGAAAACGGCCGGAACAACCTGGCTGGAAGAACTGATAGGGCTCGCCGAAGCTGGCGGTGATGGTCTGGTGCTGGCCAAAGAAATCTACGCTTACGCCCTGGAACATGTGGATGAACTTTGTGCGCCCTACGCCAGTGTGATCGATATTGATCGCAGTCAGCTACCTTCAGCCGCGACGGTCAACGGCTGGACGGGTTCACAACTGGCCAGCGCGTTGCGTCACATTCCCGGGCATCCGCAGTTCAATCCCCACGTTCGTCAGTTGCTGCATGTTTCCTTCAAGGTAGCGGCAACGGCGGGGACGCGGTACACGGATCTGCTGAAAGCCAATGAGGCGATTGTGGCAAAGCAGGTGACGGAAAATATTTACGATCGCCACATGAAGCCGCTGTTCATTGGTTAGTCGGTCGCTGTTTCGCGTGCATTTGAGTGCGGCTGGACTCCTGGAGTGGACCTGCGAGTCCAGTCGACTACCATTCACGGCAGTGATCAGCGCCGGCGACCGACCTGGCTCGGAATTGGCGTGATATCTCATGGAATCTCCTGACTCTGGAAAACAAAGTTTCTGCAATGGCTCATTCTCCCAAAGCTGACGGCTCAGTTACTCGGTTCATCAACCACCACTACCGACACTTCAATGCCGCCGCGCTCGTGGACGCCGCGAAAGGCTACCATCAGCACCTGTCATCGGGTGGCAAGATGATGATCACTCTGGCCGGAGCGATGAGCACCGCAGAGTTGGGACTATCGCTCGCTGAAATGATTCGTCAGGATAAGGTGCATCTGATTTCCTGCACCGGCGCGAATCTGGAAGAGGACGTTTTTAACCTGGTGGCTCATGATTTTTACGAGCGCGTTCCTCACTATCGCCAGCTGTCGCCGCAGGACGAAGAAGCCCTGCTGAATCGCCACATGAATCGCGTCACTGACACATGTATTCCGGAAGGCGAAGCGATGCGCCGTATGGAAACAGCGATGCTGGAAGTTTGGACGGCCGCGGATCAGGCCGGCCAACGGTTTTTCCCGCATGAGTTCTTCTATCAGGTGCTGCTCAGCGGCAAGTACCAGGAGTTCTATCAGATCGATCCAAAGGATTCCTGGATGCTGGCAGCGGCGGAAAAAAATCTGCCGATCATTGTCCCCGGCTGGGAAGACGCAACGCTCGGCAACATGTACGCGGCCGCTGTTATTCGCGGCGACATCAAAAATGTCCACACCGTCCGTACGGGAATTGAGTACATGACGTGGCTGGCCGAATTCTATACGCAGGCCAGTGCAAAGAATTCCATCGGCATGTTTCAGATCGGCGGCGGCATCGCCGGAGATTTTCCAATCTGCGTCGTCCCTATGCTGCATCAGGACCTTCAGCGTAACAGTGTGCCGCTGTGGGGTTACTTCTGTCAGATCAGCGATTCCACCACCAGCTACGGCAGTTATTCCGGGGCCGTACCGAACGAAAAAATCACCTGGGGAAAACTGGGCGTGGAGACTCCGAAATTCATCATCGAATCGGATGCCACCATCGTTGCTCCTTTGATCTTTGCTCACATCCTGGGCTGGTAAGCAGCCCGGCAAAAGTTTCAGTGTTAAACGATGTTCGCCCAATTACTTGAGCGTGATGGCTTACTTCTGCCTGCCTTTAAAAGTTATGGAGATGGCGATGAGCGTTTCGATTGGGATGTCGATCAAATGTGCCCTGGCAGTCTGCCTCACGGGATCAGCAGCCATGGCTGCCGACTGGCCGCAGTTTCTGGGCCTGAACCGCAATGGCATTTCGGCTGAAACCGGACTTGTCAGTGAATGGCCGGCGGACGGGCCAAAGGTCGTATGGCGAACACCGCTTGGCGTCAGCATGTCCAGCGTTGCCGTCAGCGACGGTCTGGCCTTCACGTTGTTTCAGGATGAGCAGAAACTGTCCATCGTGGCCCTGAATGCGAAGGATGGAAAACAAATCTGGCGAACACCGTTTGCGGCCGCCTACGAAAACGCGATGGGCAACGGACCGCGCGCGACTCCGGCCGTTGCGGACGGACGAGCATTCGCGTTCACAGGGGAAGGAATTCTCGCGGCCTTTTCCGTGAAGGATGGCAAGGAACTGTGGACAGTCGATGTTCCGAAGTTGTTAAAAGGCACAGCTTCGGAGTATGGGATGTCATGCTCACCGCTGGTGATCGATCAGCAGGTTATTGTCCACACGGGCAGCGAATCCCAGGCCGTCGCCGCTTTTGACGTCCAGACCGGAAAAGTGCTTTGGAAGTCTGGTCGAGGCAAAGCGGGGTACTCATCGCCAGTGCTGCTGACCCTGGCTGGAAAGATTCAGATCGTAAGTCTCACGGCCACGGGCGCGTTCGGCATCGACACGGACGGCACGGTGTTGTGGGATTATTCTTTTCCAACAGAATATGACTGCAACACTGCGTGCCCGGTGCAGATCGACGACAACAGTGTCCTGATCTCTGCTGGTGAAAACCACGGTTCTGCGATTCTTCAGATTGCGGCCAGCGGAAAAACATTGGCTGCCACGGAAGTCTGGTCCTCACTGGGCAAGGACAGTCAGCTGCGGGCCGAATGGCAGACGCCAGTGATCCATGACGGGCATTTGTATGGACTGGATAACAGCGGCAGCGCCGGACCGATCACCAATCTGGTTTGCATTCGGCTAAAAGATCAGAAGACGATGTGGCAAAAGCCGCGCTTTGGAAAGAGCAATCTGATCTTGGCCGACAGCAAGCTGTTTCTGACCACGATGAACGGCGAAGTGATTATTGTGGAGGCGTCGCCGACCGCGTTTCACGAACTGGGCCGGGCCAGCGTGATGGAAACGACTCGCCAGGCGCCGTCGCTTGCCAACGGCTTTCTGTTTGTGCGCGACGACCACAACGTTATCTGCATCGACGTCCGCGGAAAGTAAAATGTCCAAACGTCTGTTGCCGAGTGACCTGCGGATCGGACTGGAGCGGCTCTGTGAAGAACAGAAGACCTGCCTGCAGCAGCGACGTTTCGGCATCGTCATGAATCGCGCATCGGTAGATCGCAATGTGCGGCTGGCGTGCGATGTTCTGGCGGATCAGTTTCCTGGGCAGCTGAAAGCCATCCTGTCGCCTCAGCATGGCCTTTGGTGTGAGCAGCAGGCGAACATGGTTGAGACCGGTCATGGCTGGCATCAGCAGTTGAGTGTTCCGGTCTACAGTCTCTACAGTTCGACTCGTCGCCCCACGGACGAAATGCTGGAAGCGATTGATTGCCTGGTCATTGATCTGCAGGATGTGGGAACTCGAGTTTATACTTTCATTTGGACGATGCTCTACTGTCTGCAGGAATGTTCTGCGAGGAATTTGCCGGTCCTGGTGCTTGATCGTCCCAATCCGATCGGTGGTGAAATCATTGAAGGGCCAACGCTGAAAACAGAATTCCGCAGCTTCGTAGGTGAAGCCAGCATTCCCATGCGACACGGAATGACAATCGGGGAGCTCGCGACTTACTTCAACCTCTCTTTTCAGATCTATGCGGACCTGACCGTCATTCCTATGACAGGCCGGTCGCGGAATCTGGACTGCGAGCAGACTGGTCGCATCTGGGTCCCGCCGTCACCCAATATGCCGACTATCGAAACCGCCATCGTGTACCCCGGGCAGGTGCTGCTGGAAGGAACAAACCTGTCAGAAGGCCGTGGCACGACAGTGCCGTTTGAATGTTTCGGCGCACCGTTCATTGATCCTCCGGAATTCTGTACCGAGCTGCAGAACCTGGAACTTGCCGGAGTGCGTTTCCTGCCCGTCCGTTTCACACCTTCGTTTGATAAGTGGGCCGGTCAAAGCTGCGGCGGTGTGTCCATTCATGTGACTGACCGCGCGGCGTTTCGGTCGTATGAGATGACAGTCAGACTGCTGCAGTTGTGTGTCAGGTTGTATGGCGACGCCTTCCAATGGAACAAGCCGCCTTATGAATATGAAACGGCGTTGATGCCCATCGACATTATCAGCGGCAGTGAGCAACTGCGAGAATCCTTGCAGCCCGGAGCTGATCCCGACAACAGTCTTTTTGAGGCTGACCCAGATTGGGCTCGTGAACGCCGCGACTACCTGCTCTATTCCTGACCGCCACGTCTGAAGATCGTTGAAGACTGTTGCTGGCCTTTTTGTCATCCTGAAAGCCGCCGAGCGCGAGCTCCATTCGATCCACTGGCAGAAAATGCCGAACCAGTGCGAGCAACAGACCACTTGGGCATAGTTAATAGCCTAATCTTCAGAGTTCCGGCATTACAACCGTCACATTTCCCCAAATCTTCTCAAGCGGCACGATCGCTACGATCGATGATTCGATGAGCAGGCGTTGTGTCATGCGACATTCGCGCTGCAATTCGAACATTAAGCGAGCCCCTGTCGCTGGAGATTTCCCATGCCGATTCGACGGTCTGCCCTGAGTGCGCTGTGCCTGGTAATCTTTGGAACTGCCATCGTGCAGGGCCAGGAAAATGATCCATTCGCAGAATGGGACCGCGACAATGGTCGCATGGCAGCGAAGCGAACGGGAGCGCAGGATTCTAAAGCCTCCGTCACGTATTTTTCTCCGAGGACGGAAGAGACTCCATCATCGGAGTCACCAAAAGCTCTGGCACTGAAGACCGCTCAAATCAGAATGCGCGAACGCAGCCCGGCTCGACCTACGGTTGCAACGGCGGCCGCGACCAAAGCTCCAACCGGGGCCTCCCCAGCTGCTGTATCCACCGCCAAGCCTGCAGTTGCCACGAAATCTGTGGGCAAGCCATTCCCGCCAAAATCGGTCGCAGCCGCATCGAATGAAAAGTCCCCGGCGGCAGTAAAGTCATCGCCTCCTGGTGCTCTTACGGCTGCAGCAAAAGACATTAAGACATCCGCTGCCGCACGCCTGAAAAACTTGTCGGCGGCTCAGGCAACTGAAGGCAGCGACGAGCGTCCAATCGCCGAAAGCCAGGGCATAGTTCGCCAGGCCTCGCTGCAGGAAAATGACACACCCGCCGACAGCCCGGTGATCAGGACCGCCAGCCAGCCAGATGACCTTTCAGAAGAATTCGAGCCAGCGGAAGAAGGCAATCCTTTTGCCGACTTCTTGAACAATGCTCGGAAGAAAACCGCCAACGCCCCTCAGAACGAACTGTTCGAGCCATCCGCTGAAATGATGGACGGCGAAGAGAAAGCGGAGCCGCTTGTGAACCGAAAGTCGGCTGCGGCAAAGACGCCAGCGGTGTCCAACACGAACTCACGAAAACCAAGGTCGCAGTTCATGCCGGATGCGGATCCGCCAAATCCTGACATGCCAAAAGCCGGGATGCCGAAGACTGTTGCCGACACGTCTGCAATGTCAGCCCGACCAGGGATGCCAGCCGCTGCCACAACAGCGTCCGCGTCGAAACTCGATGATGGTCCACAGTCACCGGGAATCACCGTTCAATGGATTCGACGCGGAGAATTTAACGTCGGCCAGGAATGTGATGTGGATCTGGTTGTTCAGAATACGAGCAAGTTTGTTGTTCAAAGCGTGCTGACGGAAGCTGTGATTCCAGACGAGGTCGAGATTCTGGAATCCACACCCGCGCCGATGCAGGGATCAGAAAAGCCGACGTGGACTTTTGGAGAACTCAAGCCAGGCGAAACTCGAACAGTTTCACTGAAGATGATTCCTCGTGAACGTGGCGGAGTTCGACTTGATGCCTTTGTGCGGCTCACAGGTTACTCATCAACGGAGTTCTCCGTGCAGGAGCCGATGCTGGCCGTTGAGGTCGTCGGCCCTGAATCCGTGGAAGTCGGACAGCAGGTGAGTTATGTCGTTCGCGTCAACAACCCAGGGACCGGTATCGCCAGCAATGTGATCATTCAGGCGGCCATTCCGGCGGGCCTGGAACATCGCAGCGGCCGAATCCTGTCCATTGAAATTGGAACACTGAATCCTGGGGAATCACGACAGGCCAAGTTGAGCGTCACAGCCGTTGAAGGCGGAGCTCAGAATCTTGCCGTGCGAGCCATCGCGGACGGAGATCTCACCGAAGAAACTCTGGCCAACGTGATAGTTTCAGAACCACAGCTGAGTATCGAAATTGCAGGCCCGCCCGAACAGATGACTGGCCGAACCAGCGATTACACGATGACGGTTTCCAATGCCGGAAATGTGCCGTCGGCCAACGTGCGAGCCAAGTATCGACTGCCGGACGGTTTCGAATTCGTCACGGCTGATCGAGGCGGGAAGTACAGCAAAGTTGACCATTCCATCGAGTGGTTCGTGGGGACCCTGCAGCCGGAGGAGGAAAGCAGCTTCCTGCTGACTCTGCGGGCCACGGAGACTGGCGAACTGGTTCATCAGGCGGGCGTTATATCTGAACACGGTCATGTCACAACCTGTGACTATTCCACCACTGTTGAAGGCATGGCGGCTCTGGAGCTGAAGATTTCAGCCAGCGACACGCAGCTGATTAAGGGCGAGAACGTGAAGTGGGAAGTTCACATTCGAAACACCGGCAGCCGAGCAGCTACGAACGTCGGCATGTCGTGCGAATTGCCTTCAGGAGTTCAGCTGCTCGAAGCGGATGGACCGTCGGCTCATATCGCAGAAAACGGAGTGATGGTCTTCCGCTCACTGCCTGCCATTGAGCCTGGCGAAGATGTCGTCTACGAGATCTCTGCCCAGTGCATTCGAAGCGGCAACCACAGCCTGCGCCTGCGAGTAGCGAGCGAATCAATCGCTGAACCACTGATCGGCGAACAGTCGGCGACTGTGTCAGATCGCTAAGTCTCGTTCGATCAATAATTGTCGCCTTTCGCTCCGCGAAAGTAGCGTTCTTTCGCGGAGCCAAAGGCAACGAGCCAACGCTTATTGATCGACTTAGACTTACGCTTTTGCCATTTGCTCGGCGGCCATTTCTTTGAGGGCTCGTTTGTAGTCGACGGGCATGACCTTGCGGAACTGCTTCAGCGACGGGGTCCAGCTGTCGAGGATCTTCTTCGCAACCGCTGAACCGGTAAAACGAAGATGGTTCTCGATCAATGTCCGCAGTTCCTGAACGTCAGCCTCTTCGACCATGTCTTCCAAAGCCACCATTTCCAGATTGCAGTTCACAAGGAACTTGTTGTCTGAATCGTAGACGTAAGCCACACCACCGGACATACCGGCGGCAAAGTTGCGTCCTGTTTGGCCAAGGATCACGGCTCGACCACCGGTCATGTATTCCAGACCGTGATCGCCGCAGCCTTCAATCACCGCGGTCGCTCCAGAGTTTCGCACGCAAAAACGTTCGGCCGCGATTCCACTGAAGTACGCTTCACCGGACGTCGCTCCGTACAGAGCCACGTTGCCGATGATGATGTTGTCTTCCGCCTTGAAGGAAACCCCCTTCGGCGGATAAACAATCAGCCGGCCGCCGGACAAGCCCTTGCCTGCATAATCGTTCGCGTCACCTTCAATTTCGATCGTGATGCCATGAACCAGCCACGCTCCAACGCTCTGGCCGGCCGATCCCTTTGCCTTGATGTGAATCGTTTCTGCCGGCAGCCCGTTGGCTCCATGAGCCCGACTCACTTCGTTGCTGAGAATCGTCCCGAACGCACGATCGATATTCTGAATCGTGGTGTCGATCCGAACATGCTTCCTGTCCTTCAGAGCAGGCTCGCACTTCTGCAGCAGTTCCATGTCCCGAACATTGTCCAGAGCATGATCCTGGCTGATTGTGCAATAGGTCTGAACGCCCTCATGAGGCTTCTTCGCCGGAGTCAGAATCGGCGACAGATCCAGTTGGCTGGCCTTCCAGTGAGTCACGGTCGGATCCAATTCCAGCATGTCAACGCGTCCGACCATTTCATTGATCGTGCGGAAGCCCAGCTCTGCCATGATCTCGCGAGTTTCCTCAGCGACCATGAACAGATAATTCACAACGTGTTCCGGCTTGCCCTGGAACTTCTTGCGAAGAACAGGATCCTGAGTCGCGATGCCGACAGGGCAGGTATTCAGATGACACTTTCGCATCATGATACAGCCCAGAGTAATCAGCGGTGCTGTCGCAAAGCCGAACTCTTCTGCACCCAGCATCGCAGCCATCACCACGTCGCGCCCGGTCTTCAGCTGGCCGTCGGTCTGCAGACGAACACGGCTTCGCAGATCGTTCATCACCAGAGTCTGATGGGTTTCTGCGATCCCCAGTTCCCATGGCAGACCGGCATGCTTGATGCTGGTCAGTGGTGAAGCACCCGTGCCGCCTTCAAAACCTGAAATCAGGATGTTGTCCGCGTGTCCCTTGGCGACCCCCGACGCAATCGTGCCCACGCCGACTTCTGAAACCAGCTTGACGCTGATCCGAGCTCGTCGGTTGGTGTTCTTCAGGTCGAAGATCAGCTGTGACAGGTCTTCAATAGAATAAATGTCATGGTGCGGCGGAGGACTGATAAGACCGACGCCTCGCGTTGACATGCGGGTTTCTGCGATCGTCTTGTCGACCTTGTGACCAGGCAGTTCCCCGCCTTCACCCGGCTTTGCTCCCTGAGCGATCTTGATCTGCAATTCGTCCGCGTTCGTCAGATACCACGACGTCACGCCGAAACGCCCCGAGGCAATCTGCTTGATGGCCGAACGACGCGAATCGCCATTCTCCATAGGCTCAAAGCGATCGTATCGCTCGCCACCTTCACCGGTATTGCTCTTGCCGCCGATGCGGTTCATGGCAATCGCCAGTGACTCATGCGCTTCGGCTGAAATCGAACCGTAGCTCATCGCCCCGGTGCAGAAACGCTTCACAATATCCGCAGCAGATTCCACCTCCGCCAACGGAACAGAATCGCCTTTGCGGAACTTCAACAGGCCTCGCAGATGACAAGACCGAGTGGTCTCGGTGTTCACGAGCTTTGAAAAGTCCTTGTACGCCGACTTATCGCCGGTTCGAGCAGCCTGCTGAATGCGTCCGATCGTGTGCGGATTCCACGCATGCTTTTCACCCTGTCGACGCCAGGCGTAAAGTCCCTGGTTCGGCAGGTCGTGTGAAATACTGTCCGGATTTTCCGGGAAGCCCACGTGATGACGCATCAGCGCTTCTGTCGCAAGGATGTCAAAGTTGACGCCCTTGATGCGGCTTGAGGTGCCGGCAAAACAGAGATTCACCACGTCATCGGCCAGACCCAGAGCTTCAAAGATCTGAGCACCCTTGTAACTTTGCAGCGTGGAAATGCCCATCTTGGCCATGACCTTGAGCATGCCGTGAGCCACGCCCGATCGATAGGCGGCGATGATGCGATCATCGTCCCAGTCGTCCGTGAGCTTGCCGTCCAGACGAGCCTGCCGCAAAGCGTACAGAGCCAGGTAAGGATTCACCGCGTCGGCTCCGTAGCCAATCAGCAGACAGAAGTGATGCACTTCGCGAGCTTCGCCTGATTCTACCAGCAGGCCGATCTGAGTTCGCTCTTCGTGACGCACCAGGTGATGATGCACGGCCCCTGTAGCCATCAGCGAACTGACAGGAACGCGGTCCGAACTGATCTTGCGATCAGAAAGCACCACCAGGCTGTAACCGTTTGCGATCGCTTCGCGAGCTTCCTTGCAGATACGATCCAGTGCCGTTCGAAGGCCAGCGACACCGTCTGCTTTAGGATACGTAATGTCAATGACGCGGCACTTCCAGCCGCGATGGTTGATGCCCTTCAGATTGGCCATCTGATGATTGGTCAGAATCGGATGAGGAATCGCAAGCCGGTGACAGCTTTCCTTCTTCGTGTCGAGCAGGTTGGCTTCCGGGCCGATGTAGCATTCCAGAGACATAATGACTTCTTCGCGGATCGAATCGATCGGCGGATTGGTCACCTGGGCGAACAGCTGATGAAAATAATCGTACAGCATGCGCGGCTGGTCGCTCAGACAGGCCAAAGCCGCGTCGTTGCCCATGGACCCGATCGGATCCTTGTCCGCCTTGATCAGCGGCAGCAGCATGAAGTTCATGGTTTCGGATGTGTATCCAAACGCCTGCATGCGATTCAACAGCTCCTGGCCGGTCAGCCGTTCAGGCGGAGTCTTCTTTGGCAGTTCTTCCAGACGAATCCGCTGTTCCTGAACCCACTGCTTGTACGGACGGCGAGACGCAACTTCCTTCTTTAGCTCTTCATCGTCAATGATGCGGCCCTGTTCGAAATCCACCAGGAACATTCGGCCCGGCTGCAGGCGTCCCTTGTAAGCCACATTCTGCGGCTCAATATCCAGCACGCCCACTTCGCTGGCCATGACGACCCTATCGTCTTTGGTGACGTAGTAGCGGCTTGGTCGCAGACCGTTACGGTCCAGCGTGGCACCGATGAAGTGACCGTCGGTGAAGGAAATGGAGGCTGGCCCGTCCCATGGCTCCTGAACGGACGAGTAGAATTCGTAGAAGGCACGCTTGTCTTCCGGCATTGTCTGATGATTCTGCCAGGCTTCCGGTACCATCATCATGACAATTTCCTGCAGCGTGCTGCCGGAGTGATACAGCATCTCCAGAGCATTATCGAAACAGCCCGAGTCCGATGTATGCGGCTCAACGATCGGGAACAGCTTCTTGATATCATCGCCAAAGAGTTCGCTCTTCATCATGCCCTGTCGAGCAAACATCCAGTTAGAGTTGCCCTTCACAGTGTTGATTTCGCCATTGTGCGACATAAATCGCAGCGGCTGAGCTCGGTCCCAGCTTGGAAATGTGTTTGTGGCAAAGCGGGAGTGAACCATGGCCAGGTGAGTGTCGTAATCTTCGGCCTGCAGGTCCCTAAAGAAAGGCAGAACCTGGAACGACGTGAGCATCCCCTTGTAGATGATCAGCTTGGTCGACAGTGAACAGACGTAGAACAGCAATGCCTGAGACATGTCGCTGTTGCGAAGCTTGTGGCTCGACAACTTGCGGATAATGAACAGCTGCCGCTCCAGAGCGTCCTTGTCCAGCCCCTCGGCGCCGCCCACGAACAGCATCTCCATATACGGTGCACACGCGCGAGCCGTCTTGCCAATGTCGGCCTTATCGTAGTCAACCGGCAGCGGACGCCAGCCGAGCAGCGTCTGACCCTGTTGAACGATAAATTCTTCCACGGTCTTCTTGCAGACGGCTCGCTGAGCTTCATCCTGAGGCAGAAAGACAATCCCCGCGCCGTACTTACCGGCTTCCGGCAGCTTGATACCAATATCCTCTTTGGCGACTCGCTTCAGAAATTTGTGCGGCAGAGCGGTGAGCATACCGGCTCCGTCGCCGGTGTTAGATTCGCATCCACAGGCACCGCGGTGATCCATGTGTCGCAGAATTCGATCGGCATCGTCAACAATCTGACGTGATCGCTGGCCCTTGATGTGAGCGACAAAACCCACGCCGCAGTTGTCGTGTTCATTTCGAGGATCATACAAACCGGTCGCTTCCGGCGCACCGTAAGATGGGCGAAACGGAGCTGGATACTGATTGCCGCGAATATCTTCCATGTGGGTCATCCCTTTTTCAATTCTCATCGTAGCGGAACGCGCCACGTGTTTCGGTTGGCTTATTGGTCTACCTGGAATGCCGAAAGCCTTGGCGGCTTCCGCTACCGTGATGACCAGTGACAACACGGACGGTTGACACCCTGCCGCTCGCCAAGTCAATTATTTTTTCTTCCGACAACCGGTCGGAACGGCGTGTGCGCATCGAATTTGCCACCAGGATTCGCTGACACACTTGATCAGGACACGGTCAGCTAAGTGGCAGAATGGCCCGTTTGGACGCGGCCGCGCGTTTCACACCCACATTGACAGTGGTAACGTCCGCCGCAATTCGCGAGCACGCGACGGCAGCATCAACACATGAAGTGTCGACGGTCATTGACCGTGAAGCTGCAGAAGAGAAAGCTCGGAGCGAATTCAGCATGGTTCAGGGACAACCCATTCAGTCAATCGTTTTTGTCTTTTAATGGCGCTTCACACGAAGGCCACGGTTACTTTCGAGCATTCCGCAATTCGTAACCGTCTTCACCGACCGATTTCTGTTGAAGAATATTCGGTGAGCCTCTTCCCGGCCGGAACACTTGACCATTGAGTGGGGCAACGGGTTCACGGATTCCGCCAGTTTTGACCTTCAAATTGTTTCACGGTTGGGGTTACAAAACAAGCATTCCCGTCTGTCTTCTGCCGGATCAGAGAAAAGCGGCTGCCAGAAACCCTTTCAGCTCACCATTTTCACGCCCATTTCCCCTCCCCCAGCCCAGAGACAAAGCTAAGAGACCAAGCCGCTGATCCTGCCGTTTTCGTATGAGGGCGCCCCGCATGCCTGGTGCAACGCCGGCAGAACCCCTGACGCTAGGTCAGGGGCGAGCAATCCTAATTCCAAACGCCCCCGAGTTTATCTCGGGGGTTCATATCGACTTTGCACTACCTGCTTGAAATCATCACTCAGCCTCGCCCTGTCTTCCCTTTCGTGTGTTTCGTGTCTTTCGTGGTCAGAAACCTGTGTTACGCGTTCCTGCCGTCTGCCTCACGATCAAACGGTCACTGCAAAAGTGATGAGTGCCGGGTGATCGGATAGAAGTGGGGGCCGGGGAACTGTTTCGGGGAGTGAATCTGTTATGCTTCCCACGCCGATCGGTCGGACCATTTTCCACAGGGATTGTGTGCCACCGACGTCGGACGAAAGAACATGGTTCACTTGAACTCCTGAATTCCCATGTCCGTTCACTTTGAGCCAGTCTGGTCGTTGGCCCTGACGCTGCTTGCCTGTGTGGCAATGCTGGCCGTCACGTGGCTGGCGTACCCGCGGCGAATTCGCCACTTATCGGCGGGCTGGCGGCGAACGCTCATCGGCCTGCGACTGGCCATTCTCGTTCTCATCTGCCTGTTGCTGTTGCGGCCGATTGCTGTCTTTGAAAGCAACGACAAGTCCGAAGCCATTCTCTATGTCCTGAGCGATTCCAGTCGCAGTATGCAGACAGAAGATGTGCCGGGTGCGGGAACGCGGCGCCAGGCACTGCTGAAGACGCTGGAATCCGCCGCGCCCAGTTTTAAATCGATCGCAGAAAAAGCCGAGATCCGTTTTCGCGATTACGCCGATGTTCTGAAATCCGTGGAGACGCCGCAGGATGCCACCGACGGAACGATGACCGCCCTTGGCCGAGTTCTGGAACTCACGTCCGAAGAAATTGCGCGAGGGCGAGTTCCTGCCGTATTAATGCTCGGCGACGGGCGTCAGGCCGCGTCGGGTATCCTGGATGTTGATCCCGTCCAGGTGGCCCGTCTGTTCGGCCGACAACAGCGAGCAATCTATACAGTTGGTTTCGGAAGTACTGAAGCTGGCAGTGCTTCACTCGATCTGGCTTTGGATGATCTTGATCTGTCTCGCGAAGTTTTTCAGGGCAACGTCTTGATGATTCGCGTCCGCCTGAAAGCCGCCGGCGCTCAGGGGCAGAACGTCACCCTGCGAGTTCTGCAGGAAAACCGCACGGGAAAACGTGAAGGAGAAAGCGGACCGATGGAAGCGGTTCCGCTGACTCAGGATACAAAGTCGGTCGTCAGTGTGACTCCCGCGGAATCCTCCGAAGAACGTTTTGTGCAGCTGCAAATTGCACCCGACCAGCTGGGGGATATCAAGCTTGCCGTTGAAGCCGAACCGTTGCCCGGTGAGGTGCGAAAAACCAATAACCGCGTGGAGACGATCATACGAGTTCGCCGTGGCGGAATTCGCATCGCTTATTTTGATACCAGTCGACCTGAGCAGAAGTGGATTCGGGAGATCAATGACAGCAGCCGAATTCAGGTCGACTATCAACGCGTGCTTGGCGGCAAATTGAGCGGCCGAACCAGAATCCCGGATAAATTTTTTCAGCCAGGCAGCTATGACGGATACATCATTGGCGACGTGCCGGCCTCAGCATTCACTCCTGAACAAATGGCGGGGCTTGTTCGCGCCTGCAATCAGGGAGCCGGTTTGATGATGACCGGCGGGCATAATAACTTTGGACAGGGAGGATATGGCCAGACGCTTCTGGAACCTCTGTTTCCCGTCGAACTGCCCGCCGAAAACAAACAGGTTGATCAGGCTCAACAGATGATGCCGGCTCGCGACAGCCTCAGTCATTATATGTTGCAGATCGCAGCTCCCGAACAGAATCGGGAACGATGGGCGCAACTGCCGCCCCTGCCCGGAGCAAATCTGCTGATTCCTCGAAATAATTCGCTGGCGCAGATACTCGCAGTTTCCGATCAGGGCTTTCCACTTCTCATCGGCCATGAAGTCGGACCTTCACGAGCCCTCGCGTTCGCCGGGGACTCGACGTGGCTGTGGTGCACCAATGGCTTTATGGAAGAACATAATCGCTTCTGGCGACAGGTCGTGTTCTGGCTGACGCGAAAGGAAACTGACGATGAGCAGCCTGTCTGGATCACCGCCACGCCGCGTGATCTCACACCCGGCCAGCCGACGGAATTGTCGTTCGGCGTCCGTGATGCGCAAAAGAATCCTGTACCGGATGCGGTCTTTGAGGTCGAAGTTACTGACCCCAAAGGCAGGATTCATCCCCTGACACCTCAGGCCAGCACAGGCATGAGCGTTGCCGATTTTGATCAGACAATGGAACCCGGCGATTATTGGGCTCGCGTGAAAGCCAGCAAAAACGGAGCGGCATTGGCCGGGATCGCGGTGACGCGTTTTCATGTCAATGCGCGTGATCCCGAACTGGATAACCCGGTCGCCGATTTTGCAATGCTGCGAGAAATCTCGCACGCCAGTGGTGGCGAATTTCTGACACCCGAACAACTTCAGGTGAAGCTCGACACGTGGGCCAAAGAAGGACTCCCCGGCCTGTCGCTCGCCCGCCGGCAACAGATGAGTCTTTGGGACAACTGGTTCATGCTGCTCGCCCTTGTGCTGCTGATGTCAGCAGAATGGTCGTTGCGAAAAAAACGCGGACTGGTGTGATCGCCCGCCTGGCTTTAATTGTGCTGGAGGCATCTGGGAGAAATCCTGAAGACGGTTCGCGCAGAATCGTCGCTTGCCGAACCCGTAAAATTCCAAACCCAGAGCCTTTCAGCGAATCTCCCCAGGTAGCGGCTCACTGTACCACACAAGTTTCTTCTGGCAGATAGTGCCGATTCAGGAATTCTCGGCCTGCGGCTTTGGACAGGAAGCTGAGTTGCGTCGGTCTTTCCCCTGGGAAGGGCAGAAGTGCTCGCAAATGATGAGCGTGTTCATGCTATGACCGCGCGATGGATTTACTGAACAGTACGGAGAAAAGGCGAACATTGGCGGGATTCATCAGCACTCATTCGCCAGCCGTGAAATTGTGAAAGGTCACAACTTGGCGGAGAAAGCCCGAAACGCTCGGGGCGCCACGTTGCCCGAAGGCTAAGCTGCGATGAAGTACCGAGTCGACGGCTGCAAAGGCGATTCTGTTTCAGCCGATTGAGCCAGCCCCCCAGGATTGGGGTTATTGATGGCGATATTTAACGAACAAAGGGTTCCCGATTTTTTCGGAAACCCTTTGTTTTCATTGATGGGCAGAGGGGGAATTGAACCCCCGACACCAGGATTTTCAGAGGAAGAATCGGCAGTTTACTAGTGTACGCCATTGTTCGTTTGAGAAGCAAAAACACTAGGTTTCTGGATTCTCTCTGTACACTAGTTGTTCGCCGTAGTACACTGAATACCGCCATTGTCTACGCCGAATGGCGGTACGAATGGCGGTATTTGGCACAGAGACACGCCTACCTTTAGCGGGGGAACGTCGGCATCCGAACCGACTGGCGTGTTCTCTTTTCAATTCGGGCATCGACTTACGGAAAGTCGAAACAATGCCAGCAAGTCACACCGTCGATGCGGCGCATGTTTGTTGCGAACTCGACGCTCTTTGTACCTGCCTCGAATTACATCACTGGAACATTTCCACGCAGGCCGAAGAACATTCACACAATCACGCACGGTGTTTAATTCAATTGCTGGGCAGTGACCCTCGTATGATTTCAGCGGCATCCGGACGCAATCTGACTCGCGGCTACCTTGCGCAGCTGTGGCACTATTTGCCGTGGAAGCTGGAACTTGAATTTGGCCCTGAACACTTTGATCCCGCGTGGGAGATGCCAACCATTGAATCGGTGGCATTCTTGCGAAAATGGCTGGAGTTGATCCGCGAATCGGAACGCCCACAACGACAGTACACTTTGGAGAAGATCCCGAAAGGATTGCTCTGCAAATCACTCGGCATTAGCGTCGACAAGTTCCAACGGAACTTGAAGATGGATCCTCTACTACAGCACCCGGACAGCAAGCCATTGGACCGCTCAGTCCGTTACGATGAGAACGCCCTGATCAATACGAATATCTACCTGCCATCCATGCGAGCGGCGGCTGTTGCGGCATGGAGACAAGGGAAAACGAAGGCCAAAAAGACGTAGGTCCGCACTAGGTCCGCACTAGGTCCGCAAAAGCAAAAGCCGATTGAAAACGCGATTTTCAATCGGCTTTTGTGCGTTACCGTTGCCCACATGACGTCCAGTGAACACCACTGAGACACCTTTCACACCAGTCATGCGGGGCGAAACAATGATTACGGCATCAGAAGAAAAAAACAGCAGGCACGAGCGGCGGCACCCGACCTCGGCACCTCGGGACGGGCTCGCGACAGTACAGGAAGCGGCCGAATTCCTGAACATGTGCCGCACCAGTGTTTACGCCATGATGAGAGACGGCGAGCTGCCTTCAGTCTCCATCCGGAACGCAAAGCGGATCCCGTGGGCGGCGCTGCACAAGATCACCGATGCGGCCATGTTGCAGGAAGGCGGTGAAGTATGAACATTGATGAAATCCTAAACGCGATTCAGGGCCGCAAGGGAACCGCAAAGTTTAGCCAGGCATGTGATGAACTTTGGGAGCTGGCAAGGTATGCACAAGCCGATGAGGTGACAGTATGAGTCTACCCTACGTTCCCGGCCACATCATCGACGAA
>JBDNHX010000570.1:0-4298 GCA_041688565.1 Planctomycetaceae bacterium
CAGATGTTCTGGTGGACCGATCAGCTGCCGGCGCCCGACGGTCAGCGTCAGAAGAACTTTCAACTCAATGCCGGGAATGCACAGGAGTACGCAATTGAATTCCCCGTGGAAGGCGATTTGCGAGGTGTGCGGCTTGATCCGTTGCAGGGATCCGGGACGTTTCGCATCGAGTGGATGAGTCTTGAGTACGCGCCCGGTGAAAACGGGCAATGGGCTGGAGCAGACATCTCTGTGAAAACGCTGCCGTCAACTCCTGTTACGTTTCAAGTCTCCGACGCTGATGGTTCGCCGTGTATGGGATGCTTTGAAATCCGGGACGCTCAGGGGCGAGTCTATCCGGCCCAGTCGAAGCGACTGGCTCCCGACTTTTTCTTCCAGACTCAGATTTATCGCGAAACGGGCGAAAGCATTCACCTGCCGCATGGAACGTTTACATTTAAGTGTTCTCACGGGCCTGAGAGTGTTCCGGAAAATATAACGATCACCGTCGGCGAGGAACCGCTCACGGTCGAGTACCGCGTCCAGCGCTGGATCGACACTGCTGCAAAAGGTTATTGGAGCGGCGACCATCACATTCACGCGGCCGGTTGCCTGCACTACGAAAACCCGACTCAGGGTGTCCATCCCCCCGACATGCTACGACATATCATGGGGGAAGACGTCAAGGTCGGTTGCTGCCTGACATGGGGACCATGTTTCGATTACCAACAGCGGTTCTTCAGTGGTCAGCCGGATGACGTCAGCCGCTATCCGTATTTGTTGCGCTACGACATTGAAGTCAGCGGCTTCGGGTCACATCAGTCGGGTCACCTCAATTTGCTGAAGCTGAGCCAGCAGATCCCGTTGGGAGGCGATTCCAAAGACCACTGGCCAACGCTCGGTCTGAACACACTGCGGTGGGCGAAGAAACAGGGTGCGGTGACCGGGACCGCTCACAGTGGCGCTGGTCTGGAACGCTCCGTCGGTCGAGTTCCTGGCACAGATGGTCCCCACCATCTGCCCGGCTTCGACATCCCTGCGTTCGATGGCATTGGAGCGAACGAATTTATCATGCAAGTGACGCATGACGTCGAAGGGTTAGACGGCACGAAAGTTCCCGCCCTGGACTTCATCGCAACGATGAACACGCCACGCGAACAGGAATGGAACATCTGGTATCACGTTTTAAACTGCGGGATCCCGGTCGTTGCCAGTGGGGAGACCGATTTTCCCTGCATGACCGGTGAGCGAGTTGGAATCGGTCGCGTCTATGTGAAATTACCCGACAAACTTGACTACAACGACTGGGCTGAAGCGCTTCGTCGTGGCGAAAGCTATGTGAGCAATGGCACCAGCCATCTGATGAACTTTCAGCGACTCTCCAATGGCAGCCTTACGGTGGACGCGGCAGTGCGGCTTCCCGCGGCTGCTGGTGATTCCGGGGCGCCCGGTGATTCTGGAGCCGCCAGCGATTCCAAAGCATCAGGGCGGGAGGTCGAAGTCGAACTGATTGCGAATGGGCGACCGATCGAGGTTCAGAAAGTCCTCGCCGATGGAAAACTTCGAACTCTGACGTTTTCTGATCCCAGGTTGACTCAAAGTAGCTGGCTCGCCGTGAGAACTTTTCCTTCGGCTCACACCAATCCGGTCTGGGTTGAGGTCGACAATCATCCGGTGCGGGTAAAAGAAAGTATCGTGTGGTGCCTTGCATCGCTGGAACAATGCTGGAAAGAGAAACAGCGAACCTACGCTCCGGCCGAAAGACAACAGGCGGAGGCCGATTACGAACACGCTCGACAGACCTATCGGAGACTGCTCAATGAAGCGACTCGTTAGCATGTGCCTTGCCGCAGCGACCGCAGGCACCCTGATCTGGGTGCTTGCGCATTCCGGAAACTCATCGCTGCAGACGTCGCAGATTTTGCCGCAGCCAAAAATGGCTGCCGGCGAGCCCGTCTGCAGTTTGACCTCGACGGACGTTTCTTCCGGCGAGTCGCAGGCAGTCGTCGATCCGACCGCTGCCGCCCAGCCAACGCTTTTCCGGGTCAGTATCTCCCCGGAAGCTCGTGTGAAAGCCACGGCTGTTGAATCGCGCCGCGACCTTTTGGCCGGGCAATGGACAACCTTTCAAATTACCATCGAGAACGCCGCTGGCATTACCGCACCATTGTCCATCGAATCCGAGCAGTTGATGCGATCGGAGACCGACACCGATCGGGACCGCTGGATGAGGTTGTCGCTCGAACCAGACGTCCCGCTGACTGGCCGCACCAGGGAGACGCGTTCGTTGCGCCTCTACAGCCGCGACACCGGCATTCGCACGGCGCTGCTCAACGTCAACGCCGGCCAGGGAACGCAGGACCTCGGTTTCCGAAGCGATGTCGTGTTGAGCTTTCACATCGCGGAACGGTAGCAAAGATCGTTTCTTGGTGAGCAGGTCGTCGCCCTTCATGAATCCACTGTCGGGGCTCATGAACAACGCGTATTAACCCAGCCGCCATATCCCTCAACGAACGGCCTCTGCCATGTCAGTCCAATACGAAATCCTCCGGAGCACGCGCTGCGGTCAGCATGTCTCAAAAATAAGCACCGTCACCCTTCGCCCAATCATCGAAGCCAACTCAGCTTTCAGCGTGGTCAGATCCCAAAGGCAGCGAGTCGAATTTGTTGAAAACGTCAGGACTGCTTCGGAAAGTTTCAAGCTTTCTGAAAAGCTCCACGGAAGGGACCCTCTTCGTAGCAATGCGCGTCTGTCGCAGAACAAATGTTGTCAGGAAGCTGCTGCATTGATTGAACCGGGAGTTTTCACGGTCGCTTTCGCGGTCTGCATTTACCATGGGGACCCGCCGTGAAGTTTTCACGAGCCCAACAATAGCCGAGGAGCAACAGCTTTTTACTGGCGGGTTGGTTTTCTGATCGGTCACCAGTTCGCTCCTCTGGTTCACGGGCATTGCCTTGAGCGGTAAGCCGCATTAACGCCAGATTTCCCTTTTTGTTTTCGCGCCTGAGTTTCCCCCGGGTAGCCGCATCTGTCCTGATCGCCGACGTGGTTGATCAAGGATCTGTTGGCCAATCCGGTCGATGTGACCGGAGCGGGAAACGGCTACTCCTCCACCGTACGAATAGCCATCCGTAGTTCTGTAGCCACCGTGGACTGCTGTCGCACCATTTTGATTGCTGTAACCGCCTGAATAGCCATTGCCTTGAGAATTGCGATAACCAAACTGCCCTGAATTAGTGGTAATTCGAGCCGTCGCGTTCGAACCGTCAGGCGCTCGGTATCCGCCCTGAACATTGCCCGGACGATACTGCATGTGCCCCGAGTGACCGTTCTCGTTTCTGAACTGACCGCTCACGTGATTTCGTGAAACCGTCCCCTGAAATCCCTGTCCGTATCGAACATTCAAACGCGGCTGCTGGGCCGGCGCCACTGCCGACCAGGCACACACTGCTGCTGTCACCACAACTGCACTCATCAAGCGGATCGTTTTCATCTGAGCCTCCAACTGTCTTCCAGTTTCTTCCGAATGAACCTTCGCAGGACACTTGCCCTGCATCACATTCAGAACATGAGGAAACCGAATCAGAGTGGCTCAGATTTTTTTACTTTTTTTGTTCTCTGCGAGCGCGGTTGGAGAGCAATTGTCAGCCGGGCATCTTTTCTTCCCACAATTCCCTGATGAGTTCTTTCTTTCGTTTCACCGTGCTGCGGGAGACAGACTTCGCGTCGGCGATTTCGTCGATCGTATAGCCTTCCATCATCATCATCGCGATCTCTTTCATCAGGGGTCAAAAAAGGGTCAGGGCCAATAGTGTTCGGCACGGATGTTGTTTGAGGTTCGGGTCAATTCCCAGTCCAGAAAAATGTAAGTCTTTGGCACGATTCATGCGCCCCTCTGGTGAATTCCGTCTGCCAGAGTGACATTACGAGCGGCGATTGTGGCAAAGCATGCCAGACAATCTGTCGAACGACTTAATGACGATGCAGCAATCGTTGCAGAGTCGCACGACGCGACGCCTGACGACACGTCGCCCGACGACGCGAATGCCAAAGCTCGTCGCGGGCGGAAACCAAAGCCCGCGATTGAGCCGTCTGATCTTCAGGGACTCAAGTATTTTGACAAGCTCGAGCCGCTCCTTGCTCGGTTGCACGAAGTGGGCACAGAACGTGATTCCGCAGGGAATCGCGATCTTCACATGAATCAGTACTGCCTCCTTGGACTGCTCTGGATGTTCAGTCCCCTGCTGACATCCATGCGAGCATTGCAAAAAGCCGATGAGCGTGCCGTCATGGCGCGCACGGTGGAGTCCGATCGCAG
>JBDNHX010000571.1:0-2140 GCA_041688565.1 Planctomycetaceae bacterium
AACAGCCTCAAGGGACAGGGGCTGGCGAATCTATTCACAATCTGGCAGAAGCTCACTGCAAGGAGATGAACCGCCCGGTGCGGACCCGCACGCCGGGTGGTGTGGGAGGGGCCTCGGACCAATCCGGGTCCCTATCCCGATCTTTGTTCGGCGATTACTTCACTATTGCTGGTAGCTGCATTTGGATTCGGTATCGCCCGTCCGAAAACAAGGCTCGGGCCCGACCGAGATTGATTCGCTCAGTCGCATCTGGATTGTGATTGGAGTTGTGGATCGCCCAATCGATATGGATTGGATCGTCCGCATCACTTGTTGGTCCGGAAAGCACAAGGTGAAGGTGTTCAGCATACGCTCGCCGTTCAGTTACGACAACTTCCTTTGGAAGACCACTGTCGCCGGTCGCAGCCACGACGGCGAGTTCACAAAGACGACCCGCACGTGTAGGCGAAAACAGTAAGTGTGCGTCGCATTGCTCGATGAGACACACGAGTGCCTTGCATCGCTCACAGTCGCAGCTGTAGATTTGATTCTTTAGGTCATTTGAGGTTGTCATGTCGAGAGCCTTTTGCAGGTCTTCCGGGAGGATGAGGGGGCCATTCAATGTCGCACTTTTCTTGTCGACTGTGACCTCACGCTGCTGTCGCGTAGTAGCCGAACGTTAGCGTAACCGGGCGGCGCCGTTACGTTGATTTCAGATTTCGCCGGATTCGCCGCTCCTGTTCACGCAATTGTTCGTCGTGGCCTGCATTAAAGGAGAGCGTCGAGGAAGTCGAATAATCCGACGACCAGACAAACTCTGGCGACGTCGTGTCTCGGCACCGATTCGATACACGTCGTTGTCGAACTCATCCGCAAGTCTGTGCCGGATCTCGCGTATCTCTTCTGTAATTGGATTATGAACCATCGTTGATCCCCATCAATTCGTCAGGCGTGCAAATAATTGGCGGCTCAAAGCCTGAGTCACGGCACACTTGTTCGATGCGTCCCCGCAACGATGCGTTTGCGATGTGCTTAAAATTCCACGTCAGGAGGTATTTTACACCATTCACGGCCGCAATGGCGATGTGAAATGCGTCGCGAGGCTCCGATGGTGGAATTGCCTTGCCAGCAATCAAGGCGGCGGCCAGTGTATCCACCTGGTCAGATGATTCAATCAGATCAATGTCCTTCACCACTTCGAGTCGCTCTGCCGCAGCCGACTTGTCGCCGTCTGAGCATTCGTCAAGGACGAGCTGGGAAATGAGCACTTTGAAGTGCTGGGCGCTGTCCAGCCACCAACTTCGCGTCACTTGTTGGCGCCCTGCCACAAACGCGTCACGATGGATTCGTCCCGCGATATGACCCACTATCGTTGTCTCGATGTAGACGGTGTCCATAGCAGGGTTCTATTACCACTCAGGTTTCAAATAACAAGGTCGAGAGTTGACGTTGCAGAGCGAAGCGACCCAGTCGGCCTATTCGGGCTCGCGTTCATCCCTTGGCTCGGCGACCGTTTGACGATCGCCACGGGCTGACCGTTCAGATGCGGTGCGAAAATCGTCCGGGTGCTCCGCCATGTATCGCATTCGGCTATTGTACATGATCACCATTTGTTCCGTCGAGTATTGGTGAGGATAGCCCCTCGACGGAAAGTATTGTGAATTCCAGATTTCGAATGGGCCATCGAGCCGTCCGGTAAATTCGTTTTGATCTTGTTCACCGTCAAGTTCAAGCAGACGGATTGTGCCGTTCTTGAAGTCATGATCCGCGCGAAGCGCCCCTAGGTGGACGGCGAGCACGAAGGCTTCTTGTTTCCACGACCAGTTCCGCAAAAGGCCGAAGACTACGAAGCACAGGGACGCAAGGAGCGATAGAGTGATCGCCGCGATCAGAAGTCGGCCTCTCGCGAGTTTCACCATCGCACGGCTCCAATAGTCTGGACGAACGATTTAAGATCACCCGGCAGCGGCGGGTGATTATCAATTTCAAACGACGCCATACCGCTGCTCGGCGTGCATCTATTTGGTACGCCTGTCATGGCGTATGACTAATGGGGTGCCGCTTCTGTTACAGGAAGCCAGTCCCCTGTACGAGAACGAAGATCCTTTGGAAGGCAGCATACCAACTGTGACTCCGATCGAACAAGTACGAGACGAGGGCA
>JBDNHX010000572.1:0-2770 GCA_041688565.1 Planctomycetaceae bacterium
CTGGTTCGCCATGGAGATCTGCGGAACGCTCAGGCAAGTTACCTTGAGGCAATCCGGCTCGGAGATCTGCAGGAAGCAAAACAGAATCTGGCGTACATCCTGAGTTTGCCAGAAGTCGATTCTGCGATGAAAGAGTAGACATAGTTCGCCGGATTTGGTCTCAGAGTCTGGTCCTGATGAGTCTGTGAGTCCTGACGAAGTTATAAGTGTAGGTTGTGTTTAGAGACAGAGATTAATGAACGAATCTGCCACAGCAATCAATCGGAGTCATCGTTTCAGATACGCATTCCTGTGGATGGGTTGGCTGGTGCCTCAACTGCTGTTGCTTGGCCCCTGCCTGTTTGGATGGCGTGTATTGATTCCGTGCGAATTATTAGCGCTACCGGGCTATTATCTTCCCGAAACCGACGAACAAGCGGTTTTTGCTCCCGGTCATGTGGCCCTTACCGATTTGGTTCTAAGTTTTCCAATGGCCAGAAAATTCGCCACTAGTGAATATCGGGAAGGCCGAATTCCGCTGTGGCAGCCTTCGAATTACTGCGGCACGCCGTTTGCTGGATGGCCAAAGTACTCGCCCTATGAGTTAGTTTATGCCGCTTTCCCGGCTCCGGAAACTCTTGCATGGATTCAGCTTTTCCAGAATATTGGATTCGGATTGGGTTTCTGGTTTTTTCTGACACGCAGCCTCTCAGTACCGTTTTGGCCGGCTGCGATCGTGAGTTGGTGTGCGCCATCCATGGCGTTTCTCGCGTTGTGGCAGGGCTATCCTGTCGCACCACCTGTGATTCATCTCCCGTGGCTCTTCCTCGCGGCCGATGCGACCGTGAAACGACCATTCGGCTGGGGACTTGTGGGAGTAGCACTATTAACGGGAATTATTCTGAATTCAGGCCAGCCGGATATGGGCGGACTGGTTTTGCTGACGTGCGGACTTCGGGTCGTTTGGCAGATTTCGATCGGCCTGAAAGAAAGCCGGAAGTGGAGCAGATGCATTCAGCAAATTGTCGGATTGTGCGGCGGATGGAGCATCGGATTTCTGCTGGCAGGAGCGTATCTGCTACCACTTGTAGACTATATGGGGGAAGGTAGTCGCGTTGCTGCTAGGGCGTCTGGTATTGAAGAGCGACCGCCAGTTGGAATCAACGCGCTCTGGGGATTATTTCTGCCAGAATCTGAGGGAGGTTGCCGCGCAGGATCGATTTACATTGGGGCATCGGGAAACATCCTGGAGAGTTCCGCAGGAGCTTATGCAGGGTTGATCGCAGTTCTTTGGCTTGTGCCTTTGGCGATACAAAACCGCCCTCGACGTAAAGAGATACTTTTCTGGTCCGCGCTGGCGTTTGTGTCTCTCGGCTGGGTACTGAATGTGCCCGGCATTGTTAGCATCCAAAGACTTCCTTACCTGAATATGCTGTCTTACAACCGCTGGGTGTTTGCCGCTGGCGTCTCAATTTTCATCGTAACGGCATTCGGCCTTGAGCACCTGTTTAGCGATAAATCGAGGTTTTCGTGGTGGTTTGCCGTTCCGATCTCCCTGTGCGCAGCGCTCACTGCTTACTGTCTCTGGAGGACGACCGCCTTTCCTGAACTGATCGCCAACCTGGGCGATCTCGTTCGAACTGGACGGGTTCCAGGAGTCGCAATCTCCGACGTGGCATCGATTCAGGAGAGTTTTCGTCTTTGCTTTTGGACAGGTGCCGCGCTGAGTGGAATTGCTCTTGTCGCGTGGAGTTTCACCTTCCAGCGTCAGCAGAGCACACGGTTATCGCGAACCTTGATAGCTATTTTGCTGATGGGAGATGTGTATTTCTTTGCGTATCTGCAGACAAGACAGTCCCAACCGAACCTGTGCTATTCACGCATCGCGGCGCTGGAACGGCTTGCGGAACTGCCGCGAGCAAGAGTACTCGGTATTAATTGTCTACCACCAAGCATGAATGTGTCGCACAGACTGTGGGATATTCGAGGTTATGATGGAGTGGATCCCGATTCGTATATTCGTCTGTTGAATTCCGTGGGAGACCCAGCGTTCGTTTCTCCTGGTTATGCGATGACACAGATGTATGTTCCGCTCATTATTCTCAAACACTCAAAGTTTCAAGTTCCGCAAATCCTGAATCTGCTTAATACCAGATATGTGATCATGCGATCTCAACCTGCGATAGACTGGCCTGTCGTCGCGCATCATGATGATTATTGGGTGCTGGAGAATGTCGAAGCATTGCCGAGAGTATTTGTGCCTGAGGCTGTGGAATATGTTCCCGACACGGAATCGGCACTGAAAAAGATGTCGGACCTGTCGTTCGACCCTCGGAATGTGGCTTACCTCCACGATCCAGTTCCGCCGCGCAGTCAGGGCCGTGGGACTGTCTCAGTGAAACGGGAGAGTCCCTGCGAAATTGAACTTCGGGCCGAAATGACATCCGATGGCATCGTGATTATCAGTGATCGCTGGGATCGTGGCTGGAAAGCCTATGTCGATCATTTACCCGTTCCACTTTGGCGCGCGAACGTCGCACTGCGCGGCGTGGGAGTTCCAGCGGGCCAACACAGTGTTGTGCTTCGTTATGAGCCAGAAAGCGTGCGTCTAGGCTTCCGTCTTGTCATTGTGGGCGGGATCTGTCTTGCTCTGTTTGTGTTTTGGAAATCTCTTCGGTGACGTCACCAGCAATGGACCGAAGTCTGCGTGCTGGATTTCCAGCATAAATGCCTGAAGTGCATATGTCTTTGGTGACGACAGCACCTGCACCGATCACAACATCATCGCATA
>JBDNHX010000120.1:0-29377 GCA_041688565.1 Planctomycetaceae bacterium
AACTGCTTCTCGGACAATGGAACCTTCGCCGCCTTGCCTGGCATGATTTCTTCCTTCCCTGAAGAGTCGATGAATAGAATCACCGCTTGAGCATAGGAACAGAAGCAACAATCATGTCACCCAGTTTGGAAAGATGCGTAAGTCGCGCAGAATTGAGAATAAATTCCAGCCGAATGCTGGGACGATTCAACCGATCATTGAACATCGTTTCTGACTTGCAGGTCTAGGCAAAAGTGGCACCACATCCGAACGGGTGTCGACTAACAATGATACTGCCAGAATCATCTTCATTCCTGACACAGGAGCCCGCGCTCGCAGTCAAATGCCGGCTTGTGAGAAAGGCATCTCGGCCGTCGATTCTGTCGTCGGCAGCTCTGCTGCATGCTTTCGAATTCCAGCGTCGCAAACGGCATATCCCCAGTTCATGAGCTGTTGCTGAAGTTGCTCGGGCATTTTCTTCAGCCGTGTTGGCGTATTGGCCAAGTCAGTCGTTCGTCCGAAATCGCAGTCAAGTGCATCGGCCAATTCGAAATGCTTAATGTTGGACCGGATACCCCAGTAACTCCCGCTCCTCTGCTTTGACGTCAGCAAATCGAGCAAATGTCGTTTACGGAGATTGCGCACCTGGTCGTCAACAATATCCAGGATCCGCTTGGAGTGCTGAGCCCAGTCGCCTGATGGTTCGCCTTCAGCAGCGATTTTTCCTCCTGCGTCGCTGACAACCCGGCATCATTCCTCGCCGCGTGAAGTATAGTGACTCTTTCTGTAACCATGTTTCCGTCGTTGAAAGACGACGGCCCCATTGAAGCATCGCTGTTACTCTCAAATGGAAATCCTTTTCACGATTTTCCTTGTTACAGTCTTGTGCCCGCTTTCAGAGATCCGTGTGGTTCGTGGGTCTGGCGAGGTGGCCTTCATGCGGCGTTTGAAAATTCAGCTGATGTTCCCCGGCCGACACCGGGCGTACGTGGTGATCTGAGTTGATCCTTTCGTGAGTCAGCGTGAGCCTGCAAAAAAAAACTTCCGCTTACCAGAAATCGCATGGTGCGACCGTCCTGCGATTTTCAGTGTGCACACTACTGCCAGTCGTCTCACGAGAGCACTGAATGCCGGTGCTCAGTATTGGCATCCAGTGCTGGTTTTGCTGACGACAAGGACATCACACTGCGGAAGGACATGAAGTGCTAACACCAAAAAAGCTCGCAGCTAGACTATCGCTGTCACTGTCGATGGTCTACAGACTGCTCGCCAATGGCGAATTGGAATGTTATCGATTTGGTTCGGCTTACAGAGTGAGCGAAGAACAACTCAATGCTTTCCTTCAGCGGCAGAAGGTGGAGACTCAGAAGGTTCTTCCGAAAGCCCGGCGGCATTTCTAGCTTGCTTCTGTAGGAACTCGATGTTCTGTGCGAGATGAGCGTAAGTGCTGAGCATCTTGGTTGATTTGTGGCCCATCAAGTGCGACAGAGAAACCGTATCCACCGCTCGTATGAGTGCATTCGTCGCAAAAGAATGACGAGTGCCGTAAGCGATGACTCGAAATCCTACTTTTGTACTGATGCGAGTCAACCTGCATTTAATTGAATCCTTGGTCCACGGCACTCCACGAGAGTTCAGGAATAAAGGCCCCGTGGGATTCTTCTTCACTTGCTTGTCCACAAGTGCCTTTGCTTCGGGTATCAAGTGAATAACGCGGGAGTCTGTCTCCCCTTTCGACTGATCTAGCGGAAAGATCACCAGCGACTCGTGAATATGATTTGCCGTCATGATCCTCGCTTCACGAGGGCGGCACCCTGTGAGCCACAGGAAGTGCAGCAGTTCCGTGAATGATCCAGTGGAATGAGCTTTAATCTTCGCCCATTGATCCGAGGTGTAGACAACATCACGACGTTTCTTCCTGGGCTTCACAATCTTCTGAATAGGGCTGACCGCCAGATACTGCTGCTCAACCGCCCAATTGAACATCCGCTGCACAATCGAGATCATGTTGTGTTTTGTCGTCGATGACGATTCGAAGCCCTCAATCCATTTGGTGATGTGAAGGACTTTGAAGTCGCCGATTCGCACCTGCTTGCCACACGATTCGATCAGACTCTGCAAATACGTCTTATGCAGGTCATAGGTGGTCGCCTTGCGATTGGCCTGACACCAGTCCAGATACGACTGCGTCAGGTCGTAGACGGTGCTCACCGAGACCTGAACCGTCTGACGGTTCAGCATCAACTGGTGGAATTTCTCAAGGGCCGTTTTCTTATCGGCCCCGAGCGTAATGCGTTTGCCGTCGATCGTGCAAACCCAGCGTTGCTGCTGTTTTTTGAAGTATGGTTTTGGCTCCCGTGACATCCTTTTGCTCCTGATTAGGGAAGGCGAAAAGGGAAGTATCGGGATAAAACTCAGTAAAAGTCAAGAAAAACAAATCGGGAATACAGGATTTGAACCTGCGACCTCTTGGCCCCCAGCCAAGCGCGCTAGCCAGACTGCGCTAATTCCCGAATGTGCAGGAGTTTAGCAGGAAGGTGGAGGGGTGGCAATCACGTTGATTGAGTGCGGCCAGGTTCCGTGGGAGTTGCGGGGCGGCTGACATTAGCGGGCGCAGATCGAGGGGCCAATGAAACAGGGGCAAAACGCTGTCTCCGCACGCACCCGAGTACCGTGACCGCAGGGCTGCTTCCTCTCGGACCTGACCCGGTTAGGCTGGACCCGCCGCGATTGGAGACAGCGTTTCGACCCCGATTTTCGCGAAGCAAAACGCAAGGGGCGGATTATTCAGCTCATGAGCCCCCTTGGCAAGCCTCGGATGACGTGATTGCCGATTTCCCCGGGAACACGCCCGATTGAAGCAGCTGACGGCGCTACCGCTCACTCCATCGCTACGGACAACTGGCGGGTATATCTCGGGCCCGTGGTTGTCAAAATGCTGGAATACAGGCTGAAATGATCGACATGAAAGGGCGGCAATGACAGGCCGGCATGCTGAGCCAAAAAAGTCTGGATCACTTCAAATGAGACGCGCGGTTCACATCGAACCAGCGTGACGTGGGGTGAGTACGGCCGTGTCTCGGCACGAAAACCGGTGGGCGCCAGTGCGAGCGATACGACCTGATGCAGGCTAGTGAGTTCATAGCTCGGCCCGATTCCGGCCCAGAGGATTGAACCGCGGTCTTTGCTTTCGAAACATCCCACACCCTCAATTCTCAGAGAGAATGGATCGGTGCGTACTGACTGCAAAGCGGTGGAAACAGGTTCCACGGAGGACTCACCGAGGAAGTGCAAAGTCAGATGCAGCTGGTCTCGCCGAGTGTTGCGAAGGCCGGGTTGCGGCAGGGGCTGGCATTGTTGCAGCGCCGTTTTAATCTCATCCGGAAAATCGATGGCGATAAAAAGACGGGCCACACTTCAGTCTCAATTGGGATCCAGCGATCTTGGGTTCGTCGATAGTTATGAGGCTGAGATGAAGTGGCTCAGGTTGTGTCGCGGGGGAGAAGGACTTGATGGCGGCCTGTTGAATCAATCGCAGGTGAGTTTGCGGGAGCGAATAACAACTATGGAGATCAGTCCATAAAGATCCGTTTGTAATTGCGGAACATGCAGTCGAGAAGATCGCGGCCTTCTTCGGTGGCTCGAAAGCGAACGAAGCCTTCGCCGGTTTCTGATTCTGCTCGCACGATGCGGATGTTGTCTTCTTCGCTGTACATCCACGCCTCTTCCTGCAGGATGTGGAAGTATTTGTGGAGCGATTCTTCAGCGGCTGGCAGGAAGACCTCGCCGTCCAGAAACAGCTGGTAGCTGTACTCTTCCAACTTTGGCCACGGCATCTTTGTGCCCGTGCCGCGGTAGTAAGGTTCCATCACCGACTGATCGTCGGGCTTCACATTGGGATTGTGAAGCATGTCGATCGCATTCCAGGGACAAATCGTCAGCTGGTAGAATTCACTGCTGTCGTTGGGCGAGCGATAACACATTTGGCAGCCGATGCAGCGGCTGGTATCGATCTGATGGTAGCTCTCAGAAGGAATCGGGCTGACAACTTCATAGATGCAGTCAACCGGGCACACCGTCGCGCACGCGTTGCAGGACGTGCAGTTGTCCTTGTTGATGACATTGATGTAACGAGTTTCCTTCTTCCGGTCAGACTCGCGAGTCCGGAAGTAGTCGGTCATTGAGATCGTCATCGTGATACTGCCTAAATGTTCAGTGTATTCCGAATGGCTTTTGCGGAAGCGACTGCGATGATCCTACCGCCGAGCCTGTCTTCCGGCAGGGTTGATCGGCGATTTTCGGCAGTCCGCGTCAGGTTTTCCTGCGCCTGAGAAGGAAATGCAATGGCGATGGCGAGAATGGCGGGGACAGCGAAGGGATTCGCATCAGTCTTCTTTCCCGAAAAATACGATTGCAGCGCTGTTCGACCGGAGGATCCTGTTTATTCTGTTGGGGCGAACGGAGAACTTATCAGCGAGAGTTGCTTTGTCCAACTTGTTGCGAGGATCTTCGGCATTGAATTCTTACCGGGCTTCGAATGCGTCGGAACCCATTTTCAGGAGTGACCGTCTATGAGTCTGCCGTTTCCGTGTCTAAGTCGTACGAACGCCTTCCTGTTTCCGACGGTCTCGTTGTCCGCCTGCCTGCTGGGTCTCATCATTTCGGTGACCGCTGTTGCCGCGAGTGACGATAAGAAGGCCGATGCGAAGAAAGCAGAGGCGAACAAAACCGAAGAGAAGCCTGCAGCCACACAAAACACCACTAAGGCCGACAAGGACGGCTGGAGGCCACTCTTTAATGGCAAAGATCTGGAAGGCTGGAAAATCACAAACTTCGGTGGCGAAGGCGAAGTGTTCATCGAAAATGGTGAAGTGGTGATCAGCCAGGGAGCCGATCTGTCTGGCATTCATACTGAGCAGGAAATCCCAAAGTCCAACTATGAAATCCAGTTTGAAGCGCAGCGCGCTGCCGGTAGCGACTTTTTTGCCGGTCTGACGTTTCCGGTGAAGGAAAGTCATTGCTCCTTGATCGTCGGCGGCTGGGGCGGTGGTGTGTGCGGAATCTCCAGTCTGAATGGCATGGATGCGTCAGAGAATGAAACGACCAGTTATCAGGCGTTCGAAAAAGGCAAGTGGTACAAAGTTAGAGTTGTCGTGCGTGATAACCATCTGAGCGCGTGGCTGGACGACAAGCAAATTGTGGATGTCGACACGACCGATATGAAGATCGGGACGCGTTTCGAAGTCGATCGCTCCAAGCCATTTGGATTTTCGACCTATGCGACGACCGGACGTCTGAAAAATGTTCGCATCAGAACTCTGCCGCCGGAAGAGGCGAAGTAGGGCCATAGCCAGAAGTCATCAGCGAGTTGTAAACCATTTATGAAAGACTAATCCTTAGATGATCCAAAAGATTCCTGTTGATGATGCACTGCTGGAAGAAGCTTGTCTGCTTGGTGAACATTCAACTCGCGAAGCTGCAGTTGACGCAGCACTTCGTGAATACATCAGCCGACATCGTCGCATGAAAATTGTGGACTTGTTTGGAACAATCGATTTTGATCCAGCCTATGATTACAAAACAGAGCGACATGGGAGGACGACTTGAAGATCGTGGTCGATACAAGCATCTGGTCTTTGGCTCTTCGAAGAGAACAAGATCGGTTGTCTCATACCCAGCAGTCTTCAGTCACACGCCTAAAAGATTTGATTCGTGATGATAAAGTAGTACTCCTGGGACCAGTCAGACAGGAATTGCTGTCTGGCATACGGAGCGTCGCAGTGTTTGAACGCTTGCGGCAGGAGCTTCAAAACTTTTCGGACGAAGATATTGAAATTGAAGACTACGAAGAAGCTGCCCGATGTTCCAACCGTTGTCGTGCCAGAGGTGTGGCTGCCACAGCGATTGACATCCTGATTTGTGCCTTTGCAGTTCGAAGGAACTACTCGCTATTTGCGGATGACAATGACTTCGCGAAGTATGCTGACGTTCTCAATCTGAATCTTTACTCGGCATGACGCATCTGCCTCTTATTTACTGATTCAAAACATACTGGAACTGTTTGTGCCAACCGCTCCATTTATCTACGAACCACTGCTCAATCTCGGAACTGACGACACCCAGTATCGACTGCTCACCAGCGACCATGTGCAGGTGAAACAGTTTGAAGGTCAGGAGATGTTATGCATCGATCCTCAGGCTTTGACGTTACTGAGTTCTCAGGCATTTCATGACATCAACTTCTTTCTGCGACCTGCTCATCTGAAACAGGTGGCAGCAATTCTGGATGACCCGGACGCGTCCGACAACGATCGCATGGTTGCGCTCACGATGCTGAAGAATGCCGATGTCTCCAGCGCGGGAGTCCTCCCGTTTTGCCAGGACACGGGCACAGCCACGATTCTGGGCAAGAAAGGCCACGCAGTGTGGTCAACCGGCGATGAAGCGGCTCTGTCACGCGGCGTTTACGACGCGTACACAGAAAACAATCTGCGATATTCGCAGAATGCCGCGATCAACATGTGGGATGAAAAGAACACCAACACCAACCTCCCGGCTCAGCTGGATCTGATGTCGGTGGATGGCGACGACTATAAGTTTTTGTTCGTTGCCAAGGGCGGCGGTTCGGCCAACAAGTCGTTTCTGTTTCAGGAAACTCGCGCCATCCTGAATTCAAAATCACTCGTCGAATATCTCACGACCAAAATGGTGAGTCTTGGAACAGCCGCCTGTCCGCCGTATCACCTGGCATTCGTGATTGGAGGAACTTCAGCCGAAGCAACGATGAAAACCGTCAAGCTGGCTTCCACAAAATATCTGGATCATCTGCCGACAACGGGCAATGCGAATGGCCGCGCGTTTCGAGATGTGGAGCTGGAAGCACAACTGCTTGAGGCGGCTCGCAAGACCGGCATCGGCGCTCAATTCGGCGGCAAATACTTTGCACTCGACGTTCGCGTCATTCGCCTGCCACGTCACGGAGCATCGTTGCCGATCGGCATCGGCGTGTCGTGCAGTGCGGATCGCCAGGCGAAGGGTAAGATCACAAGAAGCGGCGTCTATCTGGAGCAGCTGGAGTTTGAGCCTCTGAAGTACATCCCGGAAGCGTTGCGTCACCGCAAGGACGACAGCGCGGTACGGATTGATTTGAATCGGCCGATGAAAGCGATTCTTGACGATCTTAGCCAGTATCCGGTAACGACGCGTCTGCTGTTGTCCGGCCCGATTGTGGTGGCTCGTGATATTGCGCATGCCAAGCTGAAGGAACGGCTCGATGCAGGCCAGCCGCTGCCTGACTACTTCAAGCAGCATCCGGTTTATTACGCGGGACCTGCGAAGAAGCCGGAAGGTTATGCGAGTGGTTCCTTCGGACCGACAACGGCCGGCCGCATGGATTCTTATGTCGACCTGTTTCAGTCGGCTGGCGGCAGCATGGTGATGATCGCCAAGGGCAATCGAGGCAAGCAGGTGACGGAATCCTGCCACAAGCACGGCGGCTTTTATCTGGGCAGCATCGGCGGCCCGGCGGCGATTCTGGCCAAGGAAAATATTCGCCACGTCGAAGTGGTCGAGTTCCCTGAGCTGGGGATGGAAGCCATCTGGAAAATCGACGTAGTCGACTTCCCGGCCTTCATTCTGGTCGACGACAAAGGCCACGACTTTTTCGAAAACGTAGGCGGCGGATGTTCACACTAAAGGTATGCCGCAGCTCAGTTTTCGATGACGAAGCGAAGCGGAAGTCGCCCTGCCGTTGTGGCCGGTCCTGACCGAGCTCGTTGTGGCCGGTCTCCGACCGAGCCACGTGCACCGACCGCAAGGTCTCGATTCACCGCGACTGCGATATCAAGAACATGTCACTCACAAGGAGACCGATCGTGCTGTGGGAACTTTTTCAAACAAGCCGCATTGAGCAATCCAACCGGAACGCGGCGGATGCGAAGTTTTCCGCGCGGGACGCTCAGGCAGACGCTGGAGAACTACGACGAAGAGTTGATGTGCTGGAGAAGCAGTGTGAACGGCTCACATTGGCAGCAATGGCGATGGCTGAAATCCTGCGAGATAAACTGAAACTGACTGAGCACGAGATAGACTCAAAGCTCGCCGAGATCGACCTGCGTGATGGGCGACTGGATGGCCAGTTTCGTCCCTCCGTAGCCGGCTGCCCAAACTGCCATCGACCGAACGCGGCGAACCGTCGTCAATGCCTGTACTGCGGGGCACCTCTGAACTCGGGCTCATTCCTGTTTAAATCGACTGATGGCTCCGACAATGTTTAGTTTTTGGTTTAGTTTTTGACCGCATGATCCAGTGAGCCCGCAAGCAGCCACGCGGATAGCCGGTTCCACCCAGCTGAATGAAACCTCGACGGGCGAGGCGTTCGATGGACCTTGTCATCGCCCTGAATCTCCTGTTGTTTGCCAGTGTCCTTGTCGGTGTTGCATTAGTCCGATAGTTGATCATAGGAAAATGTTCTCATATGCGTCGACAAGTAGAATGTCCCACAATCCAATCCAATTGATCACGCTACCACTCGTCATCGTATTCCGCCGGTGCTTTGCCGTGGGATTCGACGATGATGGGGAGCGATATTTCCGGGTCGGGAGGTTTGACTTGTTCCAGCTTCACTGTGAATACCCAGTTTGCGCCGAAGTCGTACACAAACGGCATCGACTGGCCGATCTCGAGATCCAGATAGCCGACGGCGATTTCGTCGGTGTGCAGATCAGCATCGCGGACATAGGAATGTTCTACCGACAGAGTGGTGCCGTCTGCCTGCGGTATCCGAAATGTGTAAAGGTGATCGCCGTCGAAATCGAAAGCTGAAATAATGCACTGAGCCAGTTCATCCAGCGAACAATCGGCTGCGATGGCGATGCGTCGCCACGGTTTACCAAGTGAGACTTTGAAGTAATAAATCCCGTCACGAAATTCCGGCTCCGGGAATTTCAGATTGTTGACCCACTGCGGAAAGATTGGCTGCAATGCTTCTTGCCAGGCACCGAAGTCGAGATCTGATTGCTTCTGCGAAAAATAAAGTGCCTCATACCCGACGACGATCATCGTCAGCACTTCGTCACCAAATCGGGTGTGGTCGATCTTTGCGATAGTCCAGCCTCTGCCTTCCGATGGCTCTACTCGTTCCACTGTCATGAATCCAAACAGTTCAAGCAGCGCCAGCGTCGCGGCCCGCTGCTCGCTGTAAAGAATGCCTTTGTCTCCCTGTTGCTTTTTTGAAAAGTGACGACCTTCCTTAGGAATGTCGTTCCACACATCGCGTGCCAGCATTGTCGGACCACTTGCCCAGCCCGAGCCATGCCCGCCGATCGATTGCCAGGAACTGACTCGTAACCATGCCTCAAGCAAATTGCAATATTTCTCGGTTGGGTTGAATTGTGCCCATTGCTCACACATAAACGGATCGAGGATCAGTTTACCACTCGTCTTGCCTTGTCCGCCCGGAACTCCGATCTGAGTCGCGCGCAACAAGAGGTACAGGCCGTTGAGATGAGGAAACGATCTTTGTTGCGGCCGTTGCAGTTTAGGACGCAATGGCGTGGTCATTCGTTCGTCGAGTTCGTTCAGCCGTGCCATCGGCAGCAGATGATACTTCCCGGTGGAACGAACTCCACTGGCGACGAAATCTATCAACGTTTCGAAGTCGGCTACGATCGTTCCGGGACAGTCACCAGTGATCATTGTACTTTCGACCTTTCTCGCATTTACGTGTTCGATTCTCGGCAGATTCATCGGAGAACGGAAGCAGTCTGTTCACAATCCAATTTCGTAGAAACTTTCCTGGCCGAGATGGCTGCAAAAAGATTCGACAAGTGCTGGCAACGGCGTTGATTTCGAACACGGCAACCAGAATCCTTCGCCACGGAAACACATCCGTTCTGCGCCAAACGTTCGTTTCTTTTCGTTACTCAGGACAAACTTCAAAACCGCCGTCGTTTGCATGAACATCATCACGCCGGGATCGATGGAAGTGTCGTCATGGGAATTGGCGTGTAGCGAAGCACCGAAGATCCGCGAAAACACTTTCGATACAGCTTCAGGATCGCGATCTGGCCAGTAGACGACCAGAGCATCGCTTTCACGTAAGACATAGAATATCTTTTTGCCGGTCACCTTACCGATGATTCGAATCGTCTCGTCGAGTTCTTCGGGAAGAATGCTGGTCGGACGAATCTTTCGCACGTGAACAACGGCATCGATTGGACTCTCGAACAGTTCGTACCCCTCAGGGATCACATCAACCGTATTTGGCCCAGGCTTTTTCGACACAAAATACTTGGGCTTACCGGTCTTTGTCGTGCCTTGCAACAAGTGGTACATAGCGCCTCGGCGATTCGTGTGTGTGACAGCCATACTGCAGTTCCTTTGAAAAAATCGACGAGCCTCAATGACGCTGCCGAAAGGGGCTCCGGGGAAATACCATTTTCAACAAGTGCGGGGTCAGGAGACCCACGCACAACAGGGACCCACGCACAACAGGTGAGTCTTTGTAGCGGAATCTGCCGAGGCTTTCGGGATGCTGGCTGTGCAGGCAGAAGACCGAAACGCTTAACGCGTTCCGCTACAAAATCAGTGCAATTCGGTTTTAGTCGGAGCACGACTATCGCAGTTCGGGTGTTGTATAGATCTGTTTGCCTCGCACCCGGATTTCAACGTCCACGAGGTACGGAGCGATGCCTTCGAAATCAGGTTCGATGCCGAGGCCGGGAGCATCGGGGACGTGCAGGAGTCCGTTTGGATCCGGAGCAATGTGATTCTTCGACATTGCTCGGGCCAGCGACTTGAGTTCTGTGGGGAATTCACAAATCGTATGCGACTCAAGTCCGGCAAACGGTTGCAGTGAAGCTGATAGAGCGAGGTTGGATGTGAATGTGTGATTGACGTAGGTGACTCCTTTAACCACAGCATAGTCGGCGACGTCTTTGGCAATCGTGATGCCGCCGATTCGGCCCGCGTCAATCTGCACATACTTCAGGCCAGCGTAGTCGACCATGTGTTTGGCCATGTGAAAATTGTGACAGCCTTCTCCGCCCGCCATCCCAACCTGACCGCTTTCCAGGGACAAGGCGTGATATTCTGAAAGAGCGCCCGAAACAAACGGCTCTTCCAGCCACGTGGCTCGCACTTCCTGAAGCATCTTCACTCGAGCGAGTGCAGCGTCCAGATTGGTGTTCCAGACGGTTCCCGCATCAACCAAAAGAATTCCGTCTTTGCCAAATCCTTCTCGCGCTGCTGCCAGCTGATCACAATCGGCTTCGACGGTGGATAATCCAAAAGGTCCCCAGCCAAACTTGGCCGCTCGAAAACCTTGAGCGGCAATGGACTTCGCTTTGCTGAGTGTCTCCGCGGCGGTATTACCAAACAGCACTGAAGCGTAGGGCGTTTTAGCGAAGCTCGATTTGTATCCGAGCAGCTTCCAGACGGGCTCATTCAGTCGACGACCCAGCAAATCCCACAACGCGATGTCGATTCCCGACAGCGTGTGGTCGGCCTGCAACAGGTCGAGACTGTTGGCGCGGACCAGGTCTCCGATTCTGCGGATGTCGCTGACGTCATTGAATTCCTGACCCACGACAGAAGCGATCACCGGCTTGCAGGCGCTGTGTGACATCGGACAAATCAAGCTGGCAATCGAAACCAGCGGAGCCGCCTCGCACTCACCCCAACCCACGTGTTCACCGGCAGCAATACGAACCAGCAACGCATCCTGGCTACCGTCGCCGATGTCCAGAACTTGCGGCATGGAGAGGTAGTAGAAATCGACAGAATCGATCTTCATGGTTTCTGATTTTCTGGTGAAAGTGAATGGGCCAACGGCATTGCGGCAGAAATACTGCTGTAAAACGGTTGAGTCTCTTCAGGGATGATAGCCGTTCAATTTCCGGCGTCGAAACATGGCCCAAAATCTCTCGCGGCTGGGCGTTTGCTCAACGGCACTCGATTTGACAAAGTAGAGGTCACTCTCTGAGTGACGAAGGCCGCAATACGCGGCCCATGGCATTCATCACTCGGAGAGTGATGGCTACTATAATCGCAATTCGAGTACCATTGGGCGACGGAGGGCTGACGTCTAATGGTAGTCGATTTAACAAAGTAGACCTCACTCTCCGAGTGAGGCTGGCCGCAAAACGCGGCCATTGGCATTCGTCACTCAGAGAGTGACGGCTACTTTAATCACAAAGCGAGTGCCATTGGGCTGACGCCCAGCCGCTCGCCTTTTTTTTGGGGGGGGGGGGGGGGTGGGATTGATGATGGTGCGTTTTGTTTTTAGGATTGTTTTTTTCGGGGATGGCTTTGATGGCGAATATCCATGCAGATGAGCCGAGCGGCGTTGTTCGAGTCGGATTCATCGGGCTCGATTCTTCTCACTGCATAGCCTTCACCGAACTGCTGCATCGCGACGGCAACACCGGTGATCTTGCGGGCGTGAAGATCGTCGCCGCGTTTCCGGGTGGAAATCCGGATTTTCCGCTCAGTCGGGATCGCGTGCAAGGCTACACCGAAAAGATGCGGACCCTGGGCGTGGAAATTGTCGACTCAATCGAAGCGTTACTGCCGATGGTCGATGCTGTCGTTCTTGGCAGTGTCGACGGCAGTCAGCATCTGGAACAGGTTGAACCCGTGCTGAAAGCGGGCAAGCCGGTTTTCATTGATAAGCCCCTGGCTCACAATCTGGCCGATGCTTTGCAGATTCAAAAGCTGGCGCAGCAATACAAGACTCCGTGGTTCTCCGCTTCGGCCCTGCGATATCAGAAGGAGCTGCAGGAGTTGAAGGCCAGTGACGTTCTGGGCGAAGTCATCGGCTGCGACAGCTTTGGTCAGTCACGAGCTGGCGTGGGGCATGCGGATCTTGCATGGTACGGCGTGCATGGAATCGAAACGCTATATACCGTGATGGGCCCAGGCTGCATTTCGGTGACTCGACTGCAGACGGATAAAAGCGAACAGGTGACGGGGCTGTGGAAGAATGGACGCATCGGCACTTATCGGGGCATCCGTGAACACACTCACAAGACCGGCTTCGGTGCGTCGATCTTTGGAATCAAATCGCAGCAGCAGATTTCTCTGCCGGCCGATTATCAGGGATTGGTGATTGCGATCGCAAAATTTTCCAAAACACGTCAGTCGCCGATCAGCGAAGACGAAATGATTGAGATCTTCGCGTTCATTGAAGCAGCCGATGAAAGTAAGCGTCAGGGCGGCGTGCCGGTGACGCTTGCCAGCGTGATGGAAGCGGCAAAGAGTGCCTACGGCCGATGAGAAACCCTTCCCCACATTGATTTCCTGTGACTTTCAAACGGCCTGCTGATGGAATGCCGCGGAGCGCGCCTGTACGCTCCAGGCCTGTGAGTTTATACAAGCTCGAAGCGCCAGCGAGTGGGCCACGGGGCGCTGGCAGCCCACTCGCTGGCGCTTCGAGCTTGTAGGGGAACTCTTTTTGCGATCGGACGAGTGATGGACAATGAATCACAGCCACTCCGGAGTCACTGGCCATGGTCTTCAAAGTGAAGAATGGCGAGTCCCGGGTCGTCCGAAGTGGCGTCCGTGTTATTTTTCTGCAGACGGTCTCGATCGTCTCGTCCCCAAGCCGTCGACAGAACACAATGCTGGAACTTCGCAATCCTCACAGTATCCTCGCCGCTCTGCAGGTCCGTCCGAAGGCCGTGAAGCTGGTCCGAGTCCACTCAGAAAATCCTGGCGACGCGTGGGACACCGTGATCGAGCTGGCTCAGCGGCACAAAGTCCCTGTTCGCGTGGGTCCGCCCGAGCAACGTGGAGGCGGCAAAGGGGGACGCGATACCGAACGTACAGGAGCGGGCTCTGCGACCGTGGAACCGCCTTCTCCGTTGCCATTGGAAATTCTCTGGAATGCTGGCGAAGGTTCTCGCGGATTATGGCTGGCTCTGGACCAGGTCCAGGACCCGCAGAATCTGGGAGCCTTGTTTCGGCTGGCCGGATTCTTTGGCGTGCGTGGAATCATCCTCACCAAAGACCGCAGTGCGTCGGTCAATGCGACGGTGTGCGACGTGTCGGCCGGAGGTGCTGAGCATGTTCCATTTGCCGTCGTTGCCAATCTGGCTCAGGCCATGGAGAAAGCTCAGGAAAATCAGATCTGGGTTTTGGGCACCTGCGAACGGGCCGAGTCTTCCATTTACAAGGTGGATCGGGATCGCAACTGGATGCTGGTCCTTGGCAATGAAGGAACCGGCCTGCGCCGACTGACTCGTGAACGTTGCGATCAGCTGATTTCCATGCCGCCGCTGGGGCCTGTTCCTTCACTGAACGTTGCCACCGCTGCCGCAGCCTGTCTTGCGGTGCTGACCGGACCAACCATTTAGCCGCGTCAAACGTTTCAAGGAAAAGTGATTTATGATTCTCGGACTGCGAACTGAAACGGCAGCCTATGTGAGCCAGACCATCGCGGACCTATCGGGCGACTGTAATAGAAAGTGATCGCTCAGTTGCCATCAGGAACAACCGCTTCTCCGTCTGATTGAACATCGGGTGCTGTTGGCTGGCCGGGGACCGGTTGTCCGGGCTGTCCGGGCTGCTGGCCTTGTTGTGGCTGTGGGGTCTTCATTAGTTCCATGAGACGTTCCTGGATCAGGGCGAGGTCCACTGATCGATCCACTTTGACGACCTGAACGACGGAGGAAGAATCGGCCGCTTCGTCCAGCGATTCAATCATCTCCCCAATGGTCTCCATCAATGTTCCTGCGGAGGACACAATCAGGGTGTTGGAGGATTCATCGATTCCAATCGACAACAGACCTTTGAACCGGATCGGCTCTTCTTCGCTTTCGCCTGCCTTTGCTGCGGCACCTGGCAGAAATGTGACAAGCCCGCCGCTGCCCTGACGCTGCTGACCTTTGTCATCCTTCTCCAGGGCTTTGTCGTTGGAACTCAGCAGGTCACGGAACACGTCCTTAATCGCCGCAGCGACCGATGCTGCTTTGGCATTTTCCAGGCGAAAGATCGTGGTGACTCGCATGGACCGAGTGTCGGACGGTTCAGGCACGTCGTAAATGGCGATCAGGTCTTCAATGGTCTGCAGCTGTTTAGCGTCTGCGTCCCGCACAAGAATCGTGCTGGTGAAGTTGTCCGAGATGAACTGCGGCTGTCGCCGTTTGGAAAGCGTTCGATTGCCTTTCATTTTCTTTTCCGCCGGCATCATGCCGAAGTACGGGCTGTATTCCATGGTGCTCTTCGTTTCTTCTTCTGCCTTGAAGAAGTCCTTCAGATTGAGCGTCACCCAGGAAGGCGTTGCATAGTTCAGCCGAAACACCTTGAAGCTGCGGCGAGGTGTCACGACCTGCATAATCAGTTCTTCGATTTCAGCAAGCGCCTGCGGATCACTGCCGCTGACGATGAGCTTTCCATCAGGGGTCATGGAGATTCGGATGGGTGACGATTGCCCGTCGGTCGCGACGGTCTCTGCCCTCGGTTCAGCGTCTTCGCCTTCCGTTGGTCCAGCCTCTTTGTCTGCCGGCATCTCGGAATTTTCATCGAGAGACCCATTGCGAAGTTGCATTCGCAACTTTTCAATCAGGCTGCGACTGATGCGAGGATCCGGCGTTTCTTCGGCTGCCGGTGCTTCGGCCGGGGGGGTCACTGGAGCCCCGTCTTCTGCAGCCGTGCTCTCTGCAGCCACTTCTTCCGAGCCATCATTATCTGACGCACCGTTCTCTGCTGGGGACGCTGAGGCGGCATTTTCATCGGTGAGTTGCGTGAGGATAGTTGCTCGATCAATGGGGATTGCTTTTCGAGCTGCCTGATGAGCCGCCAGCAACTGATCGAAATCGTCACTTGGTGCCGCTGGGGCTGGGGCTCGACGCGATCTCACCATCACGCCCGTTCCTGCAGGGCCGAACCCGCCATTTTCTGTAGCCGCGGAGGGTGCTGCGTTGTCCTGTTCAATGGCATCCGGCTTCTTCTCTTGTGTTGCATCGGGAGCTGTGGATTCAGGCTGAGTGGATTCAAGTCGAGTCGGTGCGGAATCAGAAGGGGCCTGTCGATCTGGCAGATCAAACTGCAGTTGGTTGCCGCGTCGCCAGTACCGTTCCAGCTGCTGGCGAAACAGCTTCAGGTCCTCATCCGGATTCAGATCGAATACGCGAATACCGTCGTTTGCAGCGTTGGGGTCAGGAAGTTCGCCCAGCTTGATCAGCAGATCGCGGATTTCATCCATTTCAATCGCATTCGCGTTGACCAGCAGGCGGTTGTTTTCGGTATCGGCTTCGACCTTGAAGGAGGGCTCCTTTGGAGTCTGCTGATTCATCTGCCCAGAATCGAAGTAGCCGTATCGCTGAGCAAAGGGATTCGCCTCTTGCTTTTCTTCACCATTGCCCATGAGCAATCGAATGGTACCGGCCACGTATTCCGCATCGAGCCGCTTCAACGCTATCACTTCGATCTTACGCGACGACTGGTCCAGCTTTTCCACAAGCGTAGTGATTGTCAGATGATCGGCGAGCGTTGCCCAGGCGATAATGGATCGCTTCTGCTTGTCGACTTTCAGAACAGTGCCTGGATCCAGATCGCCCAACTGCTGCAGCAGATCGGCCAGCACCTGAGGCTCCACGGATTCCAGCCGATAAACTTTCATGCGGTTGAGATTCTGCAACAGCGATCGACCGTTGTCTCCGGGTACATCGATCTGTTCGATTGCCCTTTCGATCACGGCCATCTGATCGGGGGCCGCCTGTGCGAGGATCATGTTTTCCCGCTGATTCAGCACCAGACGCGTTTCCACTTTGGCTTTCGGTCCCGCTCCTCCAGGGGTTCCTGCCTGAGCCGCCGCCTGCTGCATCTGCATTTGCATCTGCTGCATTTGTTGAGCCTGCTGCATCATCTGCATGCCCATGTTGGGGTCCATCACCGCGGCGTCGGTGCCGCCGCCTGCCCCGGAATCCTGCAGTTTCAAAAGGTCCCGCAGCATGCGAATGACGTCTTCCGCTCGCCGGTTCTCCAGCCGAAACGCGCGCACCAACTGTTCTTCGCCATCACCGGATTGCTCAGACTCAATCAACTCCCAGATCTGTCGCAGGCTGACGGCGGTATCCACAATCTCCAGACGGTTCGTGCGGCTGAGCTTATGAATCTGCCCAGCGGCGCTCAGCATCGGTTTGAGTTCTTCCACGGCCTCGTCGGCGATTAGCCAGTCCAGATTGAACGACACTTTGCACATGGTGTGATCAGGCAATGAAGACAGCTTTTCGGGCGTCACTCGCTGAACCATGGCTGGATTCAGTTCCTTTGTCCGGACGATCGACATGATCTCGCCGTTGACAATCATCGTAAAGCCGCGGCTCAGCAGATGGCGATTAATCAGGTCGCGAGCTTCTTCCATGGCGTATTCGCGACTGGTGATGAGATTCAGGGAATCCCCGGGCAATTCCTGCCAGTCGAGCGACAAGGCGGATGCATCCGCCAGCCATTGCAAAACGGGCTCCCACGGCTGCCCTTTGATATTGAACGCCACCTTGCCATCAGGATTCGTACGGATCTCCATGTCGATGGACTGCGGAACATATTTGTCCGCCGCAGGGCGTTTAACGGACGCCTGATTTGCCGCTTCGCCATTTGCAGGTGCTGTACCGAGTGGGGATGCAGGCATGGGTGATGGAACCGCCGGGTCGCCAGACGGCACGGCCATCGGCGGCTGACTGGCAGGAACAATTGACGGACTGACCACCACCCCAGCATTTACATCGGAGTCTTCCAGAATGATCTCGTCCGCAACGGCTGGTGAACTGCATGGACAGAGGCACGCCAGCGTCAGCGCAAGTGCGGAGCAGCCAATGATGCGGCCGCCACTGAAGTTTCTGTTGCTCAACGGAAAGGTCCTGCGAAGCCCGGCGAATCGATCCGACATGTTTCGTAAAACGGAAGAGAGAGTGACTTCAAGTCCGAGGGACTTTCCGACATCAGAATCCGCCGCTAAAACTCCGTGAGCAATCTCATCCGGAGATTTGTCTGCCTATTGTCCCCTTGTACAGCCCGAAAGCAACTTTTCACTGCGGAGAATCTGTGTTGCGGACCCAGCCGGACAGGTTCACTGTAAACTCATGCTGCTGAATGGTTTACAGCGAGGCTTGGCGACTTATCCACGCTTTCCTGTCTCCTGACTGCTCTGTAAATTATTCCCCGCACCGGGACCGCGCCGGACGGTTATGGCTTTGGGGACTGGTAATCAGGAACTGATCTCTGGCTGCGTCGCTCAATCTGGTGAAAGATCTCTGGTTTAAAAATGCTGTCTTCGCTCCCCATTGATCAAGTCCTTCCGGAACTCACTGCGGCTCTGCAAACGGCCAATTGTGTCGTGCTGCGTGCGCCAGCCGGCGCGGGCAAGACAACACGAGTTCCTCCGGCCCTGCTTGCTGCAAGTTTGGCTCCGACCGGGCAAATTGTGATGCTCGAACCACGTCGCATCGCCGCACGAACAGCCGCAAGGCGAATGGCGTTTGAATTTAATGAGCGTGTCGGGCAAAGTGTGGGCTACCGAGTTCGCTTTGAAGAATCGGTGAGCCGTGACACCCGCATTCTTGTGGTCACCGAAGGCATTCTGCTGCGGCGACTGCAGGACGACCCATTTCTGGATGGGATCGATGTTGTCATCTTCGACGAGTTTCATGAGCGACGGCTCGACAGCGATCTGGCACTCGCGATGGTGCGACGAGTGCAACAGACCGTGCGACCCGAACTGAAGATCGTCGTGATGTCCGCGACACTCGACCCGACAAATATCGCCAGATATCTCGGCAACTGTCCGATCGTCGAAAGTGAAGGCCGACTGTACCCAGTGCGAATTGATTATCTGCGACGAGTTGAACGGCAGCAGATCTCCGAGCTGACGACCAGTGGGATCGAAACGGTTCTGCAGCAGACCGATGGCGACGTGCTCGCATTCCTTCCGGGCGTAGGTGAGATCCTGAGAACTCGCGCGGAGCTGGAATCGCTTGCCCGCCGACACAATCTGGAAATCTTCACTCTGTTCGGCGATATGTCGCCCGAAGATCAGGATCGTGTGCTTGCTCCATGTGACAAACGGAAGGTCGTGTTGTCAACCAATGTTGCCGAGACTTCGGTCACGATTGAAGGTGTGACGGCCGTGGTCGACACGGGCCTGGCTCGGCAAATGCAGTTCGACGCGGACATTGGTCTGGATCGCCTGGAACTGACACCCGTGTCGAAAGCATCCACCGACCAGAGAGCGGGGCGAGCCGGGCGAACTCAGCCGGGAATCTGTCTGCGTCTCTGGGAAGAGGCATCACATCGTCGCCGTCCCGATTTCGATGCGGCCGAATTGCTGCGTGTGGATTTGTCGTCCGCCGTCTTGCGTCTTTACGCCTGGGGCGAAACCGACATCACAGCATTTCCCTGGTTCGAAGCTCCGCCTGCGTCGTCCGTGGAACATGCGGTGAAGCTGCTGCGGCTGCTGGGTGCAATTGATGCTTCTGGCGTCACTGCACTCGGAAAGACTCTGGTCCGATTTCCGGTGTCGCCGCGCATTGGACGGCTGCTGGTGGAAGCCCATCGTCTGGGTCAGCCTGATCGAGCGGCCTTGATGGCCGCGATGCTTTCGGAGCGTGATCCGTTTCTGCGAGGCTCGTCGTCGGATCGTGGTTTACGAAACGCTCCGATGCGAACGACCGCCATCCATCGTTCACGCTCGGATGTGCTTGACCGCTTGCATGCCGTCGAGGATTTTTTGCAAACCGGCCGCCCGGATTCGCTCTGTGGTGAGATCAATCGCAATGCAGTGCGGACGCTGACTCAGGTGGCCAAGCAGCTTGCGTCTTCCCTGCGCGACGAACTGGGCGTGAGCCGAAATCAGACGGCCGATCCCGACGAAGCGCTCCTCCGCGCCCTCGTCGCCGGCTTCCCCGATCGAGTCGCAAAGCGTCGTGATGCCACTGGTGACAAAGGCCTGATGGTCGGCGGACGCGGCGTTCGGCTGGGGCCTCGATCGGCCGTTCAGAATTCGCCGTTGTTTGTTTGTGTGGATATCGACGGGGCTGGCACCGATGCGATGGTGCGACAAGCCTCCGAGGTGCATCGTGAGTGGTTGCCGCAGGCGTCTGTTCGCAGCGGCGAGGAACTCTTTTTCCATCCCACGCAGAAGCAGGTTGTGGCGCGTCGCCGCGTTGCGTTCGATGACCTGATCCTTGAAGAAACGCCCACCTCGATCAGCGACCCAAACGCAGCCGCAGACGTGCTCTTTGAGGCGGCTCGCAGTCAGCTGAATGTGGTGATGCCGTCCGACGATGACTCATTGAATAATTTTCTCGCCCGAGTTCGCTGTTTGAAACAATGGATGCCCGATTTACCCCTGCCGGCTGTTGATGATTCCATGATGCTTGATGTGCTGCAGGAGCTGTGTCATGGACGTCGCTCGTTTTCTGAGCTGAAGAATGCGGCCTGGCTGACCACACTGCAGTCAAAAATGGACTACGCACTCCTTCAGACAATTGAGCGTGAAGCCCCGGATCGCATCACTGTTCCCACGGGAAGCCGGATGCGGCTGACTTATGAAGCAGGACGTTCACCGGTGCTGGCTGTTCGTATTCAGGAAGTCTTCGGCATGAAGCAAACTCCTCGCATCGCCGGTGGCCGAGTTCCCGTGCTGCTGCACTTGCTGGCTCCCAACATGAGACCACAACAGATCACGGAAGACCTCGCCAGTTTTTGGGCCAACACGTATCAGGACGTTCGCAAAGAGCTCAAACGACGTTACCCCAAACACTCCTGGCCCGAAGATCCGCTCACAGCCCCGCCCGTGAAGAAAGGGCCAAGTTCCTGATCGTCGTTGCTTGTTCCGAGGCAGTGCATTTTATCGAACGCCACGTCGTGTCTCTACAAACGCCCCCGAGCTCGACTCGGGGGTTCATGTTAACAGGCATCCAACCCGGGCAACTTCCAGGCTGAGATTTCGCACATAGGCGTTGCACTCTCGCACCCGTTTTGTTCGCGGAGAGGCTGTGATTTTATTATCCCTCAATCTTCTGATGTTAAGATGAGTACTCATACAAGCTCGAAGCGCCAGCGAGTGGGCTACGAGCGCCCAACGGCCCACTCGCTGGCGCTTCGAGCTTGTAAAAAAGTCGGAACAAACAACGATTATGGCCGTTCCGGCCAGTCGAGGTGTTTGTGGAGGAACTTGTAGGAGCCCTGGCCGTTGATGGTGTGAGGCCCCACGAACCATTCGATCTCCGTCTGGTCGCCGATCTTCAGTTGAGCGGCGTACAGGTAGCGGATTTTGGCGTATTCGTAGCCGACCCAGTGATCTTCGCCGACACCGTCGAAGTGGCCTCGTTCGACCATGAATGGGCGTGGGCAGATCAACGCGGCCATCTCGGCGTAGTTGAACGTGCTGCCGAGATCCCATTCGAAAATTTCGTACTCGCCCGTCCACATGTAACTGAAGTTTTCACGAGTGCTCGCGTTCTTCAGAACCCATTCATTGAAATCCGCCGAGCAAATCGACAGGCAGTAGTCGGTGACTAGCGCCGGAATTCGCATGGCAGATTTGCCACCGTAGCTCAGACCATAAAACGCGATGCGATCACCATCGACGTTGGGCTGCGTCTTCAGCCAGTTGACGATCTGCTGATGCTGCGGCACAATGATGGAAAACAGCGACTTGCCCAGCGGCTGCGCTTTGCGTTGCAACGTTCGAAAACGATCAGTGAAGATGTACGGGTTCTGCGGTGAGAACGTGATGAATCCTCGTTCGCACAGCTTCGCAGCAAAGTCGTGATACGCCGGATTGTCGCCGAGGAACACATCGGTCGGACGCCCTTCAAGCCCGTGCTGGCAGACGACGACCGGACGCTTTTCACCGGGCTTCAGATCTTTCGGCAGCAACAGCACGCCGTACGCAAACACATCCGGGAACACATCCAACACAACTTCGTGTCCCGTCCACTTTTCAGTATCCCAGGACTTGCGTGACCGTGCATTGAACTCCATCAACGGCTGGTCAAACTCGCCGATGACGTCTTTGCGGAAGATCTCACGATAAGGCTCCGCCGACTTTTCATACGCTTCGACAGACGTCATATCGAGCTTAGACATGAACTCCTTGCGAACAAAGTGGCCCTCGCGAAGCAATGCCTGATTGTGGCGGTCGATTTGTTTGAGAAGGCGATTTTCTCGAACCGCCTGATCGGCCTCTAGGGCTGGCTTGTTGGCCGTCAGATCGGCCACCTTGCCTGCGGAGTTTTTGCTCGACACTCCGAGAGATTTCATCAGGGAATCAAGGACATCTTTAGTGCCGAATGTGCCCCCGAGACTGGCCACTGCGTTTAATTTTCCGCCGAGGCCTTTCAGAGAATCAGCTGCCTTTCCGAGCACTTCCCTAGCTGCAAGCGGTTCAGGCGACTTGAGTTCCGCCGGGCCGCCTCCGTTGCCTGCCAGAGTCAGTTCCGGGCCACGGGACGTTTCAATCAGAAGTGCTCGCGGTGCTATCAGCATTGCCAGTTCTTGCGCTCCGAAGTCTCGCAGCAATCCCGCGAAGTTACGCTCAATTGGTTCCTTCCAGCTCTCGTCGCGAGGCCCGAAGAAACCGCTGACACACGTGACCTGAATGCGTGTATCCAGTCCGCCCGCAAAAAGTGCCAGCATCCCGCCTTCGCCGTAGCCAAAAACTCCAGTCGGAGTTTTCGGTGATGAAGCACTGAACCAGTCCACAATGCTGAGCGACATCTGCACTTCGTAACCAGCCAAAGTTCGCCCCAGTTCAAAGGCGGCGCGATGCAGATACTCGCGATTCGTCAGATCAGCTCGGCCGAGACGTTTTTCGCGATGACGGCTGATCAATGTTGGCACAACAACGCGGCAACCGCTTTCCGCAAGATGACGAGCGACCTGCGATTCCTCAGCAATGCCTTCCGCCAGCCCACACATTTGTTCGGGAGTCTGATCGGCATCCGGCAGCACAATCACATTTGCGACAACATCGCCCTTTGGCGTCAGCAGCAGGCCTTCACCAAAAAGCGAAGCAAGACCGGCTCCCTGAGGCGACGGATCACTCAACACCGGCCAGCGAATGGCCTGCACGGTGAACTTCTCCGACTGAGCAATCACAGAATCGCCACCCACCGGAACAATGATCTCCGGTGCATCGAAAGGCAGACGAGCATCGCGGATGCCCAGGCACTTTGCCAGCTTTTCCCGATGCGGCTTCAACGATGCTTCATAGGCTTCCGGCGAAGAGGTATCGACTTTGAAGCGTTCGGCCCGCGTGGCAGCAGTTGTCTCAATCTCCTTCAAAAGGAAGCGATCGATGCCATCCACCATCTGCGAGGCCAGATCGCCTTCGATCGTCAGCGGTGCGGTTCCCGTTGGCCCGGAAATTTCCTGAGCGGCCACGGGGTGGAACTGAATCATCGAACACACAAAGACGGTTAACAACAACGTGCGGATCGGACTCACGGCAGGGCCTCCTGAAGATTTGAACGATCGCCGCAGGCGGAAGTGACCGGCGGCTGGTTAGCATGCCAGGCGTTCAATGTAGAAAGTCGGCCCGCCGATGGCGAGCAGGTAACGACGACGGTCATTCGCTCAGTCGCAGGCTGCGGCCGTCAGTGACGATCTGACCTGCCAGCAATGCTTGAGCGGCCTTGAAGAGTTTCTGGTCACAGCCCAGTTCATCGCGAAGAGATTTGCTCGATACCTTGTCTTTTCCCTGTGCACGTTCACGCTGCAGAATGGCCAGCAGTCGTGAGGCGATTTCGTTGACGGATTCGTTTGTTGATGGCTCACCCGTGCTGGCTGCATTCTCAGCAGTCCCAGCCTCCGGAACCGTCTCCTGCGCGGCCCCCGGGACCACGATTCTTGAGGCACCGCCACGGCCCTTGACGACCTTGATCTGCACGGGAATCGCATCCGTCATCTCGGTGACATGGGAGATCACGCCAACCTTGCGGCCCTGGGCTTCCAGATGCATCAGGGCACTCATCGCGATGTCCAGAGTCTCGCGATCCAGACTTCCAAATCCTTCATCAATGAACAACGATTCAATCCGCAGACGATTGGAGGTCAGTGACGCGAGTCCCAGCGCCAGAGCAAGCGACACGAGGAATGACTCGCCGCCGGACAGCGAATGAATTGAACGTCGTTCCTCACCCATGTCGCAGTCGAGCACGATCAGGTTCAGAGACCCCGAAATTCGTTCCAGCCGGTACCGCGCGGCCAGATGATTCAGCTGATGATTGGCATAACCCAGCAGCAGATCGAGTGTCCTTCTTTGCGCGATCATCCGAAACTTGGCACCATCCGATGAACCAATCAAATCATTCAGCTTTCTCCATGGATCGGCTTTGGCATCCTGCAGTCTGATCTGCTCCATCAGATCCAGGTTTTGACCGCGACGAGTATTGTCGTTCAGGATCACGGCCTGTGCGGCGCTCAGGCCGTTCTTTGCCTGGCTCAGCTCGTCGTTCATCGCCTGGAGTGTCGCGAGAATTGTCGGTTCTTCCTCCTGTGTGGGCTGAGTACTGATATGCTGCTGCAACTGCTTCGCGTAAACCTCGCACGCACCTTCTGCGTTGGTGACTGCGTCGTCCAACTGCTTGAAAGCGAAGTGCTCTGCCTGCATCCAGGCTTCATCACGAGCCAGAATCGCATCCAGCTCATCCAGAGTCAGCGGTCTCGATGTCCGAAAGATAAACGCTTCCAGCCAGATTCCTCTGGCCGACGCCGCAGTCGCCTGTGCGGCCCGTGATTCCTCGGCCGCGTGCGATCTGGTTGCGAACTCGGAATTCGCCGCGACCTGCTGACGATCGGCGTCGGTCTTTTCAGCGGCAGCCTTATCCAGTGATTCTGCCGCAGCCGTCAGTCGATGCTTGAGTTCCTCTTCAACCACATCCGCCGCGCGGCCTTCAAAGAGCTGTGCACGGTCCTTCAGACGCGCATCGCGGTCTTTGGAAATGTCCCCAATTGTTGTCTGAGATGTTTCGAAAATCTTCTTTGCATCCGCAACCGATTGCTCCAGCGGGCGAATGGCGGCATCAGCCTGCTTTATCAGACTGGTCACATCCGTGATTCGCTTTTCAATGTCACCACATTCGGTCGCCGAGCGTTGAAAGGCATCGCGAAATGCGGCCGCGTCCGATTCAAATTCCTGCTTCGCTGCAGGCAGGCCGGACCACAGATCGTTCAGCCGACTGTCCGCTTCGACACGTTGCTCTTCGGCCTTTCGCAGCGACATCCCGGCGGCGTTGTGAGTTTCATTCAGGATGCCGCGAGCAGACGACAGCTCATGCAGACGGTCGTTCAATTCCTTCAGTGCACTGTCACAGCTTTGCAGGGCGTTGCGAGAATCGGATGTCAACTTTGCGGCATTTCGCGACTTCTGTTCATCGGACTCAATGCTGCGGAGTTTTCCGTTAATCTCCAGCAGCCGGGATTCCATGATAGCCAGACGTGCGTCTTCCTCGATCGCCAGAACAGCCGCGACTTCGGGATGGTCATGCGACTCAAAGACGATGTCGACCACTTCTGCTTTAGTGGCAGCAAGTTCCAGCGCCTTCGTGTTGATCTGTTCCTTCCGAGTTTCCATGGAGCCACGCAGGCGTGATTCGCGGCTGATGGCTTCGTCTCGTTTCTTTTCGAGATCCTTCAAGGACTTCTTCGCAGCCTTCACTGCCACCGCTTCCAGCTCCGGCGCATGCTGGCTGTACGGATGACTGGTCGATCCGCAGACGGGACATTCCTTGTCGTGTTGTAAAGTCAGACGCAGTCGCTTTGCATGATCGTCGACGGCGGCCTGAATGAATTCCAGCTGCGTCTTAGCGACCTCAATCGCCAGCTCGGCGTGCGGAAGCTCCACTGTCTGAATCTGTTCGATCGCTGTCGCATCAAATCCCTGAGTCGCCTGAAGCTGCTCGAGCGATTCTTCATCAGTCTTCACGCGTTCGCGAAGAACCTGAGCATCTCTTAGCTGACGAAACAACGCGGTCAGCACGCCCTTCGCGGATTCCAGCTTTGCTCGATCTGTCGCAAGTTGTTCGACGTCGAATTTCTTTTCCGCTTCGATCGCGGTTGCCAGCGCCGTTGATGCGGAGTCAAACGCCTCCTGCAGAGGAGTTCGCGATTGTTCGGCCAGCTTCAGGCGTTCATCCAGTTCCGCGAGTTCCTTCGACAGCGAGTCTGCATGTACTTTGGCGACCACAACCTGCTGAGCCGCCGTAATAGCCGCATCGATGCGATCCAGCCACCGCGCGGAATCCGCAACAAACGGAGCAAAGGCCTTCAGACGTTCGCGGTCGCGTTCCAGAGCCTGCCGTTCCTGCAGCCGAAAGTTACGACCATCGACGGTGGTTTTTAGATTCTCTTCAGCCACCTTCAATGCCGCGTTGGCACCGTCAAGATCCTTACTGGCGTTTTGGAACTGAGCCTGTACGATCGACAACGTTTCATCTAGCGCGCGAGCCTTCCTGAGCGGCAGCTCATTCGCTTTTTGCTCTGCCAGAAATCCCGTGTGAACTTCCACAGTCGACTGATGCCGATTGGTGGCCGCTTTGTAGGCCAGTTCCAGTTCGTCGTGTTTGGCCTTGGCAAATTCCACCGCTGAAGCCGCGGCCGTCGCTTTGTCGATAGCAGTCCGCTCGGCAATTCGCAGCGGTCGAGCGTCGCGAGCAACTTCTTCGGTGAGAGCGAGTTCCATCCGCCGGGGCTCAGCGGTGCTGCGATTTGTTACAGCCTGCTGAAGTGTCTCGTCGGCTCGGGATTTTTCTTCCGTCAATTTTGTGCGAGTGCTGAACCAGTCTGCGTGCGACTGCAGTTCCTTTTGTCTGATCTCCACGCCGGCCAGTTGTTGCTCCGCCAGCTGGCAGGTGGCTTCGGCTGCAACACGAGCATCTTCTGGCAACGGTGCATTGCCGGCCAGACGGGAATGCAGGGCTTCCAAAGCTTTCTGTTCAACCCCGCAGCGCAGGAACACGGCTTTCGAAATCGCTTCGAAGCGTTCCGTGCCTGTCAGGGCCTGCAGGATTTCGGCGCGTTCCTTGTCCTCGGCTTTCAGGAAGGTCGCGAAATCGTTCTGAGCCAGCAGGACAGCGCGCGTGAATTGTTCAAAGGTCAGACCAATTTTGTTTTCAATCGCCTTCAGCACCAGCGTCTTCTTGCCGCCCTCTTCGACGACCCCTTCTCCGCCCGGCGCGATGTGTCCTTTGTACAACGCCATTTCAACATTCTGAAGGGCTCCTTCGGCACTGCGACGACTGCGGCGAACTCGCCACCGCGATGTCCAGGCCTGCCCATCGACGCCGACGAACGCGACTTCAGTGAATCCTTCTCCTGCTCCACGGCGCAGCAGATTTCGCGGATCGTTTTGTTTTTCGCCGTTGGCCAGCTCAGCCAGTCGGCCTACCTGATTCAATCGCGGGGTCGCGTCGTACAGAGCCAGGCACAACGCATCCAGCAGTGTGCTCTTGCCCGCGCCGGTCGCTCCGCTGATGGAAAACAGACCGGCCGATCGTAATGGATCTCGCGTGAAGTCCACCGTGTGAGTACCGGCGAGCGACGCGATATTATTCAGTGTGATGCGAAGAATCTTCATGAGGCTTGAACCTCCTGCAGCAGGATTTCGCGAAAGGCGTTCACAAGTGATTCATCCGCCGCGGTGCCATACTTTTCCAGATGAGCGCCCAGAAAGATGTCTTCCGGATTGATGGTTTTCAGATCCACAGTGACCGGTTCGGCCGAGCAATCCAGTGAGCCACTCGGACGAGCCGGTTTTTCAATTTTGATGGACGCCAATCGAATCGGCTTACCCTCCAGAGCCTGCTCAATCCGCTTTCGCCGCGTCGGGTCCGGCTGATCGTCCAGCACCCGCACTTCCAGAAACGGATGCTGCTCACTCACACCACCCACACCACTCGTTCCAGGGCTCCAGCCCTGGAACGCACTGCCCCGGAGGCTCCCGCCTCCCGCCCCCTCATCCGGCCCTCGGCCACCTTCTCCCCCGCAGGGGAGAAGGACATCGGAAGGCATCGTCCATTCTTCCAGCAAAGCCACAACATCCTCGATCGTCGCAAACCCCTCCTTCGGAACCGTAATCAGCGCCGCCGTTCGCGGAATCGGAACCGCGTTCACCGCCGCCAGTTGCTGCCCGTCAAAGGTTAATCGCATCAACTGATGGTCGTACTGGGCTTCGGCAAAGGACAGCGGAATCGGGCTGCCGCTGTAGTGAATGCGACCTTCATGAAACATCTGCGCTTTATGAAGATGGCCGAGCGCTACGTAAGCGATTTCGCTGGAGAACGTTTCGAGCGTCAACGCTTCTGCACCGCCGATCACAAGTCGACGTTCGGAATCGACCGATTCTTCGCCGCCGGTCAGATGACAATGTCCCATGGCGATCAATGGCGCATCCGGGCAAAGCGTTGCTTTCATCGCAAGGGCCGCTTCGGTGACCAGTCGGTAGAGTTCTCGAATGCCGTCCAGATATGGGTCTGCGGCTTCTGGGATCAGCGGCACATCGGAAGGACGAAGAAACGGGATGGCCAGAACAATGGCCTCAACCGTTCCCATGCTGTTCTTGACGGGGACGAGAAACTTCTGGAGATCGATGGTCCCGTTTTCATCACGGCTGACTGTCCCGACGACGGTGACGTTGAGCTCATTGAGCAGTTCGGCCGGCGCTTCCAGTCGGGCTCCGGCGTCGTGGTTGCCAGCGGTGATCACAATCTGCAGATCAGGCAGCGCGGCGTGGGCTCGAGCGAGAAAGTTGTAATAGCGTTTCTGTGAGACCGCAGACGGGTTGATCGAATCAAACACATCGCCGGCGACGATCAGCGCATCGGGTCGCTGCGTCTGCAGTTCGGCCAGCAGCCATTCGAGAAAACAGGCATGTTCGTAGTCCCGATCGAACCCAAAAAACGACTGCCCCAGATGCCAGTCGGCCGTGTGGAATACCGTCAACATGAAAAAATCCTGCCAACAATGCCTGTTGCTCAACTTCGCAAACGTTCATTGTGTCAAATTCTGCCGCATTGTCACTTGGCCGCGTCTTGGGTGGGATTGGGCAGTCGGCGATTTCAGTAGGTCCAGCCTGCCGGGCTGGACTTCGCGGCTTGCCGCGACTTGCGTGCACGTGATAATTCAAGCCAGCCTGCTATTCCGTACAAATTGCAGACAAGGTTCGCCTTTCGGCGAAAGTCTTTTCCGGCAGAAAGGACCTACAGTAGGTCCAGCCTGGGGTGCGCGACAAAGAGGAATCTGGCCCAAAAAAATTTAGGTGAGTTCTATTCCGGAAGGGGAACGCATCGTTTGACTCGACTCGGAGAGGAGGCTTTCTCACGGCTGCACTTTGTGAAGCCGTCCTCCTCTCCGAGTCGGGTCAAACGAAGTCTTCCGCTGACAACAAAATCCTCCT
>JBDNHX010000573.1:0-7394 GCA_041688565.1 Planctomycetaceae bacterium
ACCACGTCCGTCAATGCCTGTTCAGCGTCGACAATCTCCTTCAACCGTTGCTGTAGATCCCTGTCTGATTCTCGCAATTCTGTCCATTTTACGCTCTTCAACAAGATCAGGCCACCGACAGCATCGCCAGCGATCAACAACGCGGCGGCCCTCGCATAGGCCTCGTCCCGCTCAGCAATCAGCTTTGACTCGCGATCATGCAATTGCACTCGCAGCTTTTGAAGATCGACGCGATCACCTCTCAGGGCGATCGCACGATCCACGTCCAGCCGCAGGCCGTCCAGATTGCGACGCTGCACACGGTCCGAGATTGACTTAATCAGAGCTTCGACCTCCGAATGCGAGGAGTGAAGATCCGCCAGATAGCGATCCAACTCTCCAGACCTCAGGACGGCTGGGATCTGTTCAATCGCATGCATGGCGGATGGATAGTCAAATGCCGCACGATGTTTTTGGGCCTCCGCAAAGTGCTGAATGGCTGCATCCTGTTCATGCTGAGTCCCATACTCTGCAACCCGAATCTGAATCACGTCGGACTGCTTGGCTCCACACTCGCCGCAGAATTGCTCCCAAACCGGGATTTGCTTCGTACATGCAACGCATGAGAGACGCAGTGAGCCGCCGCAGCCTTTGCAGAACTTGCGATTTGAGTCGTTCTTCGTGTGACACCTCGGGCATTCACCGGCATCCAGATCGGCTTCTGCCATCATCGCCGGAGCCGCTGGCCGTAAACTCGACTGTAACGCGTCCCGAAGCACACGTGCAGTCTGATAGCGATCCTCTTTCTTAGTCTTGAGTGCCTGAGACAAACACGTTCGCAGTTGCGCAGGCACCGCATCTAAGTCGATCACGCGAGGGGCATCCCCCGTCACCATCTGATACAGCGTGGCCGCCAGACTCCACAGGTCGCTGCGAGCGTCTGCTTGTGTTGCGTCTCGACGTTGCTCAGGCGGCATGAAGTCCAGCGTGCCCAGCACGGCTCCGGACATCGTCTGGCCAGTGTCCCCTGTTTCCATGCGAGCCAGACCAAAGTCCGTGAGCTTTGGTACGCCCTCTTTCGTGAGCAGCACGTTGGCGGGTTTGAGATCTCGATGCACGATCCCGAGTTCGTGCGCCCGCGTCAGTCCATCGCACAACTGGCACGTGAGGTCGACGGCTTCTTGCAGTGGGATCGGCCCCTGCTGACAGCGATCCCAGAGACTTTGACCGTCCACATATTCCAAGATCAGAAACGGGCCGTCTTTGTCACGTCCATAGTCATACACCTGCACGATGTTGGGATGATTGATGGCCGCAATGGATTGCGCTTCTGTCAGAAACCGCCGCACCGCGGTTTGGCTCTTTGCCATGTCACCCAGCACACGTTTGATGGCCACTTTGCGTTTGAGTCGAGTGTCTGTCGCCAGCAGCACTTTACCCATGCCGCCCTTGCCCAACACGCTTTCCACCTTGTAGCGGGCGGTCAAATCGACGATCTCCATGTCGTTCGTGAAATGGTCATCGGCAGCCGCACGACCTCCGCCGAACGTGGCCTCGTCCCCGAGACTTTCGGGCGCGTACTTCTTCTGCTTGGCTCCAGCGAACGTGTTCTCACCACCCAAGCTCACTTCCGGCCGCTGAGGAGTCGGTTTGGGAACTTCCGCGGGCGGAGTCATGTTTTCCGGCGGCTGAGTCACCTGAGAAAAGCCGGCGATCGGTGCGCCACCGACTTTGACGCTGGGGCTGTCCGGCGTCATGAACTCCGGATGAGCTTTCTCCAGAGCGATCAATCTGGCCATGATCGAGTCATATTCGCGGTCGGTGATTTCCGGCCGAGCGTCCACGTAATAAAGACGGTTGTGCCGTTCCAGTTCACGCCGGAGAAACTCAATTTCTTCGTTTGCAAACAGACTGGCCATCCACAATTCTTTTCGATCGAAAAACTACAACACATCAGAGCTTAAGGGATGACGTCGACCCGCAGAGCGAGAAACGCTCTTCAATCCAAATGCAGCTGCATCGGCCGATCGAATTTGGCGGCTTCCGTTCCGAACATGATCTGCATGCCTGGACTCAACGGCGTCAGGGAACGTGGTCCGAGCGGCTGACCATCAATGCTGATTGGACCGCCCCCGGATAGAGGCTCCAGCCAGAAAGTGCGGTCCATATGCAGCAGGCGAGCTCGACTTCGTGAACCATTCTCTTTCAGGACAATGGCCGACTGTGCCGGTGAACCACCGATGAGTGCTTCGCGCAGAAACATCACATACGATTCTTCGCCAGCCAGATTTTCCACTCGATCGAAGCGTACCGCGTTCAGTCGCAAATCCAGAGCCTCACGAGCAATGCGTGACATGCGGCCACCGACCAATTCGCAGTACAACTCATCCCAGTATTCGAGTTCTTCGCGATCCTCTTTCCGATCTGGAGCCAGCATCAGCATTTCCAGGCGAAACTGTTTGGGAACCGCACCGGTGACGCCAAGATCAATATGCGTCACATCTCCGGCACGCAGAGGTGGCACAACGTGACGATCTCGAACGACTGAGTAGTTGACCTCAATCCCGCTTTGAGATTCATCACGGAATTCAAGACCATCGACGGTCAGTTCAACCAGAATATGTGTGCGTGAAATGTTGCGAGAATGGTCGTCATTCTCCTCGGACCGAGGAAGAAACCGCAGCACCACATCATTATTCCGGCTTCGTCCGAAAGTGATGCGAGGCCGAGCGATCACCAAAGTTCGACGACCATCTTCAAAGAAGAAACCGGCCGCGTCCAGGAAGGCTCGCTGCCGGAATGTTGATGAAATGACGGGCAACCGTGATTGTTTTTCCGTGTTGACCTTGAGCTGGTACTCAAATGTCGTGGCCGGTTTTGTGTCATTGCGTTTTTCGGTGTCAGGCGGTCCACCCATGGCATTTTGCAGATTGATAACGCTGTCCTGCCCACCTTTCAGGATGACCTTCGAAAACTGTTTCAGGTTGTATCCCTGAAGATTCACCATCGACTGACCATCGCCATCGATCTCCAGCACACCGCCTTCATCAGCACCCGCTTGAGGAACGTTCAGACGTATCCGACACCGATAAAACCGGGGCATGTCGGGAGGCACATCACGAAACGACAATTCCACGTCGATGAGGTAATGGCCCGGTCGGCAGTCCATACCGTCGGACGTCATGCGAAACGGCACATGAAATGTCCACAGGCCGGCTTCATCCTCCTGAGGGCGTCTTAGCGGATCCTGAGGATTATGATCAAGGTCGCGATCGACATTGATCTGCAGCTCCGGCTTTGATGAGTACTTGGGACACAGCAAGCTGAATTCCGGACGAATCTGATTTCCAACGCGAGGCAGTTCGCCCCAATCGACGAGCAACCGAGGAGCGACATCGCGTCCGCTGCCGGACGACTGAAGCTCCGCACGAAATCGCGTCAGCACCTCATCCGCCACTGCGTCTGGAATACCGGCTGCCGTCGCTACCGCCTGAACCTGCGTTTCAATCTCGATCAAGGTCGCCGAAGCACCCAGTTGCGACTTGACGATGTTGTACAGAATTCCGGAAGGTCCCTGCACGTCCACATTCACACTCCACCAAGGTCAGGTCGGTTTGGGACATCCATTATCCTTGTTCCTAGGCTCCAGCCTCGGAACACACTGCTCCGGAGGCTCCGGCCTCGCAAACGTGTCTCTGGAGGCAGGAGCCTCCAGTGCATGGCATTCCAGGGCTGGAGCCCTGGAACGAGAATGATTGGAACGAGAATTCAGGCCCTCGTTCCTGCCGGCGTGAAGCTTACATCGGTGGAGGACCAGGCGGCATCGGTGGCGGTGAAGCAGATCCAAACAACGCTGAAAGCTGCGGCATCTGTCCAGCGGGAGCCCAGGCCGGCAAGCCGTTCTTCCAGACCATGGTTGCGGCATTCACATGTCCGTTCTGAACGTACTGCTGAACTTGAGCAAATTGCAGCGGCGGCGATTGCTGTCCGTTCAGGGAGACATACCAGACTTCGGCAACCGCCATGGGAGGCGGTGCGCCCCAGGACTGGATCGGCATCGCAGCCGGGGGGGTCGCTGCGTGCGATAGTCCGCCGATCATTTGATTCACGCTGGAGTGCTGAGCCTGCATGGCCATCTTGTAGGCCTCCGCGATCGCGTCCGCCTTAAATCGCTCTGTTTCGTTCATGCGTTCGTACATCCGCAGACGCTCTTCATTAAGCTGAGCTGTCGGGTTCGCTGTGGCCTGAACCTTTGCGGCTTCCTGAGACGCTTCATGCTTCTTCAGATCCGCCAATAATGCAGCGTTCGATGTTCCGGCCGTCGCGATCAGGGCTTCTGTGCTCAGGCTGCTCATGACCTGAATACGATCCAGTTCACGCTTGCTGGAACTGTCGGCCTTCAGATTTTCCACCTCAATCTGCATGCGATGCTGACGTTCGACAAACTGGGCGTTCATGTCCTGAACGCGCTGAAGACGATCCAGTTGACTGCCGGACTGTTTCTGTTTGAATTCCAGATCCCATTCCTGCTGACGTTTCTGCATCTCCAGCTTTTCGAGCTGCAGGCGGGAATTCAATTCCCCCTGCATGATGGCGATGCGTGACTTCCGTTCTGCTCGAGTCAGCTCCAGATCGCCACGGACATCTTCCAGTTTCTGTTCCTGCAGAACCGCTTCCCACGTATCGTCCCGCGATTGGCGACGCACCTCGCGAGCCCGTTCCATAGCGGCCTTGACGCTGCCCAGCTTCTGCTCATGTCGATGGGAAGCTTGATCTTTCTCCCGCTGGATCTCATGCTGCCATTTTTCGTTGTCCTGATTCATGGACAATCGAGACAAGGCCAGTTCCTTTTCCAGAGATCGCATCTGCACGGCGTAATCGAGGTCGACACGCAATTCCCCAAGCTCCTGCTCACGCTGGATGTCGATCGTGGCCAATAAGTGCTCGCGCAGATCCTGACGATTACCTTTGCGCTCTTCATAAGCACTGATCAGTGCTTCGCGTTCTTCCTTTCTCAGCAGCTTACCTTTGTCGATGTCGGCCAGAGCCTTTTCAAAACCTTCCCGACTCTGAATTTTATTCAGCTGATCAGAAAAGACGGCATCTCGCAGAGTTTTCCTGACAGGCACCTTGCTGCGGATGTCATCAAGTCTGGCAGCCAGTTGTTCGCTCTCGACCTGAGAAGCCGCACGCTGGAGTTGTGTTTCCCGTGTCTGCAGCCAGAGTTCGCCTTTACGTTCGGCAAGGCCGCCATCGTCGCAGCCAAACTCGGCCGACTGCAGATCGATAAAGACCAGGCCATAACGCTGAATCTTCAGACCGGCCGATTCCCTCAATTGATCGGTCAGCTTGCCGACAAAATCCGGTTTCCGAACTTCGTCAAAGCTGGATCGTCCTATCGCACCATACAGAGCCTGACTCATGACGGGAGTCAGCAGTTGTTCAAGTTCCTGTAACGTGAGCACATCCCGAGCGCCCATCAGGTTGTGCATGAACGAGACAATATCGCTGACCTGAATGGTCCACCGATAGGACACATCAAAGCAGACGCTGTCGAGGCACGGAACGCCTCCGAGGTAACTTTCAATTGGCACTTCATCGCAGCGAGTGAGGAAGATTGTCGTCTGCTTGTTACGCCAGAACTGTAGTCGTTCGACGAACGACTCCATCGAATACGATCCGGCAGGCACTTCTCCGACCAACACGCCTTCATCGACCACCAAAGCCCGAGTCCCCGGTTCAATCACCAGCGAACGCCCCTTGGGAGCACCGCCAATGATCGGCAGTTTGTCGAAGAACCCTTTCAGATCAGGAACCATGACCCGAACGGCAAAGTCCGAGTCTGAGACTGACCAGCGGTCGTGCTGCAGGTTTATAGCCATAAGTAACGCTTTCGTGTTGGATGCACACTCGGAGACAGGAAGTATTCTGGAGACCGTTTTTAGTGTCGCCTAGTCATTCCGGGTGTTTTAACGGTTATACAATCAGAAGACTGAGTCGGAATCCTACTTCGGCGTAACCGGCAATTAGTCCCCGATATCGCATGACAGTTTTTTGAAATTCAGCGCGGGCAGGGGCGGTGCCCCTGCACCCCTTCGATTAATCGTCGCTGCGCACTCCGTTACGCCACCTCCAGTCGCGGCTACCGCCCTTGCGAACTCCGTGCCTGCTCATTCTTCCGGTCAATTATCCTGTCGACGGCTCCGCCTACTGGGGGATTCTCAGGGCAATGCGGAAGCCTAGGTGGTGGCTCCGGTCCGACGGGTCGCTCATGCTGCGGCGCGTCGATCGGCAGTGCCCGGCGGTGCCGCGCCAGCTGCCGCCCCGGGACACCCGGTCCGAACCACTATCGGCGCCTAACGGATCGATCACGGGACAATTTTGATAAGCACCATACCAGTCATCGCACCACTCCCCTACATTACCGTGCATGTCATATAAACCCCATGCATTTGGACGCTTTTCGCCTACCGCGTGCGTCGTATTTCCGCTGTTACCAGTGTGCCACGCATAATCATGAAGGACGCTTGCACTCTCGCCGTAACTGTACGCCGTATTGGTGCCAGCCCGGCACGCGTACTCCCACTCCGCTTCCGTTGGTAATCGATAAACCCGGCCTGCCGCTTGCTCGGCCGGAAGAGCCGAAAGACGTTTGCAAAACGCCACGGCATCATCCCATGACACGCTCTCGACTGGGTTGTGTGCTCCCTTAAAATTACTCGGGTTGGTCCGCATTACCTTCTTATACTGCGACTGCGTCACTTCATGAATACCCAGATAAAACGGCTTCGTCAGCGTCACTTTGTATTGAGTCTCGTTGTTTTCTCTTCCTTGTTCCGATGCCGTGCTGCCCATCATGAATTTACCTGCAGGAAGCAACTTGAAACACATACCGATCGAGTTCTTGTGAATTGGTAGCTTTAAAACATTCGCCGGCAGATTGGACAACACGGCCACGGGCAGATTAGACAACACAGACACCGGCAATTGGCCCAGCAATTCAGGGGCAAAACGGTCGGCAGAAACCTTGGCCAGCAGACTCTGTTTCTGCATCCGCACTGCCAACTGGGCATGCATTTCTTGAATCTTTGCATGCCGTGGATTGAGCTTCGAATAACTATTGGCAGCGAGGTACATTTCGATCACCTCATCCGCTTCCAGTACACCGTCCGACTGGCACCGGTGCACCACGTCCGTCAACTCCTGTTCAGCGTCCACAATCTCCTGCAAACGTTGCTGTAAGACCGTGTCAGATTCTCGCAGTTCCTTCCACTGCACGCTCTTCAGCAAGTCCAGGCCACCCATAGCATCGCCAACGCTCAATAACTCGGCGGCTTTCGCATAGGCCTCGTCCCGCTGAGCAATCAACTTTGACTCACGAGCATGCAGTTGCCCGCGGAGCTTTTGAAGATCAA
>JBDNHX010000121.1:0-19612 GCA_041688565.1 Planctomycetaceae bacterium
ATGTACGGAGACGACTGGCCACAGGTAGAAACACTTCTGGCTCACCTGCGAAAGCACAAAATCTTCCTGACCGACGTCAAGCCCGGAAATATCACCCTTCGCCACTGAGTGATGGATCAAACACACAGCGGCGCAATAAAAAACGCCACTCCTGCTTTGACACAGGGCGGCGTTTCAGTGCTCCCAGTTGGATTCGAACCAACGACCTACGGATTAAGAGTCAGTTGCTCTACCAACTGAGCTATAGGAGCATTTCGCGAATGATACCGTTCTGAATTCGTGATTCCAAGTATCGGTCCCCGCAAAAACATAGATCAGACCGGGTTTCGCATCTCTGGGTTCGGTTTCGCACACAATTTTCTGCAGAAAACGAGCATTTAAGGGCCGCGGGGAAACCTTCAGGCCGCGTCCTCGTGGAATTTTTGGGCGTTCAGACGCTTGCCATTCGCAGCCAGTCAAAATCAAACGGGTATGTCGACGTGAATGGAAACGATTTTGCCCTGTTCTACCCACGGATGTTTCAATGGGGTGCCTTTTGCCTGACTGATGCCAATTCCGGCGGCTACAAAAATCAAAGGTACAGCGATCATGCCGAAAATTGGAACTGCAATCGCCCGTCGTACAATAGACTGACGACTCCACAGGCGAATGCCTGCCCCAAGAAAGCAAACCGACAACCAGGCAAATCCGACGATCAGGCCGAGCCCGGTAATTCGGTCCGCCTGAACATTGTGGTTCAGTTGCTGCAAGGCGGCCTTTTCGACCGCCTCCGGAAACGCGACCAGCGAATACACAACAACAAACTCTTTGCGGCCTTCGACCGAATCGATGAAATCGCGACGCTGGTAAGACTCGACAACACAACTTTCGGCCGTCTTCTCGTCCAGTTCGAGAGTGATCAGGCGCGACTGATTGTGTACCGCCGGACCCAGCGTTTCGGCGACGGTCATCATGTGGGCGTTGAATGCTTTGTTGATCGCATCAACCTTCGGCTTCGTAATGTCTTCGCCGGGAAGCATCGGTTCCGTTTGGGCCACAACACGTCCTCCGTCCGGATTACGAATCCAGGACGGCATGTCCTCCGGCAGGGTGGCGGAAGTTGCGTCAGAGACTCCGCCTTCTGTTTCCACTGGCGGCACGGCGGATGGCTGCGAAGAAACTTCCTTTAGTGACCGAGCCAGTGAATTGGCCATCGCCTCAAGGCCGCCACTCACAAGCAACGGTTTCATGCGCGAGATCGCAGCAGCCACGCCAGGATTCAATGGAATCAATGCGTAGGTCTGCCCTGGAATCTTAAAGATTACGACCTGCTTGTCGGACGACTCAACAGCCTCGGCCGCTTCTCCTGTCGCGGTCAATTCAGCCTGCTCGTCCTCATCCAGCAACGACCGAATCCACGGACCAATATGCGTGGCCAGTTCAGACAGCCGCCTTTGTCGATCCTCTGGGGATTCTAAAGAGGCATCGGTGGCTGCACCAACAGCCTGATCACTCGCACCGGAATTCACACCCGATTGTTCGGGCGTAACTGGGACTTCGGCTGCTGGATTTTCAGCGGCAGGTGTTTCAGCAGCCGCGGGCGCACCAACAGCCGGCGGTTCTGTTGGGCCTGCGGGATCGGCCGCAACCGACTCCGGAACTTCCGCCGCCAACGGAGCTGCTGCGTCGGGTGCCGAAGCGGCAGGGGCAGGAGACTCAGCTGCTTCGACCGTCGTTGCCCCATCGGCAGGCTGTGGCGACGTCGCAGGAATATCCACCGGAATCTGAGCTGATGCATCCTGCAAGGCGCTCTGAATCGTCTGCCGTGCGTCGGACAGTTCATCGATCGTTTGCAGGCGAGGCTCGGGCGGCGAGGCCAGAACACTTCCGCTGGAAACGGTCCGCATGGCTTTCACGCGAACGACTCCGAGCAGTAGCAGAGGCACAACGATCAATCCCAACGCGGCGACGCGTGAAAAGCCGGTGCCTGTGGTTGACGGGCGTCCGAGGATTCGATTGGCTGCCGCAGAGATCACCCTGAAGATCAGCAGTGCCAAAAAAATGAAGATCACTGCAGCCACCGGAATTGTCAGGAGAGTCATTTCACTATTTCCATTCACAAGATGTTACTCTTCGACAGTATTCAAAGCTTCTGCGCGACCGGTGAGCCGACAGCCGGATGACGAACGGGCGTCAGCAGCGGCACGGCTTTGCCTGGTCCCGGAGCCGGAGCAAGCCACCGTTCTTCCTGAGGAGTCCAGCCGGCAGACAGCTGGACGACGGCCGAAATAGCCAGAGCCCAGACGGCTCCCAAGTTGTTCGGAAATGGCAGAATCGCGGTGAGGATGAATCCTACAAGCAGACTGACGAGTGTCGACGAAATTCGAAAGCGTGCTTTTCGGAAACTGTCTGCCTGCCACCACCAGCGTCGTGCCACAAACAGAAGTCCAAAAAACATCATGAAGCCAGCCATCGTCGGCAGGCCATCAGAACTGATTACGCTGATGCGTCCCAGTTGTCCGCCATTGAACATACCCGGGCCTTCAGCATGCAGCAACTGGCTGTTACCCAGCATCAGAAATTGTTGCAAAGCCCAGGCGACAGCTCCAACGCCCAGACCCACAGCGCCCTGAATCAGACGACGCAGCAAATGGTCACTGGCGTGTCCTTCCCAGAATTTTGCCGGAATGATCAAACTGGCAGCCGCCAGAAGTGTGACCGTCCCAAAAAATGCCACATCCACGACGCGTGGAAGCAACGGCGTCGCCAGATGAACGGCTGTCGTTACCAAACCCACAGCGGCCAGTGACACGGACAGTGAGGTCGTCATATCAATGGCTCGCTGTCCAGACGGGATCTGCCGCAGCGTTGCCGGTGAATAGTTTTGTGATGCCGCAACGGCCACGGGTGACGCGACGGCAACGGTCTGTATCGCGCCGAGCCCCGCCGCCGGCAGCGCGGTCACTGGCCAAGTTGCTTCGCCTTTCGCCAAACCGGCCTGCACAGTCGCTTTTCCCGAGCCAGCGAGTCCCTGCGGCAGCGATGATGATTCGACGGCTTTGCTGAAGAACTTACGATAGACCGCGTAGATAACGACAAGAAGGCCAATCTCAGCCCAGCTGAATCCTATGATTCCCCGCTTCAAACTACCAAGCAGTACAAACGCGTAGACAACCCATTTCACTGGCGTCGGCACGCGATGATGCCAGAACTGCACGATGCTCCGGAATGTTTCGCCCAGGGAACCGTCGGAATTCTGAGCTGCCGCGGCGGTATTCACGCCTTTGATTAAAGTGGGAGCCAGTTCAGGGACGGCTTGCTTTCTGTTGCGACTCGTAGCCTGAGCGGCGCCCGGTCTGTCTGTCACGACGCCCGATTCTTCCACGGCCATGCGGAATCGTCGTTCGAGTTCTTCAATTTCGCTGATGCGGCGATCAGGATCTTTCTCCAGCGCGGCCGCCAGCACAGGCCGGAACTTCTCGGGAAGCACGGACAGATCAGGCTCGGCAGTGAGATGCTTCATCAAAATCTCGGCCGTTGTTTCCCCTTCAAAGGGAACTCGACCCGTGAGCATCTCATAAAGAATGATGCCTGTGGAATAGATATCCAGTTCGCGTCCGTACCGACCACGAGCAACTTCGGGGGCCATGTAATAAACGGTCCCCACGCTTTGAGTTTGGGCGCTACGTCGACTTTCGGAGATATATTTTGACAGGCCAACGTCGCCGATTTTCACGATGTCGGCATCGCAGAAAATATTGGCGGGCTTCAGGTCACGATGCACAATGCCTCGATCGTGCAGAAAGCTCAAACCTGCCGTGATTCCGGACATCCAGAAGAGAATGTCCTTGATCGGCATGCCTGCGGGATGATCGTGCATCACTTCGTGAAGGCCCTTGCCTCCGACGTATTCCATGACAATCCAGTGATCCTTTTCAGAATCCTGTTTCATGTCAAAAATGGTGACCAGATTCGGATGCTTCAGGTTCAAACACTGAGACACTCCACGCAGCTCGACCTCCAGATTATTGTGCAGCAGCTTCAGAGCAACTTCTTTTCCGGCATCACTGAGCGCATAGTAAACTTCGCCAAACCCACCCCGATGGATGGCCCGTTTGATCGTGTAACCGTCGAGCGGTTTCGATTCTGGTGCAAAGGTAAACTTCATGTCTCTGTTCCGACTCGAACTAAACAGGAATATTGGATGACTGCTTCTCGATTCGAAATCGAAACTCTTCGCCGGACACAATCGCTCCGTCGCTGAGTATCGCAGAATCCCGCACTCGTTCTCCATTGACGGTCAGGGCCGCTTTGGATCGACAACGCATTTGTCCATCCTGACGGTAAATTACCACAAGTTCCGGCCAGTCTGGACAGTAGATGTGATGATCTTTCCGAGGCCCCAGCAGTACGCTGTCAGTCATCAGAATGATACCGTCCACAGTTTGTGCCGGCCGATGATGACTTTCAAAATCAATAACGGCCGATCCACTGAGAACACTGGGAATTCGAAATCCCAGCCGAACACGTTCGGCCAGACAAATCGAATCGCCAGTTCGCAATGAGGCAGCCCCGGTTACCGTCCTTCCCGAGACAACGGTGGGATGATAAGGATGGATGAACCAGTCTTCTCCGATTCTCTGCAAAGTCGCATGTCGCCGCGACAGATGGGCCATCAGACAGATGTCGGCGACTGAATCTTCACGAGTCGGCGCGCCAATCAAAAACTCGGAACCCACGCAGAGCTGCCATGCTCCAACGCCGTCAATCCAGATTATATAGCGTTCACTGGAGTTGCCCGCCACTGGAATGTCTCTGCTAACGAGTCCGTGAGTTCCGATGCCTGCCAGGTCAACTTGACGCAGCAGCCGATGTTTCCATTTTGAAAGTTCGGCAAGACTCATTGTAACCCTTTACGTGAGGCCGCGTCACTCCGGTCCCACACTCCGTCCTGCCACAAAAAAACTCCGGACTCGTGCCAGCGGCCAAGCCCGGAGCCACATTCGTCCCGGTTCTGTTGAGGAATCTTTCCTGTGTTGCGTTTTAAGAGAGCCCATTTTTCTGTGGGATACGTCCTGAGACCCCAGAAAAATGCTGTTTTCACCGTCGTTGTGCGATCCGAGGCCACGGCGTGTACAAGAGGAAGTGCAAAGGCGGTATAGCCCCCACCCCCCAAGACAAGCTCGGGGGCTGTTGATTTACTCACGCATTCCGCATTGTCGTTTAACGGCGAGCCGAAGGCGCAGGCGAAATCGGGCAACGACGCCTGCGGATTGCCGTTAAACGATTAAATCAACACTCCGCTCGGGGGTTCGTACTGACTCTGCATGACAGTCCAAAACATACGGCCTTGTGCTGACCAATCTGCACTCTGCCACGACTGCATCAGATCGAATTCTGCTCGGCCGAAGAATCCGAATCATCCGCCTTCAGGCCAAAGTGAGCATCGATCTCACCCACAACGTCACCTTTGACGGGCAACGTCGCTTCTTCCACAGGAATTCGGCTCAGGACCTGACCTTCGGTTTCCAGAACGGACTCACGCACGTCCAGCGAATGGTTCATGTCCTTGATCATTTTTTCCACGTGCGACAATTTGGTGTCATCAATCTCAATTGAGTTGATCGTTTCTGCAGCCTGAACAGTCTTCAGACGTGCCTCCAGTTGAGCCACCTTGACGACCAGATCCTGCTTGCGCGACAGCATTGCATCCAGCTTCTTCTGATTGGCTCGCAGAGTGTCACGTTGAGCCGCCAGAATCTGGCGATCGCGTTTTGCACAATCTTCGGACGTGCAGTACGCCCCGAATCGATGAGCCAGATCGGCTTCCACCTCGCCGCGGGAATACGAGACCGCGCGGTAAGTAAACTTGTCTTTGCCGGTTTCCAGATCACTTCGCAGAGCCAGGATGGCTTCTTTCTGCTTGACCAGCCCGGTTTCCTTTTCAGCCAGTTCTCGATCCAGATCCTTTACGTCAACTGATTGCTCCGCGACGATCGTCATATGCTGACGAATCTCTGGCATCAGATTGTCAACTTCCTGACGGATTCGATCGAGTTCAAACTCGACCGATATTTCGGACTTTACAGCCTGACGCACGTTGCTGCCAAAGGTCCGAAGGTAGCTGACCGCGTCGCCGCCAAACAATAGACTTCCCGCGACTGCCGCTGTCGCCGATCCCACGATTAGTTTCTTCAACATTTTAGATCTCCTCACCGGTTGAACCACATTTTTGCGAGCTCAGTTCTCGCAGCATGGGGACGTGATTCGACGCCCAAAAACATTGCTTAGAAGAAATGTGGAAACATTTTTAAAATGGGGCCCAAAGACTGACGAGCCCGACAAAGAATGCTGCATAGCTCATGATTAAGCTTCTCGCACGGTGAATTGCCACTGGCGAGCGGCGGGGCGGCAGCCCAATGCTACTCAGTTCGACAAAGTAGACGTCACTCTCTGAGTGACGAAGGCCGCAAAACGCGGCCATTGGCATTCGTCACTCAGAGAGTCACGGCTACGATCAACGCAAAAAATTTGGCTTTGGCATGCATCACTCGGAGAGTCACGGCTACTATCAACGCAAATCGACTGTCATTGGGTGTGAGCCCGCCGTCGCTTTCTGCAGAACGCACCTGCAGCACTTAACAAAACGGGCCATGTCGACCTGCCCGTTCTTGTGGTCACGCCCTTCAGACTTCAGCGAACCATTTCTTCCTGAAAACTTTGAGCCCTTCAAACCATAAAATGCTGACGAATCCTCCCGCAAGGCTAATTGCAATGTCGCCGGGGTGCATGGTCGAGAAGTGGAACAGGTCGCGCAAAACGGAACGTAGAGCGCCAAGCTGAGAAAGCCGAGAGTTCCGCCGAGCACTAGCCAGAGAGCAGGATTCGGCGTTTGCAGCGTGGACCAGATCGTGCGAGACCAGGAGCGGTTGGCAAAGATCAGCCCGAGGTTGGCAACGACGAGTGTCGTGAAGCTCAATGCCGTGGCGTCTCCCTGGCTTTTCTGGCCGACGGCAGCACTCTCTGGAAACAATCAGTCCTCAGCGGTAAGCCAAAATTTCCGATCCATCCGTCGAACTCATGGGCGACTGAAACTCCCGTTGCTGATGAAAATGGACTGTACGCTTACTGCGGAGCGACCGGCACCGTCGCGGGAATGAGCCATGACGGGTCAACGCGATGGACCGCGGATGTGGGAGTGATCAAGACAAGCAACGGCTTCGGCGCAGGCAGTTCGCTCGCCATTCACGAAGGAAAAGTGTTAGTTCAAAACCTCAGCGAACAAAGTGCGACGATCACCTGCTTCGATACAACAGGTCGGCTCAACTACCGAAAGAAGATCCTCTTCCGCCCTGGACCCTGATCGAAGATGTCGAGGAACCGATTGACGTACAGGGTATCGAACCCGAAGCCGGCGTCGAGATAGTTGTAGCCTGCGCCGCCATCGAGCACATCGTCGCCAAGTCCCCCGTACAATGCATCGTTGCCCCAGCTTCCAAACAGGATGTCGTTGCCGGCATCTCCCAGCAGCGTGTCGTGACCGGCACCGCCTGTCAGACGATCACTGCCAGTACCACCTTTCAGCGTCGACGGCAGGCCAATCCAGGAACTCATGGCAACGTCATCATTTCCCGGACCGGCGTCAATGCAGATGCAAGCAATGAAGGTGCCAGGGACTGTCAGCATCGAACGTCCGTTGATAAAGACGTTCAGAGATGAGCCCCAGCTGTCGATGCGAATCGTATCATTGCGACTCGTCCCAAAGACCTGCAAAGCCCCGTTTACAACTCGAGCTCCGGCTCTCATCGGCAGGCAGTTGGCCGCAACAAATCGCCCCAACGCATCACCGCTTGCCAGACCGGCCTGGTTGTCAAACTGGAAGTGGATCCCGCCAAAGATACGACTCAAACCAGCCTCCGCAGCCGCAGCGCGAATGCTGGTGTAGAGACGATCGGGGACTCCAAGGACTTCTGACTTCGAAATGAACCCAATCGCGTCCGTGCCAAACACATCGTTCAGAACAGCGGCCCCGGCTGCGCTAAAAGTGCTGTGGCCGGACGTGTAACCAGGAAACGCAGGAGTCTTCAAAAGTGGTGTCCAGAAGGCATCCCGAACGGTTGCTCTATTGCCGTCCAAATCGGCATTCTGGATGGCAGTGATCGGACGCCAGAAGTCATACGTAAATTTCGTATTCCAGCAGCTGATCGCCGCGTCAGCCAGCGCGATGTTCAGGACAGCGTACATCCGCGAGCTTTCTTCCATCGAAAGCCCCTGCCCTTCGGCGATCGTCTGAGCAATCATGTTCCACTGGCCCGGAGGTGTTGCGGTGCCCGGAGCTCCAGCCCAGAAACGAGCGATGTTGGTCTGATCTGCTGTGCGAGTCCTGCTGGTCGCCGCTCCCATCACCTTCACTTCGTTTAGGTCACGTGCGTATGTTGCGGAGGTCAGCGACGGAGGAGCAGCAGACAGGAACTGGTTCTGACGACTGATCGCCCAGGGCCGTACAAGTCCCCACTGAGGAAGAACAGGGCCGGAGAAGTCGGGAGCTGTCGGACTCCAGTCGCCGGGGATGTTGCCCGGAAAGTAACTCACGATTTGATCCCAGCCGTCGTTGCTGCGAGCCGACAGAATTCGATCGGCCACATACTGCCCCGTTCCAATTCCCGCGTCTCGCTTCGAACCCCATGGCACCGTCGACAACGTCGCATTCAAGGCCGCGTCGAAGACAAACTGGCGGGCAGGAAACAGCACAGACAACGTCCGATGGGCTGCAACGGCAGCAGCCGCATCCTTTGACGCCAGCGGCGATACTATGGCTGACGTGAAGTAGGACTCGTAGCGCCGGTCGATGGAGTTCACGGCGTCGAACACAGCAGTGCTCACCAGCGCCATCGCGCGGGAGGCCATCGGTGGAGCCGGCTTCTCACTTCGTATCGTGTCCAGAAGAATATCGTTCCACTCGTGGATCGTACTGGCCGACATCACTTCGCGTGATTCCAGAACCTGCACTTCGACCAGGGCGACTGACGTCTGCTTCGTCCGACGAGCTGACCGTTTTGATACACCCAACGCTTCAAGGAATTTTGCCAACATGACACTGTTCCGTCTTGGATCAGGGACTGAGGGGGATTGAATTTCACTTGAGGCTTGAATAAGCAGCCACTGTGCCGAACTTCTGGCCTTTGCAAAAGTCAGCGATTTACGGCAATTCAGGCCAATGGGAGGCCAATGTTCGCAACGATCTCGCAACACTCGCAGTCACAATGATGACAGTCATTCTGGCGATCAGAGATGGCCATCGCGAAAGACTTCTTCTCGATCAGCCGCACTGGAAGCCGCACAGGGACTTTGAATGCCCGATTCCGCCAGCCAACGCTCAGTTCATTTCCCTGCTCTGGCCCTTATCCGCGTTCAAGTCATTGCAAACCACTAATCAACGCCAATGAACGCTAATCAGAACCTGCGAATCAAAAAGAGGGCTCGGTAAGCTTCCGGCAGATGAACCGGAGGTCATCTATCGTGTTCACTCTCCTCTTGCGCTTCATAGAAACATGAATCGCTTTGATGGATCCTTCACAAGCGAACATCCAGACGGAGCTCTGCCCAGCCGACGCCCGCCCTGTTGGCCCGTTCCGAATTACTCGTAGCGGAGCGCATCAATTGGATCGAGTCGACTGGCTCGCCAGGCAGGATACAATCCAAACACAAGACCCACGACGGCGGCGAAGACCATGGCAACAATGCCCGCGGGAATGGAGACAACAACCGGCCAGTCGGCTCCACTGCTGATGGAGTTAATCAGCTTTGTAATACCGAGAGAAGCCAGGATTCCGAGCGACAGAGCGATTCGGCGCAGCCAAAACTCGCCTACGCAAAGTTTCGCGCCAATCTTGTGTCGGCTCGCGCCAACGTCCTTCATCGCGAAGCAGCTCTCAGAAACATGCTGGGGCTGCCACCGGAAGATGGTGTCCGGATCGTGCCATCGACGCCGCCAACGCGCGATCAGGTGGAGTTTCGCTGGGACGAGATCAATGAGACCGCTCAGTCACTCCGTCCCGATCTGGTCGAGCTGAATCTGATTCTTCTTGCCGATCGAAAGCGCTTGGTGCAGAGCCGCAATCTGGCTCAGCCTCAACTGGACGCCGTCGCGCTTCAGCGCTGGGATGGCCTAAGCGGTCAGGTGATCAACGGAAATCAATTGTCGTCCGGTCTGGGCGACAACAGCAGTTGGACGATGGGTGTCAATTTCTCAGTTCCACTCAGCCTGAGAAAGTCACGTGCTCAAGTGCGCAACCACGAGCTCCTGATCATGAAGGATCGTGCGCAGATTCAACAAAATCTGCATCAGATCGAGCATCTGCTGGCCACTTCACTGCGCACGATTGATCAGAATTTTCTGCAGTATGAGGCGTTTCGTGATGCTCGCCAGGCAGCGAAAGAAAACCTGGAAGTTCGCGTTCAGCGTCTGTTTACCGGCAATGAAAATTTTCTGAATTTTCTGCAGGGCGTGACGGACTGGGGCAACGCCGTGGCTTCCGAATCGCAGGCCCTTGCTTCGTACAATTCGGGACTTGCCGACCTTGAACGTCAGACGGGCACGATTCTGGAAACACATGGCATTCGTTTCGTCGAAGAACAATTTTCCAGCATCGGAACACATGGCCGCTGGTTCCAGGACGAATGCTATCCTCGCGATTTGAGACCACGGGAAAACAGTTCGCGGTATGAAGATTCTGGTAAGGCATCCGAGGAAGCGTTCAACCTGCAGGATTTTCCTCGCCGACGTAAAGACCGGCTTCGCCTTCCTGATTCACCACAGTTTGACGCACCGGAGATTCCACTCCCTGATCAAACAGAATAGAGACGATCTTGCCTCTCGTTCCGATCCCTCGCGGCACGGCCCTTTACTTCCGATGAAGCCATCCTGTTTCAAGACGTTCAGCAGAAATGTGTTGAGCTGCGACGTGCGAAATTAACTCAACGGGCCACGGCGAACTGCCCGTTTTTGTGTTCACGCACTTCAGACTTCAGCGAACCACTTCTTCCTGAAAACCTTTAGCCCTTCAAACCACAAAATGCTGACGAATCCTCCCGCAAGGCAAATCGCAATATCGCCGGGGTGCATCGTCGAGAAGTGGAACAGGTCGCGCAGGAACGGAACGTAAAGCACCAAGCTGAGAAAGCCGAGAGTTCCACCCAGTACGAACCAGAGAGCAGGGTTCGGAGTTCGCAGGGTGGACCAGATCGTGCGAGACCATGAGCGGTTGGCGAAGATCAGCCCGAGGTTGGCAACGACGAGCGTCGTGAAGCTCAATGCCGTGGCGTCTCCCTGGCTTTTCCAGCCGAACATGCCAAGCAAGTACACGGCCAGGACAATCAGCAGAACGCTGGAACCCTGGAGCAATCCCAGGCCGAAAAGTCGTCTGCCGAAGATAGATACATTGGCATTACGAGGACGGCGGCGCATCACGTCAGCCTCTTCCGGTTCGGCTTCAAATACCACGGAGCACGCGGGATCGATAATCAATTCCAGAAACAGGATGTGTACAGGCAGCAGAGCCAGCGGCCAGCCAAACATCACCGGAATCAGCGACATCCCGGCAATCGGCACATGCACCGCGACGATATAAGTCATCGCCTTCTGCAGATGATCGAAGATTCTTCGTCCCATGCGGACAGACTGAACAATGGACGCGAAGTCGTCGTCAAGCAGCACCAGCGAAGCGGCTTCACGCGCCACATCGGTGCCTCGACCGCCCATTGCAATGCCGATGTGAGCAGCTTTCAAAGCCGGCGCGTCATTCACACCGTCGCCCGTCATCGCAACGATCTCGCCGCTGGACTTCAATGCATTCACCAGACGTAGTTTTTGCTCCGGGACCATTCGAGCAAAGACATTGATTGTCTTCAAACGCTGATGAAGTTCGGCGTCATCCATCTTTTCCAGTTCGGGACCAGTGACAACATCATCGAGTGGCTTGATGCCCGCCTGACGTGCAATACTCTGCGCCGTCGTTGGGTGGTCACCGGTAATCATCACCACTCGAATGCCGGCCGAGTAACATTGTTCTACGGCGGCGGGAACAGTTCGTCGAACAGGATCGGCCAGTCCGACGAGCCCCAGAAACTCGAACGTGAAGTCGTGTTGTTTGCCTGGCAATGGCTGTTGCTGAAACGTGCCCCGCGCGACCCCAAGGACTCGAAGACCTTCCTTTGCCATCTCCGCGACTTGAGCAAGAACGGCCTGAGTCCCTTCAGTATTCAAATGGCACAGGTCCGCAATGGCCTCCGGTGCTCCTTTCGTCGCCAGAATGAAGTCCTGACCGCTCGGCGATTTCCAGACGTGCGACATCGCCAGCAGGCCGGGTGTCAGCGGGTATCCTCGCTCCAGATTCCAGTCGGAGTGCAGGTGTTCGGTTTGAGCGAGTCGTTCATTGCCAAGGTCGTGGAACGCCTTTTCCATCGGATCAAACGGATCACGCTGACTCGCCAGAATGCCGAACTCAACGATCTCGTGAAACTCTTCCGGCAAAGCCTTAGCCGCCAGGCGATCGACGTCAAGCTGCTCGATATCAAGAACCGTCCCGTCGACAGCCAGCTTGCGGATCGACATGCGGTTGACGGTCAGCGTGCCGGTTTTGTCCACGCAGAGCACAGTCGCTGAGCCGAGCGTTTCGATGACGGGCACCCGACGGGCCAGAACATTGATCTTCGACAATCGCCAGGCACCGAGGGCCAGGAAGATCGTCAGGACAACCGGGAATTCTTCGGGCAGTAACGCCATCGCCAGCGTAATTCCGGCCAGAACACCCTGAAGCCAGTCACCACGCGTCAGTCCGTAAAGCACAACGACCATGATGCAAAGTGCCATGCCAAAGATCGCGACTCGCTGCACGAGGCGTCCAACGTCTTGTTGCAGTCGGGTTCCTTCGGTCTGCACCGATTCCAGCGCCTTACCGATACTTCCCATTTCGGTGCGCATGCCTGTTGCTCGCACCTGAGCAACTCCCTGACCCTGAACAATCAATGTACCGGAGAAGACAAAAGGAAGGTCCTCGCCTCCGGGTCGAGTCATCTCCTGCACGCCGTCCCAGGCGACTTTTCTGACGGGCACGGATTCGCCGGTCAGCAGAGACTCGTCGGTGGACAGGCCGTTACACGAGATCACCACGGCATCGGCCGGAACTCGGTCGCCCTCGGCCAGCACAAGCAGATCATCCGGGACGACGTCCCGCCCCGCAATTCGTTTTCGTTCCCCACCACGAACCACGAGCGCGCGAGGGCTGGAGAGATCACGCAGAGCTTCGAGCGCCCGTTCTGTCTTGCGTTCCTGATACAGTGTGATTCCCAGTACCACGAAGACAAAGCCCAGAAGCATCACGGCTTCCTGGGTGTCGCCGAGCAGCATGTAGATCGTGCCGCAAGCCAGCAGCAATAGGAACATTGGCTCTCGGACGACCTCCCAGGCAGTCGCAAAAAAGCTGCGCCCCTGGGACGAGGGAAGTTCGTTATACCCATGCTGTTGCAATCGAACGGCGACTTCCGCTTCCGAAAGCCCGGTCAAGGAATCTGCGCGGGTTGGTTGGTCCATTCATTTCTCCTGAAGCGGAGGTGTTTTTATTGCTGGGCTGTTCAATCGTCTGCTGATGGAGCAAACACTGTCGTCCCGCGAACGTCTGTGTGCAGAATCTTTCCGCCTGTCGAGCCCGTCCAGGCCATCACCCCGCATGTAACGACCAGTTTTTGATGCGCTCGTGCGGCTTGTACTGCTGCTCCCGATGCGTTGCGGATCTATGGCTGGCTGCAGCGGAGACGCCTGCGTGGGAAAATTGAAATCCGATTGACTCATTTGGGCTGGCGTGGTCCCTGAACCGGTAACCCCCGAAACTCCGCCAGTGATCGATGTCTGGGGTGCAAACCTCCGCGCCTGCAGATGGTCAGCGAGTGTCTGCTGGGCCTGCGGGTTATGACATTCTGTGAGGACCGATTGCAGTTCCGGCAGGAGTTCTTCCGCCGTCTGAAACCGGTCGTCAGGATTCTTCGTGACAAGTCGCTGGAAGATCTTATCGAGAGCAGCCGGGATCTGAGGATTCGTCATTCGTAACGACGGGATCGGCTGATTGACGTGAGACAGAATCATATCCAGCTGAGTCGTCCCGGAGAATGCCGTGCGACCGGTCAGCAAGTAAAACAGAGTGCAGCCAAGACTATAGAGATCAGATCGTGCATCGGCCTTCCGAGTATCTCGAGCCTGCTCCGGCGGCATATAGGCGGCTGTGCCCATCATGACGCCACTTTCCGTCAGGTGAACATTATTACTGGATTCGGAATTACTTAGGCGTGCCAGCCCCATGTCCAGAATCTTGACTGTCCCATCGTTCGCCCGCAGCAGATTCGCCGGTTTGATGTCTCGATGAATCACACCCTGCGAATGAGAGTACGATAATCCTTTGCCAACCTGAAGCATACACTCAATCGCATCAACGACCGGCAACGGCCCGCTGAGCCGGACGGTCTGATCCAGATCTTTCCCTTCGACAAGTTCCGTCACCAGAAAATGAAGTCCTTCATGTTCGCGGGCATCGAGCGCAGCGACGATATTGGGATGTGAAAGTTTTGCTGCCGCACGAACTTCCCGATCAAAACGCTGCAACAACAGCGGATTCCGCTGAATCTCCGGACGCAGTAATTTGACGGCGACTTCACGCCCCATTCGTTCATGCACCGCGCGATAGACGGTCCCCATACCGCCGGAACCCAGGCGGCCGACGATGCGATAATCTCCCAGGCAATCGGGGAGAGGAACTTCGGGCTCAACCTGAACGTGGCTGCCGAATTCCGTTTCAGTGGCTTCCGCGCGGACGCAATCTGCCAGCCATGCGGCATCGACGTCAGGAAAGCGTTGCTCAAGTTCTGGAAGAGTCAGCGGATTCCCTTCGCGCTGGCGATAATCGGCTTCCAGAGGCAACAGTTCGCCCAGAGCCGCGAGACGCATGGCGGCAGGCAACTTCTTCAAGACAGCTTCGGCTTTCGGTCGGCTGCCAGCTTTCAGGGCCGCTTCAAAACGACTGCAAAGGCGATCGATCAGAAGTTTCTGATCGTTTGGCAGTCGAGCGTATTCGTGGTCGGAAGGATGATTCAACTGATACCACCTTTCTCCCACAGACCAGCGATGAGCTGCAACTTGCGTTCGACCGATCGACGCACACAGCCCACGGATTCTGCGATCTCCTGATTGAAGTATCCATCCATCTTCAGAATTGCGATTCGCCTCAGATCATGATCTCCGGTGCCATCCAGCATACGGAGAAGATGCTGCAGATTATCGGAAATCTCAGCGGCGAATTCCAGCGTCGGCTCGCGACTGATCAGATCACTCAGTGAAGAATCATGCGATGGAAGGTCCACGCATGCGTCACCGCCCGGTTTTCCCGAGCCACCTCGTTTCTGCCGATTGTTTTCCCGAATGAGGTCAACGGACTTATTGGCCGTGATCGCCATCAGTAAGGGCCACAAGCTGTCCCCGTAGAAAAATGGGGAGAATCCTCGGTCATGATTTTTCTGGAGAAATTTTGTCGCAAAGGCAACGTCAAAAACGAGCCACTGACAGCGTGCGGTTTTTGCAAGAACCGATTCCTGTCTGAAAGTGCTGTAATCCTGTCAAGAAAGTTAAGACCATGCAAACTCACATGTCACTGTCGAAATTCCTGAAGAGTCGAATTCCTGCCTGGTTTCGACGCCCTCCGCGTCAATTCCGTCGAAGTTTAGCACGTCAAACGCTGGAAGTCCTTGAACCCCGAATCGTCCTCAGTGCCCAGACTCTTCCTGTGCGGATGGTTATCGCTGATCAGCAGGACTTTTACTACAAGGAGTACAACGACACACGGATATCGCGGCATGGTCTCGAGACGATGGCGTCAGCCTCATCGCTGGCAAGCAGGTTTCGGTTCCCTATATCGGTTCTCCCGGAGTGACCTACAATGGCATCGACTATGACGACATGGCGTTGGGGCAGTATGAACAGGCCGTGGCAAATGGAGCCAATCCCAATACGGCTCCCGGACAGTATGTTGATCCATTGACGATCACTGACGACGTTGTCGTGGATGGTCGAGTCATCACGGCCGAGAACTGGGATGCGGCTCTCGAGTTTGGCGAACGAATTGCCGAGCTGATCAATGCCGCAGCGACCGAAGAAACTCCGCCAGCCAATCAGTCACCGGCAGCCGACGATGCCGTATTTCAGATATCGGAAGACGCGACGCTGGGAGCGTTTGTGGGGCAGGTCACAGCGGCCGATCCCGATCCCGATCCAGGGCAGTCTCTGACTTATTCCATCGTCAGTGGAAATACCTCCGGGGCATTTGCGGTGAATGCCGTCACGGGACAGATTTCTGTCGCCAATGCCGCAGCACTCGACTTTGAAACCAATCCTGTGTTTGAACTGCATGTTCAGGTCTCCGATAACGCGCCGGATTCTCTTTCTGACACGGCCGTCGTTACTGTCGAACTGCAGGATGTCGTTGAATCTCCTCCGGCGTCGGTTCAGGTCTACGGCGAGGATCTTGTGGTTCAGGGAACTTCCGGTGACGACACGATTTACATCTGGAGTGGCGGGAATGCTCAACAGGTATTCGTGTGGATGAATGGAGTCAACTATGGCTCGCACACGGTTCCGGTGCCATTTACTCTCTGACGCAGTAACCAACGCAGGTTCTGACTTGAATTTTACAGGAGGACACAAAGTTAACGAAGGGAAACAAAGACTTTTCGAATGCGTTTACCAGCTTCCTTGCGTCTTTCTCTGTGACCTCCGTTGGCTCCTGTTCGAATGAGCAAATAGTTCCGCTGTTGGGAGGTTCGATTGCCTGCTGCTGGCAACGCGGAACGTTTCTTGCCACAGCCGCAGGGCAGGACGCTTCCTTGCCATTCCTGAGCACCGGACGCAGAAACGCTCAGAGCACAATGGCGTGGAATAGACTCCGTGCTGGGCGAACAGCTCGTCATGCTGAGCAAACGTTTCTTCAATGACCTGCGGTGTCAGCACATAAACGAACGGCAGCCCTTCGACGCTGAGAATGCATCGGCGATGCTCTGAAAACTGTCGCTGCGTGAGGCCGGAAAATCGGGGACATCCGGGCGCACAAAAACCCTTCCTGTCGATTTTGTGGCAAGCAAACCAGGCAGGGCTCCTTATTGATAGCCGGGGATCCGGCTAATTCTTAAACGTCCTCATGACGAAGCCGCTTTGATCGCAAAATCCCGCTGCCGCCATTGACCTCTTTCTTCGCTAACCCCGGTTCATACTGACCTTGAGATTCGTGACGGTAGCGATTGTCACCGTATCGGCAAAAGCTGATCCAGTGACTGTCAGATTGCTCCCGGATAACAGCACGCCACTACCCGATTGTGTAACTTCCACACCCAGCGTTGCGGCTCCCCGCGTGAAGATATTTTAAACGATCGTATTGATGGTCTGGTTGGCTGCCGACCGCGACGGCGATCTGACAGGTTGCCGTTGCTGGCGAAAATGCGATTCGGGATCTCGGAAATCTGCGGACTCAGTTTCATAGCCCGACAACTTTCTTGCACTCATGACATCGAAGAATACAAAATACCGGCCTAAACCTGGTTCACAAGCTCCGCTTTTCAGTCCGCAAGACAAGTATTGATTTAGTCACCACCTGAGCCGCGAGTGTTTTCGTTGTGTTGTTAAGACATACACCCGCAGATATCGCTTTGCGGCTCACTAAATCATTACTCCTTAGCAAGCCTGCGCGAACGCATCCTGCAGCAGCGGATCGCCTGGCGAAATGCCGAAGCTGAATACCCTGTAGGGACTCCGGAAGCAATCAGGTTCCGGCTAAGCATTTGTGCGGCCATTTTATAGTCGCCTTTCGCTCTGCGAAAGTAGCGTTTCCGCGTGCTTTTGCCGAGCGAAAGGCGACACTTTTTTCCGCTCGATGCTGATTTACGCCTCGCCTGGCATAGCGAAGAGCTAACAACAGCCTCATTCTCAATGGCTTGCCCCGTGACGCTTCAAGGCCGTTTTGCCGCTCAGCTTGCCAATGAGCCTTCGTCTCCGATGCGAAGGACGCGGCGGATTTCGTCGGTTTTAAATCCCAGACCCTGGGGCCGCACGACGCCGGGAAGACTAATCACGTCAGACAGCTCTGTAACCACACCTCCGATTCGCAGCCAATGGACGACGTCGCCGGTTTTTAGATCAATGATCTGAATCCCGCAACGAGCCTCCGCGTCGCTCGCCTTTAGATTCTGATCCAACTCAAGCCCGGAAAATGTACGGTTCTCGCGAGACTTTGACATGCCGACAATCGCGAAGTCGCCATGAAACGGAAGGCCTCGGAGATAGTCGGGGCAGAACGCCACCTTTTTAAATTGGCCTGTGGTGCGTTTAATGAATCCAAAATGCCCGGTGCCCGAGTTCAACAGCCAGAGCTTGTCGCGGTAGACTCGCGGAGAATGCGGCATGGAAAGGCCGGTCGCGATGATCTCATTCGTCTGCACGTCAATCACGCAGCCGCCGTCATGTCGCCGATCACGCCAGCCATCCGCGACGTCCGACTGGCTCACGGCCGTGACATACTTCGCCTTCCCGTTCTCCAATACGAGTCCGTTCCAGTGGCAACGATCTTCAGCGGCCAGCCTGCTGAGGAATGGCGGTTTCCACAGTGGTACGAAACTGTGCGTGTCGCTGAGCTTCGCGAGACAGCCGAACAGTGTATTGACGAAGACGACGCGACCGCTGGATTCAACGGCAATGTCATGGATATCCAGATCGCCCGTCGCCTAGCCCAACTGCGGAACATACATTCGGTCATAGCCGGATGCAACTTGTCCCAAAGGCAGAATATCCTCAAATCGCCACAGCTGATACAGAGACGTCATCCTCAGCGTCTGCCCGTCTCCCTACAGGCCGAGGCATCGATTGAACGTGCGTTCAAAAACCGACAGCCGTGAAGGCTCAGGGGTCAGGAATCAATAGCCAAACGGCCCGCAGGGTGCTGCGCACGATTGGTTCCTGACCCGAATGGCATTGTCCACGGGAATTTAGCGTTTTGGCGAACGTGAATTTCCGCGACCGCGCAGCGTTGAAGAACGCGATCCGTCGCGTTCATGAATTTCGAGTTTTTTCCCGCGTGCAGGCATGACGTCGATGGCGTGACCCAACTGTTCGTTAGAATGCTGCGGACGTGGACCTTTCCTGGTGTCGTGTGTCAATATTTGACCACGGAAGGTTTATGTCCATTCTGGCAAGCTGCTCACTCCACTGCTTTAGCATCTTTCAGCGGTCGATGATTCAAGCCAACGAACTTCCACTTTGCGAAGTGCTCGATAGCTGTTCGTTTGCAGAGGCATTCCAGGAAGACACGGTGGACTTTGGAATCACGCTGCGACTAGCCAGCCAGGCTGAGATTGGCTGCCTTGAGTTTGACGACCTGACGACTGTGCTCGACTCCGATCAAGCAGAAGAGCGTCTGTCTCCGCGAGTGATCGCTGAAATTCGTTCGTTGCCGATTCATATCACTGCACGTATTGGTTCATTGCCTTTTGCATGAAGATGGGCGTTCATGTTGTCATGAAGAATCATCACAAGCGAGATGACAACCCG
>JBDNHX010000574.1:0-1990 GCA_041688565.1 Planctomycetaceae bacterium
AAAATATGACCATAGAGTCACGGAATTCTTGCCGCAAATGATTTCTCTGTTCATCCACGCGGGATCCGGTTGTACAATCCTCTGGTCAGGCCAGCGACTTTTGCTTGTTGCGGGGCAGCGTCGGCCAAACTCCCGTTAAACCGCACAGAGCAGGGGCGAGCACAATGAAACTTAAAGAACTCGAAAACACAATTGCTCACCTGCCGCCGGAGGAATTCGCTCGGTTCCGTGAGTGGTTCCTTGAGTTTGACGCGGAGCAGTTTGATCGCCGGATTCAGGATGATGCCGACAGTGGTCGGCTTGACGCTCTGGCGGAATCCGCCTTGGCCGAGCATGCGGCTGGACGCGCGAAGCCGCTATGAGCCATTTCACAACTCCTGCGTTTTGGAGTTGCTACCACGACTTGCCGGAATCCGTCCGTGAATTGGCCGACAGAAACTTTGCGCTTCTTAAATCCGATCCGTTCCACCCTTCGCTGCACTTCAAAAAGGTTGGACGATTCAGGTCGGCCCGAGTCGGTATTCAGTTTCGCGCGTTGGCTGTCGAGATTGAAGACGGCTTATTGTGGTTCTGGATCGGAAACCATCCGGAATACGAACGCCTGATCTCCTGATGCCGTGCGGTCGTCACTCGGTTGGCCGCGTCATCATGTAAACATTCGCCGAAGGTGTTGGGAAAGTAGATTTCGCCTGCATTTTTGCCGAATGCCCACACCTTCGGCGAATATTTACGTCATCATTGCCGTAAGTGTCTGCGAAATCAGGAAGAGGCGGTAAGGATTGCCCGGCAGTTCGGCGAAGTCCCATCGCTGGTAGAACGCCCTGGATCGATCATCGACGCAGTCCAGGATGACCGCCACGAACGCAAAGGTCTGGCCCGCTTCATAGCAATCACGCAAAGCCTACGATAAAAGCAGATCACCCAGCCTCTGGCCCTGATAAGCCACGCTCACTCCCAGCCAAGCCAGGATTGCTACAGGCAGCGCACGTCGAGGCAGTTTTCGCGCGAGTTTGGAGGGCAGGTCACCAAAATCGACCTGGCCCGTCGCCAGTGTGTAGAATCCCGCGATCGCGCCATCTTGCTTGAGCAGGATTTTCGTGGCGGAGAGTCGCTTGTCCTGATGCTGCAGCGCCTTGGTGTGCAGCCAATCATTGACCTCGCTCTGACCGCATTCAAATGGACGGCGTGGGTGACTTCGCTGTAGCGGTTCGAGCGAGAAGCCTGCGGGCAAGGCCACTCCACTCACTTCGCGCCCCGCATGATCACTCCCAGCCGTTTCTGGGTGACGTGAGTTTCCGGGGGGTTGCAGAGCCTGCCAGAAAGCCAGTTGCTCGTCGGAAGCAAACAAAGGGGACGCAGCCAATAGTGTTCGGCACGGATGTTGCTTGGGATTTGCGATAATTCCCGCGTAAGAAAAATACAAACCTTTGGCACGCTTTATGCGCCGGTACCCTGCAGTGAATTCTGTCTGCCAGAGTGACATTGCGAGCGACGATTGTGGCGAAGGATGCCAGACAATTTGAAGAACAAAACGGTGATGATGCACCCACCGGTGCAGACTCGCAAGTTGCTGCCACGCCCCACGACGTGACCGACGCGACGCCCGACGACGCCGACAGCAAAGCGCGTCGCGGGAGGAAACCGAAGCCTGCGATTGAGCCGTCTGATCTGCAGGGACTCAAGTATTTTGATAAGCTCAAGCCGCTCCTCGCTCGGTTGCACGAAGTTGGTACAGAACGCGTTCTGCTGGAAATCGCGACCTCCACATGGATGAATACTGTGTCCTTGTGTTGCTCTGGATGTTCAGTCCCCTGCTGACATCCATGCGAGCACTGCAGCAGGCATCCCAGCTGGACAAAGTTCAAAAGAAGCTCGGCGTCGGGCGGACATCGTTCGGATCGTTCTCGGAATCCGTCCGTGTGTTTGATCCGGAACCACTGAAAGAGATCGCTGCTGAACTGGCCGCGCAACTTCCTCAACCAAGTCAGGG
>JBDNHX010000015.1:0-5591 GCA_041688565.1 Planctomycetaceae bacterium
ACGATGCCGTTCGTCTGGCTGTGATCGACAAACTTGGCTGGATCAAACGCCAGCAGACAAGCTTCTCGAAGCAGTCTCGCCAGTCAGAACGTGAATTGGTCACCGGCGAAACTCATTTCCTGTTCGGCCGACGTTATCGGCTTCGCCTGTTTCCGACCGATGGCCGAATTCACATTGAACAAACCGGAACGTCTACGCTTCGCCTTTACTCACCGGCTGACAGCACGCACGAGCAACGGGAAGCAGCATTGTCGCGATGGTATCGCTTGAAGTTAAAGACAGAAGCAACAAACCTGTTTGTCAAATGGCAGGAAATCATCGGCGTTGAACCTTCAGGCTGGGGCATCCGCCGCATGAAAACCAAATGGGGCAGCTGCAGCACTCAGACAAAACGCATCTGGCTAAATCTGGAACTCGCCAAAAAACCGCTCGAATGTATCGAGTACATCGTCGTCCACGAACTCACCCACCTCATCGAACGCCACCACAACGACCGCTTCATCGCGATCATGGACAAGCACCTGCCGCAATGGCGATCGTTGAGGAAGCTGCTTAATTCGGCACCGTTGAAGCATGAGGACTGGGGGTATTGAACTTATTCAGTTCCGTAAACTTCGGCTTTGGCCACTTCGCCCACTCAAACTTCGATCACTGACTCCACTGCAACCTGTATCTGCTGTGCGATGGGTGTATACAAGTCTGCCGTTACACGATCTGTTTCAATGGACACGATCAATGAGTATCTGGCCCGTTTCTTCCATCCATTCAGATGATTTCTTTCCTTCCACCAGCCGGTCACTGGAAATACAGCAAGGATACCGCATTCAGCGAGTTCCGCCGCCGTTCCGATCCATGTATCTGAGTGTACCGAACCCTTCTTCTGTAGATTTTGTCCCAAGTCCCAATTCCGAGCGTCTGAACCGGAGGTGATGTTCTCGTCTTCTTCCTGAGCTGCCTTACTAATCCTCTTCTGAAACTCTTGAACAGTTTCCAGTGGTCGCTTCACATCGAAGCGCAATCCGTGCGACTGATACCGATATTTTTTGTCCCACCCACGACGTCCCGGACTGGGTTCAATAAAATACGAGAGTGTGACTCGCATTCGAACGGGAACTTCACCTAAATTTTGAAGAACCTGCTTCGGCTTGTCCGTCCAAAATGACTTTATAGATGCCAGTTTGATTTTTTGAATACTCTCAGCCAGCTTTTGATTCTTTGGTTTACCGGATCGACCGTCGTTCTCGAAACAATAAGCTTCAAACCGTTTGAGGAAATACTTCTCTTTCCCCTCTGGAATGAATACTGTTGCAATCATCACATCGTCCACGGTGCGTGAATTTAGAAGCTCAATACCGCTTCGACGAAATTCCAAACTCTCGATTGCTAACTCAAAGCCAACATCGCTGGAGAATTCCACCAGCACAATGCCGCGCCGATTTTGCTGTGCTGGAGTTGCAGATTCGGCTGCAGCAATAGCGTCTTCAACATTGGCAATAAGTTGCTTGCCGTGCCCTACTCGGTCATCCCGTGGCGGAACCTTGAAAGCAGACGATCCAACTTGACGTGGATACGTATACGGTTGCGACTTTGCGGTCCGGGATGGAAAAAGATGCGGGCGTTCATCCATAGCGGGCGATTACCTTAGTTGCTTCCGCCGACGGAATGGAGTTTCCGATGCCGCTGTTTCAAGGCACTGCACAGGGTCGTCGTATTGATCTCGGCTGACTTGGCTAGTATGTGAGTCTTCGCTGCGTCGTCGCAAGCTCTTGCCACTTCTGCGTGGCTCAATCCTTGGGCGTTTGCCCAAACCTTTTTCCAGCCTACCCTTTTGGCAAGAAATGTGCCCAGCCGATTTTGAATCAATGCAACAACTTGCCCCTCTGTGGGCAAGAGGTAATGAATCACGTCGTCGAACCGGCGAAACAATGCATCGTCGAGCATCGCCACGTAGTTTGTCGCAGCTAGAACCAAGCTTTGTGATTCATCCTGCTCCAGAAACTGAAGGAACGAGTTTAGAATTCTGCGAATTTCCCCGACGTCATTCCTGGCTCCTCGATCTGATCCGATCGCGTCAAACTCGTCAAAGAAATAGACGCCGCGAGTCTCCTTCATCGCTTGAAAAATTAAGTGAAGCTTGACGGCCGTCTCTCCCATAAATTTGGTGATCACACCATGGAGCTGCACATTGAACAAAGGCAGATTTAGTTCACCCGCCAATGCCGAAGCGGTCATTGTTTTTCCGCAGCCCGGAGGCCCCACCAGCAGGAGCTTCCGTCGAGGACTCAATCCGTGGTGCAGCAATTGATCTGCAGATCTGTATTCCTGCTTGACTCGATCGAGAATCACACGAGTCTCATCGGCTAAGACCATCTCTGACAGTCGAGTCTTGGGATACGCAACAGTCAGAAGCCCAGCAAGTTCGCCTGTTGGCTTTGTGATAGGAACCGATTTAGGCGACTTCCCCCCAGATGGCCGTCGTTTGATTTCATCGACAAGGTCTCTGAGTTCCTGAGCAAGTTTTCCTTCGCCGCCGCGCGCAGCCGAAGCGGCAATTTGCAGGGCGACGGACACGAAGTGTTCCTCGTCTCCCTGCAAATGACTCTTCAAAAGTGCTCGTACCTGCTCAGAACTGGCCATTGAAATCCCTACATGAAAACCAGCCACAGCTTACTGCATTTTCTGCATCCAGTCACCTGACAAGTTTTGACTGAAAGGAGTAACAAGATTTGGGGCAAAAGGCTCTCACTATTAGACATTTTCGTTCAGGCAGCGATCGGAGCAGTGGGCTCAATCATGAAAGGCTTCACAACCTTCCTCTTCAGCCAAATCGCTGAACTCGGAATCTGTTCAAATCCCGCCACCTTGCGGACTCGGTTCACTTCACGAAGGATGTTGAACATCTGCCGTCTGATGGGTGCGTATGGTTCGAACGGAGCGGCGTAGAATTCTGAGATCGGGGTTTCTTTGGTTCGTCGCAGGGCGAGGCCAACATAATGGGCTTTGAGTTGCCGGTAGGTTTCATCTTCGATCCGAACCTGAACATGTTCGTTCCGGAATGAAATCAGGTAGCCGCCGTATTGAATCCCCTTTCGTCTGGCGTCCTGAATTCAACTGGCTTCGCGTTGCTTGAAAACGTGCTGACCGTCAGAAGCCAGAATCACGAAGAATTTTTCGTGGCGGATGTACTGCAGATTCGCGAGACCCTGTTCCCTCCTTCGAGCTCGTTCCCATTTCTTCCATGTGATGCCGTACAGCTCAACCAGTTTCCGGTCGATTTCGCCCGGAACTTTGTCGTCCGGAATCTGGCCGGTCACATACCACCAGTATCCTCGGCCAACGTAGGAAACGGCCAACTGTTGAATGAAACCTTCCAATGTTGCGGCTTCGCTTTCGTACTTTCCCTTCATGTACCTCCAAACAAGGGGGAGTGAATAAGGGAGTCAATAAGGGGACATTCTACTTTCCCTATAAATCACAATGTCCCCTTTTACGATTCCCCCCATCGACCTGGGCCAGGTCGCCCCACTGTAGGCAGACCTGACTCAGGTCTGTCCTCGTCCCATGGCTTCAGCCATGGGACGCATTGCCTCGGAGGCTCGAGCCTCCATTTCGCGGGCACAAAAAAGCCCGCACAAGGCGGGCCATGGGCACAGTGTCAGTGCCCAACATTCTCTGCTTACCGCCTCATGCCTGAATCCTTCGAGCGACCAGCGGGAGCGGGCCACGAAGCTTTCGAGCGGTAGCTCGCACCGGGTCAAGGGCTCTCAGCCCTTGTCAGGCTGCAAGACTGTCGGGGTTGCCAGGCGGCTCGATAGTCTGCGGTTCGGCAATCCAGACAGTCGCTTTCCGGATGAGATCGACAAGATCCTCCTGATTTGCCGGGAAGAAGTTGCGACTGTAACCCGTCTTCTGGGAACTCATGGACTTCCATGAACGGCTCAGCGAAAAGTCATAGTAGGCGAACCCACTGGGACTCTGTCGCCGCCAGATTGATGCGTGGAATGGCCCCGTTTCGAACCACATGGACGGGTTCCGTCACCTCGCCATCCTCGCCTTTGATTGTGCTTTTGTTCATTGTTTGCATAGTTTCCTCGGACATCTGTACCTCCTGTCAAAAAAGTCTAACGTCCCGAGCATGCCACACCTGGAATCGCTAAGCAAACAGTGTTTTGAAACCCTGTCGAGCCGCGATTTTTCGGACATTCACTCGTCCTGAAAATCCGTCTGTTCTGACAGAACATCCAATAGTTGCCGCGCGATGGTGAAGAACGGTATCGCGATCCTTTCCCGCCACGCTGAAGAGTCGCCGTGCTGTTGTGACTCCATCATCCGCGGAATCCCGGACACACTCAAGGAAGAACGACGTCCAGCCTTCCCAATCCCCCAGGGTGCGGACGGCATTCAGTCGCTTATAGTATAGTTTTTTCGGCATCGTCGAAACTGACTTTCCGCCCTGCATATTCTTCGGATAGCGTATCAACGACTTTGACCGGATCTTCCGAAAACTGCGCGAGGATACGCTGCATATTCACAGCCAAAGAAGCATGATCGTGGGCGTGTGTTACGTTGCTCCGACACCGCCACCACATTCCAACCGAAATCAGAAGACAGGCCAACAGAACAGGAACGAGTGATGCCTTGAGGATACGCATGACTCGGATATGGCGGATCCCGGCACGCTCATCCAAACGAACCGAAATTTGTCCCCAAAATCCCTGAGGCGGATGAGATTGCTCATCGTCTTTAATGATCCTCGCAATTTTGCCAAACGAGTCTAATTCTGTAGAGCACGCATTGCATCGATCAACATGCAAACGGACTTCCGTCGCCAATTCCGGCGTCAATTCACCGTCGCCCCGACGATCCGTGAAATGAGGCAATGCGGCGACTGTTTCAGTGATTCGTACACGAGCCGCTGAGCACCACGGTCACCAGTCGCGGCGAGTTTGATCAGGCTGCTTTCGAGTGACATTCTAGCTCCAGATCGGCCACGCTCGGGCCGCTGTTTTTACGCATGTCCGCCGTGGCAGGCGTATTTTGCGGTCGGTGCTGACCCAGCATCTTCGGTATGCCCAAAGTGTACCCTAGCAGCCCGCGCCGGAAACAGGTGCGTTTCAATCTCGGGACTGCACAAACACGCAAACGCCGGGCTGAGATCACTATTCTAAGCACCCATGCGAAAATTTAATGGCATAATCCGAGGAATCACAATCAGGGGACTGACGTCCCCCGCTCGCCTTGAACCCGGCGAGCCGCGAGACGTCAGTCTCCGGATATTGTTTGCGCGGTCGATCGTTATGCCCGAAAACTTACCAAAGGGTGCTTAACGCAGAACGATGTAATACCACAAAGAACTGTTGAGGATTGCAATCCTCAACAGTTCCTCTGCGGTCGATCGAATTTCAATTGATCGGCAGGCCGTTGTTACTTGGCCATTTTGACCATTGCGGCACATTCCTTGGCGCAATTGCGACAGGACTTGGCACAGGCCGCCATTTGCTTGTCTTCCGGGAATTTTTCACAGGCCGCAGCACATTGCTCGCAGCATTTGACGCAGCACTCCAACGCATGCGCACTCATTGCGCTCTGTC
>JBDNHX010000575.1:0-4403 GCA_041688565.1 Planctomycetaceae bacterium
CCCACGTCCAAAGACGACGACGTCCTGCTGGCCTGTATTCAGCTCAGTCGCCTGAATGATTTTTCAACGCGGGAAGTCTCATTCAGCCGCTATGAGATTCTGCGATTGCTCGGTTGGGCCGATGAGACTCGCAACTACGACCGAGTGGCGACTTCGCTGCGTCGATGGAAGGGTCTTTCGATCTTCTCCGACCGAGCCTTCTACGATCATGCTCAAAAAAGCTGGGTCAATCGAGACTTCGGTGTCTTCGACACACTTGTGATCTATCAACGTGAAGTGTTGCAGGGGAAAGCGGCTCCCGGATGTTCGCGATTCGTCTGGAACGACGTCTTCTTCCGCAGCTTTCAGTCGGGATATTTGAAACAACTGGACTGGAGTCTCTACTGTCGACTCAAGAGCCCGGTGGCCAAACGACTGTACCGATTCCTCGACAAACGCTTTTATCACAGCAATCGTGTGGAAATCGATCTTCACGAACTGGCTCTGCGAAAAGTGCGACTGACCGCAAACTACAACACGGCTCAAGTGAAACGTACACTGCTGAAAGGCATTGAAGAGCTGGAACACGTGTGGGATCTGAAACCGCGACAGCCGGAAGAGCGATTTCGCAAGGACAGCCCCGGCCGATGGATTGCTGTCTTCGAACGTCGAGCAAAACAGCGTCGAGTTCCCATCGAGACCATCGCTTCCGCAGTGCCGATTTTAAATCAGTCCATGTCCATTCCGATTGTGACCGTGAATCCCGATTGTGACCGTGAATCCGCAGAATCTGGAGCGTGAGCTGATCAAGCGGGGCATCGGTCCGGCGTCGGCGGAGGAATTATCGTTGTCGCATCCGTCCAGTCAGATTCAGGAGATGATCGAACTTTACGACTGGTACAACAGCAAGGCGCAGGCTCGCGGTCCGGGATTTCTGGTTCAATCCATCAGGAATCCTTCCGCGATCGCTCGTCCGCCGGGGTTTGTCAGTTCCTCAGCGAAGCAGGCTGCAGTGCAGCGTCAGAAGGCCGCAAAAGCGTCAGACGATCAACTTCGTACCCGACGAGAGCGTCAGGCCACCGAACGAGACAAATCCCGACAGCGAGCCTTTATCGCGTTCTGGGAATCGTTGTCTCCCGCTCAGCAGGACTCGTTCGAAACGGAAGCGTTGGAGAAAGCGGATCAGATGACTCGTCGGCTATACCTACAGCATTCGGCCAAACGAGATAAAGCGTTTGAACTTTATCGTAAGGTGATCCTTCAGTCGCACTTTCTGAAGTCGCATCAGCTTGAGAAACAATCGACTACCTGATCGAACTGAAACCAGAACTGAAAGTTGTGGAATGTCGGGATTTGCTTTACTCAGCACCGCATCAAAATGACGGAGGATGTTCATTCATTGCAGCCCACATGCGGCGGACTCGGATCATCTGTGGACGATTCATTCGCAAGGTCACAATTGTCACTTGTCCGATCGGAGTTCGACCGATCAGTTCTGTCGCGTCGCCACTCCATTCGAAGTGCTCAATCCAGTCATGCAGATGAGGATGAAAGAGTGGAAACTCATCTGCCATAGGATCGCTTGAGCCAACGGTCCGATCGGACTTATGTCGATTACAGGTCGGACACGAAAGGCACAGGTTCTCGAAGACTGTTTCACCGCCCTGAGAACTCGGAACAATATGTTCAAATTCAAACGTAACAACGGTCAGTGCTTCGGGCGTTCTGCAATAAGCACAATGGTCGCGAGAATGAGCGCGGACGCGACGACGAAGTTCGACTGGAATGTAAACACTCACGCGCCGGCGGCTTTCGCGTGTTGCTGAAGAGTGTAGCGAGATCGAGTCTTGAGAATCGTCAATTGATCCACTTGCGATAACAGCGAGTCCAACTCTGCCAGTTCCTTCGTGTTCAGCAGTCCGTCAGACTTTCTCTGCAACAGTGCATCCATCCGCGATTGAGCAGAAGAAGCCAGGACGCCGTTAGCAAGTGCTTCCAGTTCTTCTTCGCTCAGGCTAGTCACAAGTTCAAGTTCGTTTTCCATTGTCCACCTGCACAGTGACAGAAATTGCAAGAAATCAAGGCCGACAGCCATCGCTTCCTGCAACATATTCTCGGTGAATCTCAGGAAGTTGCAAGATGGATTCGCTGATTGAACCTTGCCAAAGCATCATCCCAGATAAACCAGTTGAAACAGAAGTTTTGGAGCAAACCGAACATCTCACCCGGCGACTTTACCTGCAGCATTCTGCCAAACGAGATAAAGCGTTTGAACTTTACCGCAAGGTCATCCTTCAGTCGCACTTTCTGAAGACGTATCAGCTGCAGAACGATGAATGTAGACATCCATGTAAAGCTGAATCGTCATCACAGACGATCCAGTTGTTTGAGCTTGAGACACCCGGGGCTCGTCAATGATTCGAGGCGAAGTTGATCACTGCTTGCAAGTTGGCGTTCAATTTCCGCATTGAGTTCTGCTTCATGATCGTAGAAGAAAGCCAGCGCCGCATGGGCTTGCGCCAGACGTTCAAGGGCGATCTCGACGACCTTCATGTTCGTCTGATCGATCCATGCGGCGTATTGTCAGACAAATCCAGCGAGTTGCAATAGTGATCTCAGGGCCAATGTAAATCGCGAATTTAGCCGAAGGATGAGGCGGCCGCCCAAAAGCAGGGAGCCGGGGGTGGGGGGGGCAAGATGCTGCTGAGTGGCAGGGAAAACTGCTGTCGCAGCTCGCACCGACAGGGAGATTACCCGGCGTAAGGAGACTTAAGTCTTGGGGGATTGCATTGAGGCTCGATGATGTGCTGGACCACTGGACGAATTTGATCGAATGCACAAGTCGGATTCATTGGGCTGAACCCTTTAAACCAGGCCGCGTAGAATCGAGCAAGTGTCTTCTTTGTGGAATCTCATTGATCAAATCATTCCCTGCGCAGACTGCAGGATATCCCAACGTCTTCTCTATGACACGTGTTCGGCTTGCCAACGCAACTGGCAGTGAATGCGGCAGTCGCTTGATCAGATCAATGATTTCAATTTGAGGAGATTCGTCCCATGCGTACACAGATCCTTCTTTCCGTCGTTGTGTCTCTTGCCATTTCCGGGTGTGGAAACTCTGAGCATGCTGTCGTGCCTCAGACTGTGGCCTGTATGGATTCACCTTGTGGATCCAATTCAGACACGATTCCGTATACTCTGGTCAAAACGAACAAAGATGGAGCCCGCGTCATCCTGTATTGCTTGAAACTCATGGTTCCTCAAAAGTGCATCACGATGGATGACGACGGACTGGAAGTCATGAGTACGGAGATGAAGCCGATGACTGAAGAAAGAATGGCGACCGTGCCGCCGGGTGAGGACATCGCCGAGTTTATCAGAGTGTCTGCAGGCGGCCGCATGGTAAGTTACGAACCGCCTGCAACGTTCACTGAAGGTGTGGAGCCCGCGCCGGCTCCGCCCGCTCCACTGGCCCCAGCAGAAGACCGGAATTTTACTGTGTCGACGTCCCCGTAGACCAGGTCTTGGCGTGCCGACATTGGTAGCGAGGACGAGAAAGCAGCATAGTTCCTGTGGAACTATGCTGCTTTCTGCAGGATTGTCTGGTTCTTGAAGTCGTTGCTTTCCTGCAGGCTGGCTTGCTGACTTTCAATCCAGTCGACGGCTTCGTGGATCACCGTGTGAAGCTCATCGACGTTGCGGATGAAGAAGCTGGTGGAATAGTCTTCTTTGCCTGTGGCAGATGTTTTCCATGAGCGGCTGACGGTGAAGTCGAAGTACTCAAAGCCACTGGTGGCCTGGCGTTTCCAGATGGATGCGGCGATGGCTCCCTGACGGAAGGTTTTTACAGTGGAACGCGGTTGAGGGAAAAGAGCCGGTTTTGGGACTGGCTCGAACAAACTCTCGGATTGCAAGACACGCCGAACCTGAGACGAACAGGACAGCGAAACCCTGATCGAAACCAGTGCGTTATTGGCGTCACGAAGTAAAACGTTGACGATTGTTGCAATGCGTTGTACACTTTCAAAACACACAACGAGGATATTGCCATGCCCAGAGAAGCCGTGAGCGAAAACAGTCGAGTCGCCCTGCGAATTCGTTCGGAAGACAAAGCATTGATTATGCGCGCCGTCGCCCTGGCACAGACTGATATGACAGATTTCATCCTTCGTACGGCATTGCGCGAAGCTCATTCTGTCATCGAAGAACATGAAAACGTCAAACTGACGCAACGCGATAGTCGCCGTGTCATGGAACTTCTGGAGAATCCTCCGGCACCCAATGCGAAACTGAAACGGGCGGCTCGTGCTCTGCCGAAGCTGTCATGAATTTTTCGGAATGGCACGAAGAGCCAATTTCAAAGAAACATGATCGTGGCTCGTTTGACTGCGGGGAACCGGCCCTCAACGAGTTCCTACAGCGGC
>JBDNHX010000576.1:0-3795 GCA_041688565.1 Planctomycetaceae bacterium
ATGTGATCGTTGCGGACGTAGGAGAGGAGTGAGGCGGTTGCTCGCAAGCATTACCTGCAGACCGCCTCACCGACACACACTTTGAGTAAGCAGTGGCAAAAAGTGGTCCACTTAGTGGCACAGTGCGACAGCGTATGAGAGCGTTTGGTAACGTTCGCAAATATCTGGGCACAAAAATAACCCGGCCAGGACTCGAACGACTGCCTTATATCCGGGCTTAAAGTGCCTCTCATGAAATTGGTGGCACACTATGTGGCACAGTTGGAGCTGGTTCTGATTCGGTGGCACAAACTTCCTGCCAGAGTATCTGATTGTTTGCTCGTATCACGCACATTGGCAGTCCGAGTTGCGTTGGGTACAGGAGAACATTCAACGGCATTACGGTAGTTCGCATCCACAGTGGCTCACCAGTGCTTTTCGTGGTCTCGCATCTGCCCTGAACCTTTAGAGAGGGTGGCAAACGGCCCATTCGTACCATACCGAATCGACCCGCAATTGCGTATAATACCGCTACGCAAAGCTCTGACGGCGATTCAGGCGAATCCGAGAGCATTGCAACGCTATTAACCTGCAAGGGATTGTTATGTCGGTCGCAACATTTGAGGCGGAACTTTTGACCCGGCAGGAGACTGTAAAGCTCCTCCGATGTTCGCTTAAGCATCTGGATAACATGATCAGCGGTGGCCTGATGCCTCGGCCAATTCGATTGGGAAAGGCTCCTCGGTTTCGCAGGTCTGAACTGTTGGAATGGATCAAGGCCGGGTGTCCTGCTGTTTCGGCACCATCGGCAGGCTAGAGGATTAGGTAAACGTTGAGATCGTCCTTTTTCGAACGGCCGGGATCTGTTTCTTGGCACCCCTCTCCAACTGACTAGCAAGATGCTCTGTCATCCTTTTTTCTGAATGGATTCTTTTCATGACAAATTCACCGTGTTCGGTTAATCTCAAATTGATCTCGGAAGACGCCGAGCTTCAGATGCGGGCTGCGACATCGCCGGAGGTTGTTGCGGAGTACCGCAGACTTCTCAATGAGGCGATGGAAGCATGCGATTCAAGGTTTCAACCAGAGTGGCCGTTCTCGGCTCCCGTGACGCTCTACAACGTTCATTCGGATGATGGCCTGTATTTGATTGCAGACGGCTTCCACCGTGTTCAGGCGGCTCGTGATGCTGGCTGGGAGTGGGTGACAGCCAGCGTTATTGTTGGCACGATTGAGGATGCCAGACTCTCGGCAATCAAATCAAATGCCGGGCATGGTCTGCCACGATCACAAGCGGATCGGCGGAAAGCGGTCCGGGCAGCGTTAATCCATCCGTCATTGAAAGATGCTGGAAATCGCGACATTGCCCGGGTATGCGGTGTCTCACATGGGCTCGTTGCGGCAGTCCGTCTGGAACCGGCGGAACAGTCTGAAGTGGTAAAATTACCAGGCAGCGATCCTGCGGCCCGACAGCAGGCAGGGGTTCGGGTAAATTTTCCCCAAGGTCGGACAGCGGACATTGGTGGAAAGCAAGTTGGCCTTTCTCGCAGAACCGCAGAGCGACTTGCTGAAGTGCTCGACGTGATTGATTCTGCCGAGGCGTCCGGCGACACAGCAACAGCCACAAGGCTTCTCGACGACTTGGAGAACGACACTGCGGCGGTGGCACACCGGGCGGCTGTAGCGGCTAAACCGCAGACTAGTTCTCAGGAGAATCCATCTAAGCCGGTCAATGAAGAACCGGAGTCACGCGAATGGACCAAGGACGACGCAAGGAAGTTCAACGCATCGTTCACCAGCATCATGCGGGCAATCGACCGAGGGAAGAACCTCGAACAGTTGACCATCATCGAGCACCGGGATTTTATGAATACGATTCAGGATTTCGGCGATAAGTGGCAAGACCTGTTTCCGCAGATGGAGTGGATTTGATGACTGAGGAGATGGCAACACCATGACACGCCTGCGTTGTGCCAGGCCTGACTCCGCGGCACATTCAATCGGTTGGCCTGAGCTTGGGGCTTCATCCAGGCTACGCCAACAAACTGGCGGAACAGGTGGCAGAGAGATCTGTTCGTGAATCGCCGAGATAAAAATGGCTGAAGCCAACGCCGGACGCTGAAAACGTCTGACGTTGGCTTCTTTTGAATCATCTGCTTTGAGCTCGGGTAGCAACCGTCTCAAGGCCTCACAAACCAGAGTGCTTGAATGATAGCAACTTTGCCCGATCGTGAAACGTCAAATTGCATTTTTGCCGACACAAAAACAGAACGCCAGTCTGGTGAAGATCGCAGTAAGCTTGCCGACATCGGAGCCGATCATTGGAATGAAATCTGTGATTCATTCCCTGTTAACGGCGTCCATTGGCGGACGAAACTTCGCCACGAAGACTGCCGTCTGATTGTCGCACACTTTGTCCGCAGTGCACTTCGCGACGAGAATCGGGAGTTCTGGTTCAATCAGAAAGTGCTCTCCGGCATGCATGGTTCAGACAAGAGAGAGGCACTCGTGAGCTACTTCGATCAGTCGAAGTTTTGCACTACCGTTAAGAAGCACTCGAAGGGCAATCACTGTAAAGTCAGAAGGCTCACAGGCGTACAGTTCCGCAAGAGTCTTGCTAGGCAACATAATATATGGATGGCTTCAGAGGGGGATGGCGTGCCATGCGATATCCCATGCAATAGAAGACTTGCTACGTGCTCCAAGCTGCCTTTCAACGATACCGTCTGGCAATTCGAGGGCGATGTTGTGTCTGTTCATGACCGTGGGAACTGGTTTCAACAGTATGGCAAACGTTATCGCGATACATGTAGAGAGCTCTATCCGGAGCAGTGGCGATTTCTGCCGCACATTGAGTGGTCCACAGCAAAATGCGAAACTACGACTGCAGACTATGACCAGTGCCTGAACTTGGCCGACAAGAGTATCGCTTGGGGAACTCGCTTTTCAGACTGGCAGGGAAGGCGGACTGATCGCATTCAGGAGCAGAGCGAGTCATTCGATCGTTATGAACTCGCAAGACACTACATGCTGACTTGGGGTGATTGGTGCGTAGATCGACTGCGATATGTCAATCGCGTCGATGGGCGGCTTTACTATCCGTTGGTGAATCAGCCTCGGGGACTTCGAAAGGCGAACATGAGGCTGCAGTTCAACGGCAGAATGGAGCGAACCTGTGAAGTTGACATGTCATCAACTTACTACGTTATTCTGGCGAGCGAACTGCGTCCGTCGGAATGCAAAGAAAGATTGGTTCAGGATTTCTTCGAAGGCATATTCTATGAGCAGTTGAATGAGGAAGCTGGCGGCGAGTACAGCAAAGACGACCGCGACTTGCTCAAGATCGCGGTTCAGATTGACTGCCTGTTTGGAAAAGAGCGGTTCGGCCATACCAAGCTATTCAAAGCGATGGGGAGCCTGTATCCGGACCTTGCTGCATTCATTCGGGATAAGCGAAATCGTCATGACGGGACGTGGCTGAGTAAGAAGCTCACAAATGCCGAGGGCAAGCTGTTCATTGATATCATGCTTCCTGCCGTCGTCAGCCTTGGAATTCCGTGCATGACGATTCACGATGCGTTGATTGTGCCGGAATCCGTGGCAATGCAAGTTCAATCCCTGTGCCTGCACTTGGCCACAGAGAGACTTGGCTTTACACCGCGAATGAAGATCTCATCGCAATGTGAATCAACGTCGGAAAGTCTGGTACAATTGTCTTAAGTAGAAAGGGTTCCCGATGACACGCCGAGAACCCTTTGACGATTGAGCGGGAAATGAATGGCCTCACTCGGCAGAAGTTTGCGCCGATATCGGCGC
>JBDNHX010000016.1:0-4107 GCA_041688565.1 Planctomycetaceae bacterium
GGCTCCTATTATGGAAACGGCGGATACTCCGCCTATTCGTACCCAACCGTTCGGTCATACAGCGTTGTCCCAACTCCGGTCTATGCGACTCGAGTTTACTCGGCCCCGGTTTACGCCGCGCCAGCTTATTCAGCACCCCCACTGGTGCAGGGAAATGGAATTCAGGGCGAACTTCGACCAGGCATGGTTTTGCCAGACGGTGCCGTTGTGATCTCGGTTCAGCAGTAATTCTGGTGGACGCTGTTTGAGTCACAAAGTCCAAATCAGCTGCGTCACTCACGCGGTGCAGGAGGATCGTTGCGATTGTCCCGTCTCTCCTGCTGTGGAGAGGTCCAGGGTGAGGGGGGCTTTGTGATTTGCAACGACGCCGAGGATTATCAGAAGGGCCGGGTTTCCCTGCTTAGGGTGAAGACGATTGGAGAGTTTTCTCTGTCAATCTGTTACCTTACGGCCGACACGACACGACACGGCTGATGGATGCTGCCCTGACAAATGATCTGCCTCAACGCAGTGGGCTGGAAATGTGTTGCCCCTGTTGAATTCTCTCACCGAAGATACGAGTGACGTACGGACCGCCGCGCAGTGCTGAAATCCAGTGAATCAGGCTTGTCGGTTCTTTCATTGAATCATGGTGCCTTTGCTGCAGGCAGCCGCACGATCCCTCGCGTGGGGCACACTGAGACCGACGCTTTTCCTCGTGCCGCCGACGGTCCGATGTCTTCAGTCGGACGCAAAGATGGCGAGACGCTGCGGGTTGAGCAAAAGGGAGTACTTGTTCCGGCTATAACGGTCGTGCGGTCGGTGATTGTGCTTGACGCTGCCGAATCTGCCCTTTTAGCATGGTCAGTTGGGAATGGAGAGATGCGAAGGGTCCGCTTGTCAGGTAAGCTGTTCGTATTCTGGCAGCAGCACTGTCAGGATTCTTGTCGGGCGGCGACTGTCCAGGCGAGCTGTACCAAGTCGCGTCGGCAATTGGCCGAACTTTAGACAAGAGATGTTAGCAAAATCGTAAGATTTTAGCTCGGCGTTGGTTGATGGGCCCAGTTGAGTGTTCTCGGAGCTTCTTCAATGAGCAGGTTGGGACTGGTTTGTCTGTCTCTGGTACTGATCGGTTTGGCTGGAGAATCCTTCATCGCGGCGAAGCTAGGCCTGCGCCGTGGTGAGGTAGAAGACCAGCTCCGCAAGGGAGTTGTGGATACCGAGAAAGCTCGCGAATCCCACACGCGCGCCAAGTCCGAACTGGCCGAGTCGCGTCAGAAGCTGGCGGCTGTCAAATCCGGCTGGGGCTTTGAATGGACATTTCCTCCAGGCGGCAACGTCGGTTCGGTGCAGGTCGTGGGCGGTCGACTGGCCGTGACTGGTCTGGGCACTTCCGATGGGCTTGTTGCCAATCAGGTCACTGACGCTGCCGGACAGCAAAAGCTCGTTCCTCCCGTTGTTTACGTCTTTACGGACAACGGTCAGGGCGGCAGCATCTACATTGGTGAATTTGTTGCGGGGATCGGTCCCAATGAACTGACGGAACAGAACGCAACCCTTATACCAACCTGGAATGTTTCGCCTCAGGAAATCGCGGCCTGGAATTTTTCCGGCGGAGTCCTTCTTCGTTCACAAATTCCTGCCGGTGGTCGAGCCTCCGTTGACAATTTTCATCAGACGATTCAGAGAACATTCTCTCAGCTCATGCAGACCAACCTGCGTGTGGAAGAACAGAAGCGATTGACCGAGGCCGCTGCTGTCGGTCTGGATGTGCGACGCAAAGAACTGCTGGGTGATGCAGCTGCCGCCGATAATGTTGAACATCCCGAGTACAAACTTGGGCTCGTTCAGGCCCTTGTCAACATCGAAGAAGAGCGAAACGCTGTTCAGTCCGCAGTCGACGAACTTCGCCGACTGTTGAAGGTGGCGTCCGAATTCCGAACTCAGCAACTCGATAACCTGAAGCAGATGGTTATGCGGTTGAAGAATGCTGACACAAAGGTTTCGCAGCGAGCCGAATAGTTCGCGATTTTGACAACGAACGGATAGTCACGATCATCACCCCGATTCGGCTGCACATGCAGCGACTGCAAAACAACAGGCCGATCACTGAAGCCACCCGGCTCTTCTGAGACATTGATACAGTCGCTGAGCGATTTCAATGGCACCGGCTGTGTCGCTGTGAACACAAACGGTCTCGGCGATGATCGGTCCCGTTTGGCCCTCAATGCTGATCACCGAATTTGTCTCCAGCATTTGAATAACCTGCCTGGTGATCTGCTCTGCGTCGTGAAGCACCGCTTTTGGCTGGTCACGTGAAACCAGCGTCCCGTCGGAATGATAAGCACGATCGGCGAACACTTCCTGGCACGTCGTCAGGCCTACCGCTTTGCCTGCTGCGATCAGTTCACTGCCGGAAAGCCCAATAAGCTTCGAGTGCGGCGATGTGGATCGCACGGCTCGGGCGATGGCAGCGGCCACCTCGGGATCGGACGCTGCCAGGTTATACAATGCTCCATGCGGCTTCACATGGGTCAGCCGAATTCCCTCCGCGGCGGCAGTCTTTAGTCCCAGCTCAACTTGTTTACAGACCATATCATAAATTTTCTCGGGCGACATCGTGACTACTTTGCGGCCGAAGTTCGCGCGATCGACGTAACCGGGATGCGCGCCAAATCGAAGGCCGCGCCGGCTGCATTCCGCCGCGAGCTGCCTCATTCGTTGCGGACTGCCAGCATGCCCTCCACACGCAACATTGGCCGACGTTATCCACGGCAGGATCAGCAATTCCAGTTGCTCACCGGACTCGCCCTCAATCTCACCCAGATCGCAATTTAAATCAATGCTTCGCATGGGAGGTGGCATAAATTCTCCTACACCCTTCCGATCCACCGCAGGGCACCGCAGGTGACTTTCATCGAAACTCCTCCTCGTGCTCCATCAAGGCCTGCTATTGGGATACGATGGGCATTCTTGCCCGTCAAAACGCAGTCGGGCAAAAATGGCCAAAGTAAATTTTAACGGCTGACCGAGCACTATCCTTGCAATCTGATCCGCAGCATAGCCTTCTCAATATCATTTCGCTGCTGCCGAAGCAGGGCATGTGCTGTCTGTAGTGTCGTTTCCTTAAAATGAACTTGTTGGCCAGGACGCAGCTGTGCGGCCAGCGGAAGATCGGCGCTGATCACATGGGCGATGCGAGCATATCCGCCGGTCGGGGCGCTGTCAGCCATCAGCAGAATAGGATCACCGTCCGGCGGCAGCTGCAAAGTACCGATGGCCGTGCCTTCTGACAGCAAGTCGCCAGTTGACTGAACATTCAACGCGTTACCCGACAGTCGATAACCCATTCGGTCGGAACGAGCTGACACCACAAAGCGGTCCGTCCAGATACTCGCCTGAGACTGCTCAGAAAGAAGACCGAAATGCGAACCTCGCATAACCCGCAGCCCGGCATCCTCGGAATTCGGCAGGTCGAGCGGCCGCACGAACCATTTCCCGAATGAGATCCCTTCGCCCGTCGCCAAATCGCATCTCTGCCCGTCCGAATCGCCGACAGGAATTTCGTCCCCCGCCTGTAGTATGCGTCCCTGAAATCCGCCGATGTTCGCGCGCAGGTAAGTCGATCGACTGCCCATGACTCGGGGCACAGCCAGACCGCCAGCGACGGCCACGTAGCTCCTACAGCCACGGCGAGCTGTGCCGAAGCGAATGCGTGCGCCCGGCGGGACACGCACGGGCGTCTGCAAAGGGACGCGCGATTCCGGCAGATCAACATCGAAGAGCACAGGCGACATCTCGCCGCCGGTGACAGCGATCAGTCCGCCATCCGGCCATTCCAGTTCGTCGCCGGAAAGAGTCATCTCAAGCGTTGCAGCCTCCGCCGGATTTCCGACCAGACGATTGGCCAGTTCATGCGACAACCGGTCCATCGCTCCGGCGCACGGGACGCCGTATTCTCGAAGCGACGGTCGTCCAAAATCCTGAACGGTCGTCGACAGGCCCGCGCGCAGCACGCGCACGATGCTCATACCGCAGGCCAGTCATAAAATTGTTCACGGGACACCCGGACAATTATGACTTCGTCACCCGCTGTCAGCAGACACGGCGGATCCAGATCCGGTCGGA
>JBDNHX010000122.1:0-18397 GCA_041688565.1 Planctomycetaceae bacterium
GCGGTTGCGGGGCATGCCACACGGTGCGAGGAACAAACGCCACCGGTCGTACCGGCCCGGATTTGACGCATGTCGGCGGTCGCACATCCATCGCTGCCAGCGTATTGCCGAACGAAATCAATGACTTTCATACGTGGCTGACGGATACCGACGACGTAAAACCGGGTGTGCTGATGCCTTCGTTCCACATGTTGCCGGAAGACGAACGTGGGGCCTTGGCGGCATGGCTGGAGGGCTTGCAATGACGATCGAGAATGCTGATCCCGATCCGTTGCCGGAAACTCCGCCGTTGGAATTGCGCCGCGCCCAGGAAGCACGATTGCTCGAAGCGTGGCGGACTCCCACCGGCTGGCGATACTGGTCGGCCGTGAACAATTCCACAGTCGGATTGTGGTACTGCGTCGCATCATTCGGCTTTTTTTTGTTCGGTGGAATTCTGGCGCTGCTGATTCGCATTCAACTGGCAGTGCCCAGCAACGGATTTCTGTCGGCCGATCAATACAACCAGGTGTTCACGCTGCACGGTTCGGTAATGATGTTTTTGTTCGCCGTGCCGATCTTCGAAGCGATTTCGATTCTGCTGCTGCCGCAGATGCTGGGTGCCCGCGACCTGCCGTTTCCAAGATTGTCTGCGTTTGGGTTCTGGTGTTTTCTGATCGGCGGGGTCTTCGTCAGCGGTTCGATCTTCTTCAACGCCGGGCCGAAAGGCGGCTGGTTTATGTACCCACCGCTGACGTCGTCGTATCAACCGGGTATTGGAGCGGACATCTGGCTGCTGGGACTTTCGTTTATTGAAGTGGCCTCGATTGCTGCCGCCGTGGAACTGATTGTTGGCGTGCTGAAATGTCGCCCGCCAGGGATGCGGATCAATCTAATCCCACTGTACTCGTGGTACATCCTGGTTGTCGCCGGCATGATCCTATTCGCGTTTCCGCCGCTGATTGCCGGTGACCTGCTGCTGGAAATGGAACGCACGTGCGACTGGCCGTTCTTCGATGCGACTCGGGGTGGCGACCCGCTTCTTTGGCAGCACCTGTTCTGGATTTTCGGACACCCGGAAGTCTACATCGTCTTTTTGCCATCGGTCGCGCTGATCGCCATGATCGTGCCGACGATGGCTCGCACAAAGATGCTGGGGTATAGCTGGATTGTTCTGGCCGCCGTGGGAACCGGTTTCCTGAGCTTCGGTTTGTGGGTGCATCACATGTTCACGACGGGACTGCCGGGAATTTCGATCGGCATTTTCTCTGCCGCGTCGCAGGCCGTGGCGATTCCTACCGGCGTGCAACTTTTCTGTTTTCTGGCGACGCTGATTGCAGGGCGAGTCACCAAATCGGTGAGCATGCTCTTCGTTTTTGCCGGGCTGGCGACGTTCATTATCGGAGGACTCACGGGCGTGATGGTCGCCGTCGCGCCGTTTGATTTTCAGGCTCACGATACGTACTTTATCGTGGGACATCTGCACTACGTTTTGATCGGCGGAACAATCTTTCCGATTATCGCGGGTTTCTATTACTTCATTCCGCTGGTCACGGGGAAGCTGTTGTCGGAACGAGTCGGTCGAGTCGTCTTCTGGCTGATGCTAACCGGCTTTAACGTAACCTTTCTGCCGATGCATCTGACGGGCTTGCTGGGGATGCCTCGCCGAGTTTACACCTACCCGGCAGGAATGGGGTTTGAAACGTTGAACATGATTTCCAGCATCGGTTCATTCGTGCTCGGAATCGGCTTTGTTGTGTCTCTGTGGGACGTGCTGCGACCTCGGAAGAACCAGCCACTGGCCGAACGCAATCCGTGGAACGCGGGAACTCTGGAATGGCTGGCCGAAGTTCCCAACAGACCGTGGGGTGTCCGCTCCATCCCGGAAATCGACAGTCGCTATCCGTTGTGGGATCAGCCTGATTTCGTTCGCGACGTCGATGAAGGCCGCTTCTATCTTCCTGACGCGGAAGAAGGCCTGCGCGAGACTTTGGTGACGTCGGAAATTGATGCTGTGCCAAGGCAGTGTCTGCGCGTTCCCGGACCGACGTTCATCCCGCTGTGGGCCGCCATCTTTGTGGGCGGTGTATTTATCTTCGGCACGTTCCACTGGTGGTGGTCGACGGTCATCAGCGGAGTTCTTGGCCTCGCCACGATTCTTATCTGGTTGTGGACGGGAACCGCCATTATTCCCGAGAAACCTACAAAGGACATTGGCCTGGGACTGACGGTGCCGATCTACGTGTCCGGCCCGCAGGCGGTCGGCTGGTGGGCGATGTTCATCACGATGCTCGGAGACATGACGGCCTTTATTGCTCTGGTGTTCGGCTACTTTTTCTACTGGACCATTCACGAAGATTTCCCGCCAGACCCGCTGCCCGGGCCGGGCGTGCTTTGGCCGTCGATCAGTCTGTCGCTGTTTGTCGCCGCGTGGTGGCTGACCATTCTCGCTCGCCGCTGGAACCGCGCCGATCAAGCAAAATCGTACTACTGCGTGTTAACGACGGCTGCTCTGCTGACGATCGCCGGTTCCGGGGCGCTTGTTGCGGGACCTTGGATCACGGAGCTGGATCCGACAGCGCACGTGTATCCAGCCATCGTCTGGATATTGGTGATTTGGACGGCTGGACACGCGGCCGTCGGTTTCATCATGCAGACTTACTGCATCGCTCGCCGAGCCGCCGGAAAGATGACATCGCGCTACGACGCGGACATTTGCAACGTCACTCTCTATTGGCATTTTCTGGCACTCACCGCTGTGATCACCGTCGCCACGATTGCCGGATTTCCACTGTTGACCTGATTGAAAGCCATGCGCGAACCAGCGAACACAACATCGAAACCGGAGCGAGACGAAAGCCTGTGGTCGCTGATCGTGTCGCCCATTATCTGGGCGATTCACTTTCTGGCGACTTACCTGACGGCCGCCATCTGGTGCGCGAAGTTTGCGAATTCGAATCGATCGTTTGATGAAGTTCGAGTGGCGATTGGCGTCTTCACAGTGATTGCTCTGGCAGGAATCTTCGTGAACGGGTGGGGCGGATATCGGCATCACAAGTTCGGCGGTGAATCAGTTCCGCACGACGACGACACTCCGGAAGATCGACATCGGTTTTTGGGATTCGCCACGTTGCTGCTGGCGGGACTTAGTGCCGTTGCAACTCTGTTTGTGGCCGCCGTCGCAGTATTCGTCAGGAGTTGTCATTAATGAAACGTGGACTCTTCATCGCCGGATTGCTGACGCTGGTTGTTGCCTGGACCGGGCCGTTGCCTGAGCTGGCTCACAAGGCATTTTTCGGTCACATGACCATGCACATGCTGAATGTCGCTTTGGCTGCCCCGTTGTTAGCGCTGGGCATTGCGGGAACGCGGTTCGATCCGGTGGACCGCCTTCCACGACTGTTCGCGCCGATTCCGGCTTCTGTTGCCGAACTTATTATCGTCTGGGGCTGGCACGCTCCAGCGCCGCATCATCTTGCCAGAATGAGTTTCTTTGGACTCGCGGCGGAACAGCTTTCGTTTCTGTTCGCCGGAGTCTGGGTCTGGCTGTCGGCTTTCGGCGGGCGCGTCGATGCGAGTCATGATTCGGCAACGGGAGACGCGATTCAGAAGGGGCGAAGAGCTGCCGGGGTCATCGGATTACTGCTGACATCGATGCACATGACGCTGCTCGGCGCATTGCTGGCACTTTCGCCACGCCCATTGTATCCACACCACCACGGATTCGGCACACTGTCTGCGCTGGGTGATCAACATCTGGGCGGTGCCATCATGCTGGTGGCGGGTGGAATTGCTTATCTGTCGGGCGGGCTCTGGCTCACGGTCGAGGTGCTGAGAAATACATCATTGAAAGAAGACATTGCCACTTAGGCCGGAACAAGGCGTCATGCCGGAGCATCGCAAGTCGACGGTTCGACCTGGAGCCCCTGCAAGACTGCCATGCTGCTCGGGCGAAGGATCGCTCGGTAAATAATTGTCCGATTGTTGTCTTTCGCTCTGCGAAAGCAACGCAACTTTCGCAGAGCGAAAGGCGACACTAAATTCTTAAACCGTCGTAAGCCGCCGTTCCGGCCTGCATTCACTCGAAGGAAACCCATCATGAAGTTGTGGTTGAAACACGTTGCGATTATGGTTGCCGTCGCCGGTGTTGTCGGAGTTGCGGCAATGTTGTCTGGCATCATTCCGATTGCGGCCAGTGGCGGGCACTGGTCGGTGACAAGGAAGGTGCTCAATTTTTCGATGGCCCGATCCGTGTCGACGCATAGTATCGGCATTGATGCACCAGACCTCGACAACTCGGCCATGGTTCATCGCGGAGCTGGCCACTTCGAAACCGGTTGCGTGCAATGCCACGGCAGTCCGGTTCGACCTCAAAGTCCGATCGTGGCCGCCATGACGCCCCGCCCGCCTGCACTGTCAACGGCTGTTCCGCATTGGGAAACGCGGGAACTGTTTTACATCGTCAAACACGGTGTCAAGCTGACTGGAATGCCTGCCTGGTCCGGTCAGAATCGTGATGACGAAGTGTGGGATGTCGTCGCCTTCCTGAAGACGCTGCCCGAGACTGACGCCGACGCTTATCGCAAACTAGTCACCGATTCGAACACGGCTGTTTCCGAATACTTGGGGCCGCCACATCTTCAGCACCTGGTGACTTCAACGTGCGGACGATGCCATGGAACGGATGGGCGGGGCCGTGATTCCGGAGCATTCCCTGCACTCGCCGGGCAGCATCAGAAGTATATCGCCGCTTCACTGCGAGCTTACGCGGCAGGAGAACGACACAGCGGAATCATGCAGCCTCTGGCAGTTCCACTGGCCGACAACGAAATCACCGATCTTGCGGAATACTACAGCAAGCTGCCAACAGCATTCGACGATTCGCCATTCGAAGAAGCTGCAGCGGAGCCATCGCCTACTGACGAGATCACCGACGAACTAACAGGATTTCAGATCGCTCAAAATGGTATTCCGTCTCAGAAGGTTCCTTCCTGCACGGGCTGTCACGGTCCAGACCGCAGTGATAGCTATCCACTGCTGTCCGGACAACCCTCCAGTTACCTCGCCAAACAGTTGACGCTGTTCAAGCGGCGAGATCGCGGCGGCACTGAACAACAACACTTGATGCATCCTGCGACCGATCGGATTACGGAAAAACAGATTCAGGCCGTGGCGGAGTACTTCGCCGAAAGAGAGTGATTCCCAAAGCAGGACACCAGCACATACAGATTCACATTTTTTGCAATGTTATGCCGATGCAGGACGCACCACTAACCCTTAAACAAGTGACCCCTCGACGGCAAATCGAGGCGAAGTTTGGCTGCCGGCGAGCGCACGACGCTGCTAAAACGTGCGAGCCGTTTGTGTCGCGTCGAATTGGTTTCGTTCATCTTTACTGATTTCTGCAGCTCGGCTGTGGTTGAGGGTGACGGCCGATCGAAGCGTCCGGACTTCGATATAGGATGCCCCCGAAGACTCGTTGCCGCTGACGAGTGTTCGGGCACTGACGCTATAATTCCAGGACTTCTGCCATTCGCCAGAATACGGGCTGCGAATCATTCCAGGCCAGCAGGCGATACACGATGCGTCTTCACGATCTGGCAGGGGATACGAATCAGGGTGTTCACGAACGTGCGGAATTCCATCTTCAGTAGTTTGAACTTCTCGCTATGACGGCGATTTTTCCAGTGGCCCGTTTCCGGAAGCCACAACGCGCTCCACGCCTTCAGCGACCACGCCACCGACGCCATCACCATCTACGCCCAGTTCGAATGCAGATTATCCACCGGAGCGCGAAAGGCACGCGGTCCGTTCTTCATCTGTTCGATCACGTCAGGCACCATTGCCTGCAAGAGAACACAGCCCTGGTTGCAGCGATCATTGCACGAGAACACGACTTCTTCCGCCGTGGAGTCACGATCGTTCGTGATGTAGAAGAAATACAGGATGTCGTCGAACAGGACCTTCTCGCCTTTTTCTATCGAAAGGTTTTTCCGAATCACGATCATGCGATACTTTTTTTCGCACGCTGTCGGCTTGTAAGCGAACTCCGCCACATCTTCGCTATATTGCGATCTCGAAACATCGGAGTATCGCTGGATTCCGCTTTATGTTTGATGCGATTGAGAACTGACTTTCGATCCGCTTCAATTTTCTTTCGAGCATTTTCCATACGACGCTTCTGCGCCTTCTGTTGCCGCTTTACACTCTCTGAACGTTTCACTCGAAATCCGTCCGTGACGTGTGCTGTTGATCTGACGTACAACACTCAATACGCCATTTTCACAAGGGAATTCGGGTGATTCTTCTCGTTTAGTGATCTGGGGGTTACTTGTTTCAGGTCTAACGTACTACTCCCCGCTTCTCAATTTTCAGACCAGATTCAGAATTCTCCATGCACGCATCCGACTCCGACAGCGGTTCACCCGTGAAATTGCCAAATGTTCTCAATCAGACGGCCCTGATTGCAGGCTGTGGGTATGTGGGACATCGAGTCGCCCGGCGCTGGGATCAGCAGGGAATCCGCACGTCCGCAATCACTCGCGATGCGACGAAAGCGGAAAGCCTGCTGGCGGAAAACATTCAGCCGGTGACTCTGGCCCTTGGTTCCGATGCGGAATGGCCGCCGCTTCCGGATGTTGACATGGTACTATGGGCGGTGGGTTTTGATCGCCGCCCGGATTCTGACCGACAGGCGACCTGGGTCGACGGACTGCAGCGACTCTTGCAGCGTTTGCCATCGCGGTCAACGCCGCGACGGATTATTTACACGTCGAGCACTGGAGTTTACGGCGATGGTGAAGGACACGACGTGGATGAGCAGACGCCCTTGAATCCGAGTTCCGAAGGCGGGCTGGCCTGCGTTGCTGCCGAGAACCTGTTGCGATCATGGGCTCAGAAAACAGGCGATGAAGTTTTCATCCTGAGACTCGCCGGAATCTACGGACCAGACCGACTTCTGCGACGCATCACCGAACTGAAGAATGTAACACCAATTGCCGCGGCGCCTGATGAGTGGCTGAATCTGATCCATGTGGATGACGCGGTTCGGATGATCGACTGGAGCGCGCAAATCCATGCATGGGAACATATGAAGACAATCACTGCGATGGATCAACCGCTGGATGCCGCCACTGTGAATGTCGTGGCGACGAACAGCGTCACCCGGCGAGAGTACTATTCTACGCTGGCGAGGCTGGTGAATTCGCCCGAGCCTGTGTTTCAGTCGGCCGTGAACGGTGTTTCGTCCGACACGTCACGTCGCCGCAGCGGTGGAAATCGACGAGTCACCAGCCGCTGGCGTTCCGTGGTGCCGGTTGCGTTCGCGTTTGATGACTGCAAAAGAGGGCTCTCGGACGCAGTGGCTCGATCATCAATGCTTCCCGACGCAGGCTAGTGGTGCGTCATCCGTGGACTGAGGGATCGTGTTTCGTAGGCCGGACCGAACAACGTGAGTTCCGGCTTCTTCGTCCATTGCCGGAACTCGCTCCGCTCGGTCCGGCCTACGTTTACTGGCAGCACGACGCGTCGGGTTTTGAAAACGATTACTTCAACAGCCCGAATTCAGAGCGAAGGAAAAGTGAACTCTTGCGGCGGAAGAGTTTACGAACTCGACCTGAATATACTTTTGGGCAGATGCCGACGTAATATGTCAGAAATTCCTTCTGAGGACTCAAGTGCAGGGATCAACATGAACACACTTCTTATTCTGGGCGCGATTGTTATGGGCATTGTCACAACAGGTGGAGCGAACACGGCGGACGGTGCGGACGAGTCGGCTCGTGAGAAACCGCAGCCGCTTGCTCCAGAGCTTCGCGACAGCTGTTTGATCATCCTCCGCACGGGACTCGCTTCGGAAGAATTTTGGCCCTCCATGCATGCAGCCGAAGCAATGACTCTGGCCGGTGCTGGTGACGAGGTTGTCGCAGCCCTGGCGGCTCGCCTGCCGCTTGAGAAGGATGATCAGCGACGATGTGGGCTGGCGCGGGAACTGATTCGAGCCGGGCAACGCAGTCATCTGCCGCTTCTGTTTCAGATTCTTGCAGATAACCAGTCGAACGGTCGAACACACGCGGCGGAAAGTCTTTACAAGCTTAACGAAGCCGGAGATGGTGAGCTTTTGCGAATTGTCATGAATCAGTCGACCATTGCGCCGTTGCAGATTATGGCCGCCGGTGGCCTGGCCAAAGTCGGCGATCCGATGGCCATGGAATTGCTGCGAAAACAATTGTTGTCCGACGACAAGACAGCTCGCAACCTGTCGGCATGGGTTCTGGGCCGACACGGGAATTCGACTGACGCTGAAGTGGTGCGGAACGCGATGAAGACGGAATCGGATGAAATGGCCCACACCTTTCTGGCGGTCTCGCTGGCCTGTCTCAACAGTGATGACGGACGGACGGCGTTGATTGAGCATCTGACCGCCGAGAACAACACGGCTCGTACTATGGCGGCCGAGTTCGCAGGAATCAGTCGCACCATGGAAGCCCACGAAAAGCTGGTGCAGCTTCTGGATGACCCGTTTTTGGACGTTCGAATTCGTGCGGCACAGTCTTTAATTGCGCTATCACAGCCAGCTGACAAATAAGGGAAATCGCCCCGGCCTGGAAGTCCTGGTTTGGTCCGTAAACAAATACGCGTGCGCCCCGGAACACCTGGGAGTTCACGGCAATCCGGGACTTGGCTACTTGTGGATGTGACAGAACGCGCGCACAATGGAAGAAGCCTGCCTGAACATTCCCTGCCAGTTAATCAAAGCTGCCGCTAAAGGTGATCGCATGCGGATCGTTCCTATTTTTCCAGCCCGTCTGAGCAAGGCATTCTGCCGGATTTTGACGACCCTGGCGGTCATCGCGGTTCCGCACAACACGGTCATGTCGCAGGAAGCGGCCGCCGCATACACCGAGAAGCCGGCGAACAGCGAAAAACCGGCAACGGCCGAGAAGCCAGCACCAGCGGAAACGCCTGCCCCAGCAGCGGCGGAAGAGACGAAGGAAGACTCGGTCCTGAAAGAAGGCCATTCATCTCACGGTGAAGTTTTCAACGAAGGCCCGCGGCAGGCAGCGTATCTGATGAACGGCGTTGGGCTGGTGAAGTTTACCGTCACCACCACGAATGACGAAGCGCGAAAATTCGTTCAACAGGGCGTGGCCCAGCTGCATGGATTCTGGTACTTCGAATCTGAGCGATCATTCCGCCAGGCGGCAATGCTGGATCCGGAATGCGGGATCGCCTACTGGGGAATGGCAATGTCCAACCGCGGCAATGCAAAGCGAGCGAAAGGATTTATCGCCGAAGCCGTCAAACGAAAAGACAAAGTGGATCGCCGTGAAAAGCTGCTGATCGAAGCCTTTGAACGATTCATTAACGCCACGGCCGAGAAGGACGAAGAAAAGAAGACTCGCGCCAATCGCTACGTGTCTGATCTTGAAGACTTGCTGATTGAGTTCCCCGACGACATCGAAACAAAAGCGTTCCTTTGCGAATTTTTCTGGTCTGGAAAACGTGAAGGCCTGGAGATGCCGACGCAGCTGGCCATCGACGCCATGATTCAGGATGTGCTCGACGTGGAACCCCTGCATCCGGTTCACCACTACCGTATCCATTTATGGGACGCGAAGAAACCGGAGCTTGCTCTTGAGTCCTCGGCACTGGGCGGAATGGCGGCTCCGGCGATCGCTCACATGTGGCACATGCCAGGGCACATCTATTCGAAGCTGCACCGCTATCACGACGCCGTGTATCAGCAGGAAGCGTCGGCGCGTGTGGACCATGCTCACATGATGAAGGACCGAGTCCTGCCGGACCAGATTCACAATTTCGCTCACAACAATGAGTGGTGTATTCGCAACATGATTTCCATTGGGCGTGTGCATGACGCCGAATCGCTGGCTCGCAATATGCTAAGTATGCCGCGGCACCCGAAGTACAACAACATTGGAAAGTCGGGCAGCTTCAAATACGGACGTGAGCGACTTCTGGATGTGCTGCAGGCGTTTGAACTGTCTGAGAACATCGTCGCGTTGAATGGCACGACGTGGATGGAAGACACCGGCGACGATGAAGAAGATCTGCGACGCGACCGAGCCATCGGAGCGGCCTTTGCAAGCCTCGGACGAACCGCCGAAGCAACTGCCTTTCAAGATCGCATTCAGAAACAGCAGGAAGCAGAAAAGCAAAAAGAACAGGCCGCGATGACCGAAGCGGAGACCAAATCGCGTGAAGCGAAAGAGGACGACAAGGCCATTGAAAAGGCTCGCAAGGACGCTGAAGGGAAATTTGCCGCCAGCCTGAAACGCTTTGAAAAAGCACTGCAGGAAATTGAAGGGCAGACGGCTGCCAAAGCCGGTGATTTCGCGGGAGCGCTTGATCTGCTGACTAAAGCAGACGCATCGGCCGAAGCACTTTCGCTGCTGATGTTGAAGGCCGGCAAGACGGATGAGGCGATCAAGAAGGCGGAAGAACGCGTGCGGAATAATCCGGGCGAGGTTCTTGCTCTGGCGACTCAGGTGGAGATCCTGTTTACCGCCGGGAAGATGGACGAAGCGAAGACCGCGTTTGAACAGCTTCGAAAGATTTCGTCGACGATTGATCTGGACGTTCCTCCAATGGCACGTCTGGCTTCGGCTGCAATGAAATTTGAGTTTGGGGCGGATTGGCGAGTCGCCCGGGAAATCCCGAGCGATCTTGGGGCGCGGCCGAGTCTGGACGCGCTCGGTCCCTTCCGCTGGTCGCCAACACCAGCGATCCCCTGGACCCTGGCTGACGTCGACGATAAGCCTCGCTCGTTAAGCGACTACAAAGGTCGGCCGGTGATCGTGATCTTCTATCTGGGTTACGGCTGCCTGCATTGTGCCGAACAGCTGCAGGCGATGGCAAAGAAGTTCGACGGATTCAAGCAGGCGGGGATTGATGTCCTGGCCGTCAGCACCGACAAGCAGATCAATCTGAAGCGAGCGTATGAAAACTTCGAAGCTGGCTTTCCTTTTCCGCTGGTGGCCGATCCTGAGATGTCCGTCTTTCGCCAGTACCGATGCTATGACGACTTCGAGAAAGCCGCGCTGCACGGAACGTTCCTCGTGGATCCTAATGGACTGGTCCGCTGGCAGGATATCAGCTACGAACCCTTCATGGATCTCGACTTCCTGTTGAAGGAATCCTCGTGGCTGCTGCGATTTGATCCGAGCGTCACAAAAGCCTTTGAAGAACCTGGTGCCGCTGAATAAAGTGCTGATCGCCTCTAGCCACAGTGGGTTGTTGATTTCATCGTAACCCGACGCTTCAGCGAGGGATTTGAGACGAAGAATGCAGGCAATTCCATCCCTCACTGACGTTTCGGGTTGCGAAAACGCGATAAAGCGACAGACAACAAGCCGGTGAAGGCCCCGCTTCAAACTACCGCCGTTCTGCCGCCATTCTGCTGACTCACCGAATAGCATTATCGGGCGGGATTTGGCGCAATCGTAAGGTGTCCGCGGCGATTTGATTTCGCAGAGTGCTGATGTCTGAATGTCGCTGCATGGTCATACAGATCGCCGGATGCAGGTCGTCCATTTTAATGGGTTTCACAAGAAACGCATAAACCAGTTCCATTCTGGCTCGCTTCAGGACATCGTGTCGCCCGCTTCCGCTGATCACAATGGCCGGAACGGTGTGATGACTGCAGACTTCACGAATCGCATCGAGCCCGTCCAGTTCCGGAAGGTCAACTTCGGTGATCAGCAGATCGGGCCGGTGAAGAACGCACTCGTCAACAAGCTGCCGTCCGTTTTCCGCAATGGCGACAACTCGATGGCCTTCATGAATCAGTGAACGCCAGAGAAAATGTCTCATGTCAGGTTCGTTGTCGGCAACGACGATGCGAAGTGGAGTATCCACAAACCCTGTCCTCTCTGCTGCTGGTTCCGCGAGAAGATCGTGCGTCTCACGTAGCAATGAATGTTTCCGGCATCGGTAGATGCAATCCGTGTGCCATGCACACCGCGTCGGCAATGACTTAATAAAGAACGGCGCCGTACGCCTGACAAAACTGGGACTCGCTCCCGTATCTTGCGAAAAATGCTCAGAAAAATCATGCAGGGAGGGTGCCTGTCCCACTTTTGTTAGAGTCTCTCAGAAGCCCGATCAGATGAAATCGTGGCCGGTCACTTCGGCCCAAACCGCACACCTGGGCCACGGCGTCGGCCACAATCGCACAAGGTATGTGAGGCTCAAGTCCTGCTCTGTGACTGCTGGTTTCTTTACCAAGGGGGGCGGACCTGGCCTGATCTATCGCTCGGAAAATCAGTCTTCCTAACAGAACACACCCGTTCCCCACGCGGCCTATGAAATCTACTTAGTGCGTTCTTGAATCCCGCCGCTCTGGTGGTCTCTTCGCGGCTATCGGCCAGTCTCCTTTTCAGACTGCGGCTTTAAGACGGGCTCGGACGATTGAAGGAAGCTTTCCAGCCTTCATAGAATCCGCCATCGATTTTCTTTTCCTCAAGTGTCGACACATCAAAAAAGGGGCAGCCGCATGGCCAGTCTTTCTCGTCGAGGGTTCCTGCAGACTTCTTCCGCCGCCGGAGCATCCCTGCTTCTGATGGGAACTCGGGCCTCGGGCCAGATTGCGGGCGCCAATGATCGAGTCCGAATTGCCGTGGCAGGACTGAACGGACGCGGGCAGAGCCACCTCGCTGGCTGGCTGGATCAGCCAAACGTTGAGATCGCTTATCTGATCGATCCCGACAAGAAGGTTTTGGCCAACGCGATGAACGCGCTCCAGTCAAAGCTGAAGGAGAATTTTAAGGCACAGGGAATTGCCGACGTTCGTCAGGCACTGGAAGACAAAAATCTTGATGCGATCTCCGTTGCCACTCCAAACCACTGGCATTCGCTGATTACCATCTGGGCCGCGCAAGCCGGCAAACATGTGTATGTGGAAAAGCCAATGAGCCACGATGTTGGCGAAGGGCGAATCGCCGTCGCTGCGCAGGAAAAATACGGCGTTGTCATTCAGCATGGAACGCAGAGCCGAAGCGATGCGAAGATCGCGGGGCTGCATGAGGCTATTCAGGCGGGGCAGTTTGGCAAACTGAAAATCTCCTACGGTTACTGCTGCAAACGTCGAGGCAGTATTGGGTTCAAACCGGTTTCTCAGCCTCCGGCAGATCTGGACTGGAACATCTGGCGCGGCCCCGCCGTCATTGATGAGTTTCACGCCAACTACGTTCATTACAACTGGCACTGGTTCTGGAAAACGGGCAATGGCGACCTGAATAACCAAGGGACTCACCAGCTGGATATCGCACGCTGGGCTCTTGACAAGGACCTGACTCATCCCGTCCGCGCAATGGCCATCGGCGGCCGATTTCAGTGGAAGGATCAGGGCGAAACTCCCAACACCATGATGGGAATCGCAGAGTACGCGAATGGTCAGCAGGTCTTCTTTAATGTCCGCAACGTGGACTATCCCAAGTACGAAAACCAGGTCGAGAACGAATACTACTTCGCAGATGGCGGCAAAATCATCCGCGGTCAGTACTACGCCGCAGGCAGCAAAGAAGGCGAACCCCTGAACATCAAACCAGGCAAGGTGACACCTGGCGGAAACTGGACGGCATTCATCGCAGCCTGCCGCGAAGGCAAGCCGGAGATGGCGAATGGAAACGTCTACGACGCTCATTATGGATGTGTACTCGGCCATCTGATGAACAACTCCTACCGCCTGGGCGAGAAAGTGCCGTTCAATGCGAAAGCAGGCCGGTTCGGCGACAACGAAGACGCAGCCGAGCATTTTCTTAAGCTGCATGAAACGATGCGGGATGGCGTTGGCGTTCCCGAAGACGGAGCCGAATACACCGTGGGGCCGTGGATCACTTTCGATGCGAAAACAGAAACTCACGTGGGTGATTTTGCTGCGGAAGCTAATGTGTTGCTGAAAGATCCGAATCGACCGGGGTTCGAAATTCCAACGCTGGATAAAGTCTGATCCAGCGAATGATTCACGAACGCGATCTCTCACTCACCTGGAAGACATTGCCAGGCCCGGACAACTCAGTGCCACCCGACAACACAAAGACACCACAGCCTGTCAACAACCTAAGTTTTCGCCGTCACCTGATTCTGCAAGGCAATATTTGATGACTCGCGTATTTATCGTGGCCGCAAGGCGAACTCCGTTTGGACGCTTTCGCGGCAGTCTGGCCAATGTCAGTGCCGTGGAAATGGCATCGGAAGCCGCTCGTGCTGTGATGGTCGGAATTGAGCCTTCGCTGGTCGATCAGGTGATTGTCGGGAACGTTCTTTCCGCGGGCAACGGAATGAACATCGCGCGGCAGGTTGCGTTGAACGTTGAACTGCCGGTCACAACGCCGGCGTTCACCGTCAACATGATGTGTGGATCCGGAATGCAGTCGGCTCTGCTTGCGGTGCAGTCCATCCGCAGCGGTGAAAGTCACGTGGCTCTGGTCGGCGGTGTGGAATCCATGTCGCAGGCGCCGATGCTGATTGAACGGCCGGCAAAAGGAGCAGAAGCGTCCGCAGAAAACTGTGTGGATTCGATTTTGTGCGACGGGCTCGTTGACAGTTTCAGTCAGATGCATATGGCGGAGACGGTCGATGCGCTGGCGCAAGAAATGAAGATCAGTCGGCGGGAACAGGACGCGTGGGCCGAACGCAGTCAGCGTCTGTACGCGGCGGCTCTGGCGGCGGATGTCTATCGAGATGAAATCGTGGCGGTGGGCGAATGCCGCTCTGACGAACATCCACGGCCTCAGGTCGATCGAACATCTTTAGCCGCTCTGAAACCCGCGTTCGATGAGCACGGCACTGTGACCGCCGGAAATGCCTCGGGACTGAATGATGGCGCGGCTATGCTTCTGATCGCGTCGGAAGCCGCGGTTCAGGCCTATGGCTGGCCAATCATGGCCGAATGGATTGCCGGCACCACCGTTGGCTGTGAGCCTCTGCAAATGGGTCTGGGACCTGTGCATGCGATTCGTAAGCTGCTGACGCTGACCGGCCAGACGCTGGACGGAATCGATCGGCTGGAGATCAATGAGGCCTTCGCGGCGCAGACCCTGGCATGCCTGCGGATTCTGGAGATTCGCGTCAATCTGTCTCAACCAGACGTCGGAGCCGGAGTGATCAATGGCATCCCGATTCAGGTCAACGCCCACGGGGGCGCGATCGCCATCGGGCATCCGCTGGGCGCCAGCGGAGCTCGCCTGCTGACTCATTTGGCATGGCAAATCGCGAGCGGCAATTCGCGAACTGCGATTGCTTCGCTGTGCATCGGCGGAGGGATGGGGATCGCCACTTTGCTGTCAGCTCCGCCCGAGCACGATGCCATAACGATCGAGGGAATGCTGTAAGAGCGCGCGGCAGACTGAAAAGTACCTGTTGAGCAGGAACGAGCATCTCCGTGCCCCGAAAACGGGACGAGGATTGACAACGGTCGGGTGAGCCGGTCAGATGACAGGTATTCCGCAGGGAATTGACGACGACCTTCTGACCGACAGGTGCTCCGATGACTACCGCAGGCCGTTTGACGCTGATGGGGCTGTGCATTCTTGCGACCGCCAACAGCACTGTTGAAGCTGCTGATGAAGAACAGATGTTTCGCGAAACCGTGGAGCCTGTTTTGCGTCAGCATTGTTACAGCTGTCATTCACACGCTGCCAAAGAAGCGAGCGGCGGTCTGACACTCGACTGGAAAAGTGGCTGGCAGACGGGTGGTGATCGCGGACCGGCGATTGTTCCCGGCGATCCTGACAACAGCCTGCTGCTGAAGGCCGTTCGTCATACCGATCCGGATCTCAAAATGCCGGAACGGCGGCTGCCGGATGAACAGATTGCAATCCTGGAAGACTGGATCAAACGAGGCGCGTTTGACCCACGTGTCGTGCAGCCTGAAGAACAAAATTCGGCCGTCGATTCAAACTGGTGGTCTCTGAAACCTCTGGTGCGACCGGAGTTTCCTGCGGACTCATCAACCGAGCATCCTGTTGACCGTTTTGTCCACGCAAAACTGCACGACAACGGACTCACGCCCTCGCCCGAAGCGGATCGCAGGACTCTGATTCGTCGTCTTACGTTTGATCTGCATGGCCTGCCGCCGTCGGTCGACGATGTTCGGGCGTTCGTCGATGACTCGTCACCCGACGCTTATGAACGGCTTGTGGATCGACTTTTGGAATCGCCACGCTATGGAGAACGCTGGGCTCGGCACTGGATGGATACGATCCACTTTGCTGACACCCACGGATTTGAACACGATGCCCTGCGACCGAATGCGTGGCGCTTTCGGGATTACGTCATCGAAAGTTTAAATCAGGACAAACCGTGGGATCGCTTTATCCGTGAGCAACTGGCCGTAGACGTTCTGTATCCGGAAGAGACGCAGCTGACTCCGGCGCTGGGATTTATTGGTGCGGGAACTTACGACCACAGTGCAGCGGCAACAGCGATCAATGCCTTTGAGAATCTCGATCGTGACGACATGGTCACGCAGACAATGTCAGCCTTTGTCAGCACGACTGCAAATTGTGCACGCTGTCATCAGCACAAATTTGATCCCATTTCGCAGGAAGATTATTATTCGCTGCAGGCCGTGTTCGCTGGACTCGGAAAAGGCGATATCACTTTTGATGCAGACGCCGTCACCAATGCAACTCGACGCAAGTGGCAGCAGCTCAAAGACGCTGCCGATCAGAAGAATTCCACCGTCCTGCTGCTGCCTGAAAATGAAATGCGAGTTGCGAAGTGGGAATCCCAACTGGGCCCCGCGGCCAACTGGCAACCATTGGACATTGACGCCTTTGTCTCCGTTGATGCGGCAAAACTTGTTCGCAATGAAGACGGATCGATCTCGTCCACCGGCCCGCTTCCAGATAAGGAAACCACGTCCATCACGGCGTCGACGTCGCTGAACACAATCACCGCGTTTCGGCTGGATGTGATTTCCGACCTCGCCTTACCGATGGGTGGCCCCGGTAGAAATGAAAATGGAAATTTCCACCTGACCGAGTTTGAAGTGCAGGAGTATGGTGCGGAAGCCACTGAACCGCGGCGGTTATCGTTTCGAAGTGCGTCGGCGGATTTTGATCAGTCGAACTGGACCAGCAGCCATGCGATCGACGGAAATCTGGGCACGGCCTGGGGCATCCATCCGAATGTCGGTCAGTCTCATTTTGCAGTGTTTGAACTCAGTGAGCCGCTGCAGGTCAAACCGGGGACTCACTTCAGCATTCTCCTGCGTCAGATTCACGGCGGCGGCCACATTATCGGTCGATTTTCGCTGTCTGTGACCGATTCGGCGGCGGAACTCACCGCTGCGGTGCCGCTGAAGATTGATCAGGTTCTGAAGCTAAATCCGTCTGAACGCAGCCCTGAGCACCGTATCACGCTGGCCGCGCATGTGCTTCGACAATTGGCCAATGCGGAGCTTCTGGCGCTGCCGGCTCAGGCGACCGTCTATGCTGCCGGTGTTCGTGCGAAAAGTGAACGCGGAATGATTACCTTTTCGGAACCACGAACGATCCGAATTCTGCGCCGCGGTGATCTCGATAAGCCGGGCGACGCTGTCGGGCCGGGTGCGTTGTCCGCGGTGCAGGCGCTGCCGGCGCGGTTTGAAATTGCAAATCTCACAAATGAGGGCCAGCGGCGCGCTGCTCTGGCCGAATGGATCGCTCACCGTGATAACCCGTTGACGTGGCGAAGTGTTGTGAACCGTGTCTGGCAATATCATTTTGGCCGCGGTTTGTGTGACACGCCCAGCGACTTTGGCCGAATGGGCGGGACGCCATCGCATCCCGAACTGATTGACTGGATGGCTGTCTGGTTTCGAGATGATGCAAAAGGCTCGCTCAAGCAATTGCATCGGCTGATTGTGACCTCCGCGACTTATCGGCAATCTTCCGCGCAGCGTTCCGACGCCGCGGCGATTGATACTGACAACCGGTTTTTGTGGAAGATGAAACGTCACCGTTTGGATGCCGATTGCGTTCGGGACAGTGTGATGTCCGTCAGCGGACAACTGGATTTGTCCATGGGTGGCCCCGGAGTCGCTCATTTTCTGTCCAGCCCCGGGCCTCAACTGACGCCTGTACTGGATTATGAATCGTTCGACTGGAACACGCCGGGCGCGAATCGCAGAAGCATTTACAGAATCGTCTGGCGCGGCATTCAGGATCCGTTTATGGAAGCGCTGGATTTTCCTGATATGGGTTCACTCTCGCCGACTCGCGGATTTTCAGCGTCTCCACTGCAGTCGCTGGTTCTTTGGAATAACAAATTCATGCTGCATCATGCGGAAAAATTCGCTCAGCGGCTTGAGTCGCTCAGTTCGTCCCCAACGGAGCAGCTTGTGGCGTCTGTTCGCCTGTGCTGGCTGCGAGATCCGTCGCCGGAAGAACTGGCCGATCTGGAATCTCTGGCC
>JBDNHX010000123.1:0-41662 GCA_041688565.1 Planctomycetaceae bacterium
AACTGGCATTGTGACAACAGCGAAAGCGATCGACCGAGAAGCTTTAGGAGCCTCACGAACAATTACCGTGAGAGCCACCTCCACAGATGGTTCCGCAGCCGATACGGTTTTCACGATCGCCATCAATGACCTGGATGAGTTTGATGTAGGTTCGCTCACCGATAGCAATGCGACCGCAAACACCATCGCTGAGAATTCAGACAACGGTACGCTGGTCAATATCACTGGCTTGGCAAGCGACGCAGACGCTACCACGAATACCATGACTTACAGTCTTGACGATAACGCCGGTGGTAGATTCGCTATCAATAGCTCCACTGGTGTCGTGACGGTACTCGGCGGAAGTTTGCTGAACTATGAAGCAACCACTTCGCATGGAATCACCATTCGAGCAGCTTCAGCCGACACATCGTTCTCGACTCAGAACTTCACGATCAATCTGACCGACGTCAACGAAGGTGTTGTCGGTGCTGTTTCCGACAGCAACGCAGCCGCCAACTATGTACTCGAAAACGCTTCGAACGAAACGACCGTCGGTATCACTGGTTTGGCCACCGACCCCGACGGAACCGATGTTGTTACCTACAGTTTAGACAGCGACGCTGGCGGACGATTCACCATCAATTCAATAACCGGTGTCGTTACTGTCAATGGAGCAATCGATCGCGAAGCGGCTGCATCTTACGACATTACGATTCGGGCCACTTCGACTGACACGTCCTTCTCGACACAGATATTCACTATTAACATTGGTGACGTTAACGAATTCGCCACGAGTGCCGTGTCCGATTCGAATGCCACGGCGAACTCCGTCGTAGAGAACGCGGCTAGCGGAACAGTCGTCAACATCACCGGCCTCGCGAGCGATGCGGACGCAACGACAAACGCTATCACTTACAGTCTGTTTGATAATAACGGCGGTCGCTTCGCAATCAACAGCAGCTCTGGAGTCGTCACTGTTGCTGGTGCTATCAACCGCGAAGCGGACGGCGCATCGAGAAACATCACCATTCGAGCCGTATCCGCCGATGGTTCCTACAGCGATCAGACATTTTCTATCTCCATCGTCGACGCCAACGAATTTAGCGTCACGGCACCAATCGACAGCAATGCGAGCGCTAATGCTGTCAACGAAAACGCGACCATTGGAACCGTCGTCGGAATCACGGCGAACGCCACAGACTCGGATGCCACGACGAACGCGCTCACTTACAGCCTGTTCGATAACGACAGTGGCAACTTCACCATTGATGCGACTACAGGGGTCGTTTCTACGGCAGCAGCATTGAACCGTGAAACTCCAGGGGCTACTCGAAATATCACCGTCCGAGCCACATCGGCCGACGGATCGACTGCAGACACAGGCTTCACGATCGCGATCAACGACGTCAATGAATTCGCCGTCACGACTCCAGCAGACGTGAATGCCGCAAGTAATACCGTTGCAGAAAATGCCAGCATTGGAGCCGTGGTTGGAATCACGGCCAACGCGACAGACGCCGATGCCACGACAAACACAATCACATATACGATGGATAATTCGGCCGGCGGACTTTTTGCGATCAACGGTTCAACCGGTGTCGTGACCGTGGCAGCGGCGTTGGACTATGAAACGGCGACCAGTCACAGCATTACCGTACGAGCGACCAGTGCGGATGGATCATTTGCGACTCAGACATTCAGCATCGCAGTCACCGATGTTAACGAATCCGGTGTGTCGGCGATTTCTGATACCAATGCGACCACGGATTTTGTTGCGGAAAACTCTGCGAACGGCACCGTCGTTGGAATCACTGCATTTGCCACCGACGCAGACGGAACGGACATCGTTTCCTACTCGCTGGATGTGAACGCTGGTGGCCGGTTTGCCATCGACAGCGTGACGGGAGTTGTGACCGTCGCGGGCGCAATCAATTGTGAGGCGGCAGGAACTTACAACATCACAATTCGAGCGACCTCCGCTGATGGTTCGTTGAGCAGTCAGACTTTCGCCATCGCCATCGTAGATATCAACGAGTTTGGCGTAACTGCACCAACCGACAGCAATGCAGCTGGCAATGCCGTTGATGAAAACGTGGCTATTGGCACGGTGGTTGGAATCATGGCGAACGCGACAGACGCCGATGCGACGACCAACACGATCACTTACAGCCTGTTCAATAACGACGGTGGCAATTTTAACATCGACACCAACACGGGAGTCGTCACCACTGCCGCGGCTCTAAATCGTGAGACGCTGGGTGCTTCACGAAGTATCACCGTTCGAGCCACATCCGCAGACGGCTCGACCGCTGATTCAGTCTTTACGATCAACATCAACGACATCAACGAGTTCAATGTTGGTTCAGTCACTGACAGTAATGCGACCGCCAACACGATTGCTGAGAACTCAGCCAATGGCACGGTGGTCAACATTACCGGTTTGGCCAGCGACGCTGACGCAACCACCGACACGATCACATACAGTCTCGACGACAACGCAGGTGGCCGGTTCACCATCAACAGTTCCACTGGTTTCGTGACGGTGCTTGATGGAAGTCTGCTGAACTTTGAAGCAGCCACGTCGCACAACATCACCATTCGAGCCACCTCGGCCGATACTTCGTTCTCGACACAAAGCTTTACGATCAATCTGACCGACGTCAACGAAGCTGCTGTCGGTGCGGTTTCAGACAGTAATGCAGCCGCCAACTATGTGCTTGAAAACGCTTCCAATGGAACGACCGTGGGAATCATTGGCTTGGCCACCGACCCCGACGGAACCGATGTTGTTACCTACACCTTAGACGGTGACTCTGGCGGGCGATTCACCATCAATTCAATAACCGGTGTCGTGACTGTCAACGGAGCCATCGATCGCGAAGCGGCTGCATCCTACAACATTACAGTACGAGTCACTTCGACCGACAGCTCATTCTCGACACAGATTTTTACGGTCAACATTGGCGACATCAACGAATTCGCTACCAGTCCTGTGACCGATGCGGACGCGACTCCCAACTCGGTCGTCGAGAACGCAGCTAACGGAACGGTCGTGAACATCACCGGTCTAGCCAGCGACGCAGACGCAACCACCAATACTATCACCTATAGTTTGTTCGACAACGACGGCGGTCGCTTCGCGATCAATGGCAGTACGGGTGTTGTTACCGTTGCCGGAGCGATCAACCGGGAAGCGGACGGCGCTTCGAGAAACATTACCATACGAGCCACATCTGCTGCCGGTTCTTATAGCGACCAGACGTTCTTCATCGCTATCGTCGACGCCAATGAATTCAGCGTGACCGCACCGGCTGACACCGATGCAACGGCCAACGCTGTCAATGAAAACGTCGCCATTGGCACCGTCGTCGGCATTACCGCCAGTTCCTCCGATTCCGATGCGACGACGAACACGGTCACTTACAGCCTGTTCAACGACGATGGTGGCAACTTTACCATCGATACAAATACGGGGGTCGTCACTACGGCAGCAGCATTGAACCGTGAAACTTCAGGGGCATCACGCAGTATCACTGTCCGAGCCACATCGACCGATGGATCGACCGCAGACACAGGCTTCACGATCGCGATCAACGACGTCAATGAATTCGCCGTCACAATTCCGACCGATCTGAATGTCGCAAGCAATACCGTCGCAGAAAGCGCAGCCATCGGAGCCATTGTCGGTATCACGGCCAACGCGACAGACGCGGATGCAACGACAAACACGATCACCTATACGCTGGATGATTCGGTGGGCGGACTGTTTGCGGTCGACGGCAGCACGGGCGTCGTGACAGTTGCTGCAGGGCTGGACTACGAAACGGCGACCAGTCACAGCATTACTGTGCGAGCCACCAGTGCGGATGGATCAATCGCGACTCAGACATTCAACATCGCCGTCACGGACGTTAACGAATCGGGGGTCTCAGCGATTGCTGATTCGAATGCCGCTGCGAATGCAGTCAGTGAGAATGCTCTGAACGGCACAACGGTCGGTGTCATTGCTTCAGCGTTCGACGGCGACGCCACACTGAACGGCATCACCTACAGCCTGCTGAACAACGCAGGCGGATGTTTTGCGATTGATGCGATGACCGGCATCGTCACAGTCGCAAACAGCAGCCTGCTGGATCGCGAAGCGGCGGCAGCGCACACGATCCTGATTCAAGCGGTCAGTGACGACGGTTCGTTCTCAACGATGTCCGTTGACATTGCTCTGATCGACGTTGATGAGTTCGACATCATGCCAGCCGTTGATATCAACGCGACGGCCAATCTTGTCGCCGAACTGTCAGCACAGGGGACGCTGACCGGGATCACGGTTTACGCCAGCGACTCCGACGCCACGACCAACGCGATCACGTACACGCTCGATGACAACGCCGGTGGCAAATTCCAAATCAACGCCGCCACGGGTGTTGTCACCGTCGGAGCAACGGCTCTCGATTATGAATTCGCAACGAGCTACTCGATCATCGTTCGAGCCACCAGCGCCGATTCATCAGCAACAATGTTGATGCTGACGATCAATCTAACGGACGTCAATGAATTTTTCACAACGGCGATCGTGGACAACAACACCGCGTTGAACGAAGTCGCAGAAAACGTTGCAAACGGGACGATCGTGGGCATCACGGCCCTTGCCAGCGACGGCGACGGCACCGATGCCATCAGCTACTCGCTCGACAACAACGCTGGCGGACGGTTCGCCATCGACAGTCTGACGGGTGTGGTCACTGTGGCGGATGGAACGCTGCTGAATCGCGAAGCGGCGGCCAGTCACAACGTCGTCATTCGAGCCACCTCGACAGACGGTTCGACTTCCGTGCGGACGTTTACGATCGCTCTTGCCGATCAGAATGAAGCGCCTGTCCTGGCCAACACACCACCCTTGTCGGTCAACGAAAATACGAGCCCTGGGACACTGGTCGGCACGGTTGTGGCGACCGACGTCGACACTGGAGAGGTGCTGACCTACTCGATTGTGAGCGGTGACACCGGGACGGCATTCACAATCGATGCCCGCAACGGACAAATCACAGTTCTGAATTTGTCGGTGCTGAACTACGAAGCGGTAACCTCTTTCCAGCTCAACGTGATGGTAACCGACGCCGGTGGTTTGTCGGACAGCCAGACAATCGTCATTCACCTGAATGATCTGAACGAATCCGTCACTGACATCCTGATTGGCGGGGGCTCGGTTGCAGAGAATTCAGCAGCCGGCACCTTCGTCGGACAACTCACGGCAACCGATCCGGATGCTGGCGAGTCCTTCACCTACAATCTGCTAAATGACGCCGGAGGCCGATTTGTGATTGATGCTTCCTCCGGGCGAATCACAGTCGTTGCCGGAGCGATGCTGAACTTTGAGACCGCGTCCAGTCACGTGGTGACCGCCATGGCCACTGATCTGGCCGGTCACGGATTCGCGAAGTCCTTCATCATCAGCCTGATCGATGTCAATGGCGCTCCGGTGGCTGTAAATGATTCACTGATCGTTACTCAGATGAAATCGCTGACGACATTGCCGGGAGCACTTCTGGGGAACGACTTTGATGAAGACGACAACGCACTTGAGGCAGTACTGGTTTCCGGGACGGCTCATGGAACTCTGATCCTGAATTCGGACGGCACGCTGAATTACACTCCGGAAATGACTTTTTCCGGCATCGACAGCTTTTCATACCAGGTCACCGATGGAACTCTGTGGAGTAATCTGGCGGTTGTCTTTATCGAAGTGACTCCGCTGGTTGGTCCAGGCGGAAATGGTGGCTCAGGCAGTGGCTCAGGCAGTGGCAGTGGGAACGGTTCATTAACTGATTCATCCGGCGAATCCAGCGTTTCGGGCGATTCTTCAAATTCGTCGGACACAACGAACACGACGGATACGACCACAAATACGGGGACAACAGACAATACGACCACGACAGCCACGCGGAACTCAGGACGGTCCGACAACAGCACTTTGGTGACTATGGCCGGAACCGGCGTTACCGCCGCGGCCGCTTCAGCTGCCAGCGAGGCTTCAGAAGACGGTGAATCGGCGTTTGCGGCCTTCAAAATCGTCGTTCTGCCTGGCGATGGTCCGTTGATTCAAACAAGTTCTGACAGTCTGAGCATTGGACACAATGACGTAAACTCAATCGTCGGCGCGACACAGTCGCTCTGGTCCATGGATTCCGGCATGGTCATGGCATCTGAGGCCTTTGTGCCCAACATCCAATTTACAATATCTGCACAGGATGCAGCAGCTGAAGAAGAATCCTACATCGTCGTTCTTCCATCGATGGAGAAGATTGTCATCGGCTCGTCCGCAGTTGTCTCGACGTCTCTTTCCGTCGGATATGTCATCTGGGTTCTGCGCGGCGGTTCGCTCCTGACAGCCTTCCTCTCCGCCATGCCAGCCTGGCAAGCCTTCGACCCCCTGCCTGTCCTGCAGTCCTTCGAAAAGAAGAATGAAGAAGAAGACGACACGCTTCTTTCGATTGTTACGCGACGCACTAAGAACAGTCCTCGTCCAGTCAAACCATAATCGCTCATGCGGCGTCCAAAGCGTCTGCTCGTCGGAACGTACTCAAAGCTCGCGACAATCTCCGCAGTTGGAATTCATGCGGCTGGATCATGTTTATCACAGATCCAGAAAAAACGTTTTTGTTTGTCCTGATCTGTGCAGAGCAACGTTTAGCAAGTATGGCATTTGTTGGAATTGTCCCTGATGACATTACCCGTCAGGATTTGCTTTCTTGCTCGCAAAAGCGTAATGATTCTGCCTGAAGCGTTTTTTCGGTGAGGTGAGGATGTCATTGCCCGAAACTCAGATTGTGACAGTTCCGGTGTCATTTTTTTTCGACCCTGAGGTTTCCCCGTCATGTACAAATCTATGTTTTTAATCGTCGCACTCCTGCTGGGGACACTCTCCGCCTCGGTGGAAGACAGGCTGCCATTTGATGCGAATGCATTGCCCGGCGAACCGACTGTCGCGGGGCAAATGCTTGAAAAACGAATTCTGGCGCAATCATTAATTGAACACGGGCAAGCCATGTCTTCCCCGGAGTCGATTCTGGTAGGCGTCCAGATTCTGCATCAGAATCCGGTTGTGGATGCACGCTCAAAACCAGAAACAAAAATGGCTGATGCAGACACGGCGGAATTGAGTGACCTCGTCGAGATTGCTGTTTCAATGCGCCCGGACGACAAAATTCTCGCCGCACTCGCCGCACGAATCCGGTCTGAACTGGAAGAAAAATCGCGTGGTCTTGCTGGCGGTCCGAAGCGATGGACTGTGACGATCAAAAAAGGTGAGCATTTTCTCCTGGATCCACGTCTGGTTTACGATGTTCAGCAGGAAGCCATTGTGTCGGCCCGCGTCGTATCAAGTGCAGAGAACACACAGGAAGGCAGTTCGACGCTGGGCATTACCGTAGCGCGGGATGGATCAGCAAAAGCCCTGTACACGAGATCTGTGGCGAAGAATAAGACGCAGGTTCGCTGGAATTCCGGACCTTACAAAGCAGGCTGGTATGTCAAGATTCATCATCTGTCGGGGCCAGACGAAGCGACGATCGTGATTGAGACCAATTGAATCAGCTCTCCACGCCGAGTTCTGGTATCCACCAGAATTGCAGTTATTGCAGGTGGACAACTTAATCGGCAGCTTTCGCCGAACCTTTTGAGAAGGAAGTTTGAATGTGCTGGACCGGCAGGTTTGCCGCCAAACTTCGCTCACGTTCCTCTAACAATTTTTTCTCCAAGCTGAAACCATAACCAGTTCTAAAGAGTTTCCCTCGCATTTGTTCACCTGATTCGGGCGGCTCAGGAATTTGATGGTGGTGGAAGACTGGGCATGAAAAACTTCGTTTTACGAGTTCGGGAAGCGTTGCTCCTGTTTTTCCTGCTGGGGATTCAGTTGAACGCGGTGATGGCGCAGAGCGAGCAATCCGTTGGTGAAAAGACGTCGACGTTTCTTTATGACCTGACGTTTGAAGAAGAAACACTGGAGTCCGCACTCTTCCTGGTCACTGGTCTGCAGTGCGGATCGGAGTGAAGATGGAGCAAAGAAACCATGTGTCGCAACATGTACGAATCGATGACGCACCGCTTCGTCGCAGAAATCTCTCTTCACGTGCTTCGGTGCCTTCCAGTACGGTCATTCCAGACGGACCGAACTGATCCTGATAAAGTTTTATGATCGAAGCCAACTCACCGCGAGTTGCCGAAAGTGGTTCGAAGGCTTTCCATTCAGCACCGCGCACTGCAGACATCTGCCGACCGAATCTTCCACTCAAGGCCAATAGTGTCTTTGTGGTATCCGGATGCTGTTCGCCCAGAACGACTCTTCGCGTCCGCAGCACTTCCCGATAGCGTGTTTCCGCAGCAGCGAAATTGCCCTGAGCGTTTTCGACATCGGCAACATCCTTGACCTCAAACCTGCCCATTAAACAGGCAGATTCTACGGTCCAATACGGTGGGTCCGATTTACGCGCCGATCTATCTCCCGAAGTGGGTCCGATTTGCAAGCCGATCTCCAACCGGGATTCTGCTCACCATAAACCTGTTTCAAAAAGGCCAATGCTTTTTGAAACTGTTCGGCAGCACGAGCGAACTCGTGTTTTGCTTCAAAGAGCAAACCGAGCAAATTCAGGCTTTCGGCGTATTGAGGATGATTGTCGCCAAGTACCGTCCGACGTTGGTCTATCAAATTCAAGATCAGAGGTTCAGCACATGTCAGTTCGCCTCGTGCCAGCAGATGCCGACAAAAGTTACTGGTCGCTGTTAATGTTTCCGGAGACGCATCACCCAGAGTCTGGCGGTACGTCTCAATGGCTTCGAGATAAAGAGTCTCTGCTTTTTCGAAATCGCCCAGTCGGTCAGAATGCACGGCCAGATTGTTGAGGCTGGCTCCGTAAGCAGCGCTCTTGCTTCCGAAGGCTTTCAGATTGATGCCGACTGCCTTTTCGTAGAGGCTTTCGGCCCTCAGATACTGACCAAGTTCGTCACATTGAACGGCGAGATTGCTGAGCGTTTGTGCGTATTCCGGGTGCCGCTCGCCCAATGTCTCCTTCTCAATCACCAGGGATTGTTCATAGAGCGAATCTGCGGTCGCAAAATTGCCCAGCATGGTGTGAACAATAGCCAGTTTGGCAAGGCTAAGGGCATACGTCGAGTTCTTTTCGCCGATCAACTCACGCCGCCGCTCCACTACAAAAGTGGCTCGTTTCAACGCTTCAGAAAACTGTCCCGCATCGCACAGAGCATTGACTTTCCCAGAGGCCGTCGTGGCTTCCCTCAGCCGTGCTCGATCCTCACTGCTTAACTGACCTCGTCGAACACAGTCCTCGGTGGCAATTCGCTGGTCGACAGTCTGCCAGTGGTCAGGACCGTATCTTTTACTAAACGCCGCGATAATCTCTGTGTGAGCGGCGTTCGCTTCTTCGAACTGTTCCTGCACTTCGAGAAGATCTGGAAGCATGGGGAAATTGGCCAGGACTCGATCATGTTCATCACCAAAGACACTTCGTTCAATGGCGATGGCAGCCCTGATATGGACTGTCGCTCCTGCGCGATTCCCCGCCACGAGGAGATCAAACCCTTTCTGTCATTCAAGATCGCATTGCTGCAGCTGCTCCTGCTGAGCCGCTGTGAGGTTCTCCGCCGGTGTCCCCTCCTGATACATTGCTGCTGGAGCAGAAGCACAGGTTATCATGCACAGCAGTACGGCGCAGGCCAACCACAATTGTTGGAACTGAACGGGGACAATACTGGTCGATATATGAAACAAGGACCACCTCACCTTATATCATAAACCAGGGATTTGACGAAAGTGGCCCGGCTACTACAGTCAGGGCCCTGCATTTCTGGTCTGCCTCTGAAACCTATCGCCAATCGCCACTCAACACGAAGGCGGCCCAATAAAAAGGCGGCGTTCGTTTGGAAATATCGCCGTCCTGTAACTTATCCAATCGAACCAGGCCACGTTGGCGTCCCTCTTTCAGCATAGAAAGTTGAGCCTCACGCAGGGCTTCCAGCATACGTAGTTCTTTATTCCAAAGATTGTCGTAGAAATTTTCCATAAGCGTTCGAGTCGCCTCATCGGAAACTTCCCACAAACTGGCCACCACACTTCGGGCTCCCGCGATCTGAAATGCCCGCTGAAGTCCCAGCAAGCCTTCGCCGCCTGCCACTTCGCCGAGTCCGGTTTCACAGGCTGACAGCAGAGTCAAATCTACTCCACGCAGATCGAGACTTTCAACTTCTGAAGCGGTCAGGATTCCGTCATCCTCAAGCCCGTCCGGTTCCCGATTAGCGCCCGCGAAGACCAATCCCGAAAGCATTCCCGGCGGAACTCCGACATATCTTTGGGCTCCATTCTCCGGTCCGGAACCAACGCTTCGAGTCACGGAATGCTCCAGAGCAGACCGCAGTGATTCCGGTGCAAAGAAACCGTGCGTGGCAATATGCAGAAATTTATGGCGTGTGGCTTCCTGACGAAACCGGGCTTCACTCGCCAGGGTCTGCTCCAGGACCGTGACGCCGGCATCGCCAAACAGTCCCCGATAGAGCTTATCGATCGTGGCCACTTCGCCTCGCGTTGCCGGCAATGGAGTAAAATTGCGCCAATCAGCGCCACGCAGGCCGGCCAGTTGGCGGCCGAACTTCTTCTTCGGTGAAGATTCGATGTTACCGGGCAATGAGTCGTAGTCGACGTCGCCCAACACCAGCAGATTTCCATCCACCTCCGGTCGATTAGTAACGTCCCTGGCCAGCAGAGAAACCAGAGCCTGTGGAACAGGGACGATGGCGATCGCTCGTTCTTCCAGAAGGAATGATCCAGCTGTTTTTCCCGGGAGTGCAACAAGCGGGAATCGACCAAGAACGCCATCAGGAGAGACCAGTACGGTTTGGGTGTTTTCCAGAAATGGCTCGAGGGGAATCCAAACCTGATTTCGTAGGACCTGGCCAGCTTCCTGAGCCTCGACTGATTGACCAAAACTCACTCGCCAGGTTTCAATCGCGCTGGAAATCGTTTTGACTGCACCTAATGAGATCAGTTTCACCGTCGGCACATCACGGCGGAGCACAAAGGCAGCCAGATGTCGTTCCAGATGCATAGCACCAGAGGAGGACTCGGCCGTCTTCAACAACTGGTCGTACTCGATAAAATCGACAACAACATGTCCTTCCGGCAACGCGGCCCGAAGTTCAGCAACCGTGATTGGCGATTGAATTTTCCGGTAAGCTGCGCTACGACTCGCCAGAGTTTTTTCGAGATCTTCCTGCCGTTGAGCCAGTTGATCAAGCTGCTGTCGCCAATCCTCGGCGGAGTCCGGATTGGGAGTCAGGAGCGTTTGTTTTGCTCGCCGGGCTGCCACTGACTGAAGGTCTGCAAACAGGGGCATGAGTTCCGGCTCAGCCTGCAGTGTGCGAGTTTTCTGTTGTCGCCGCCAGACACTGCCTTTTGCCGCCAGTACCTCCTGATAGACTTCGTCGGAGAACTGTCCTGACGAAATGGCGACCGACACATAGAGATCGAGCACGCTTTTGTTTGCCATTTCCATCAGAAACTGCTGTCGCTCCGACTGCACGGCTGCCGTGGCCTCGACATGCATTCTGGTCAACATGACAGACTCGCGAATCAGCGATTCTGCCAGAACATGTTGTCCTCGAGATTCACTGAGCCTGCTCAGGTTACTCAGACTGGTCGCGTATGTAGGATGTTCTTTACCGCAGACACTCTGAAAGATCTGATGGGCCTGCTGAAACAGGGGCTCCGCCCGATCGAAGTCTCCTCGTCCTTCGTAAAGCATCGCGAGGTTGCTGAGTCCCACAGCATAACCAGGATGCTGTTCACCGAGGACAGAACGCTTGATCTCAATGGACTTCTGGAAGAGCGGTTCCGCTTTCGCAGTATCTTGCTTCGAATAATAGAATTGTCCGAGGTTGTTCAGGCTAACGGCATAATCCGGATGTGCTTCACCTAATGCCGCCCGGTAGATTTCCAGAGCCTGTAGAAACAGCGGTTCGGCTTTGTCAGGCTGATTGATGGTGTTGTACAGATCGGCCAGATTGTTCACGCTGATGGCGTAGTCAACGTGAAGAACTCCGAAGACCTTTTCGCGAATCTCCCTTGCCTGAAGAAAAAGTGACTCGGCCAGCGATGTATCTCCCATGATTGAATACATCATTCCGAGATTGCTGAGGCTGTTGGCATAGTCCGGGTGTTGTTCGCCGACGGTGTTCTTCTGAATCTCCAGGGCTTCTCGAAAAAGTGGTTCCGCCGGAACAAAATCCCCGTTGGCTTTATAGACTTCGGCAAGGTTATTAAGACCCGTCGCATAATCCGGATGTTTCTCACCCAGAGTGGTCCGTTTGATTTCGAGTGCCTGCTTAAATAATCGTTCGGCTCGGGCATTGTCTCCAAGGGCCACGTAAAGCACAGCGAGGTTGTTGAGGCTGTGTGCAAAGTCCGGATGCTTCTCGCCGAGAAGCTTTCTGCGAATCTCTAATGACTCAGCGTAGAGCGGTTCGGCCTTTTGATTGTCGCCCATAGCCTTAAGAATTGCAGCCAGATTATTCAGACTGGTGGCATAGACAGGATGGAAATCACCGTACAGCTTTCGATTAATCTCCAGAACCTGCCGCAGGAGTTTTTCAGCCTTGACATTTTGACCAGTTGACGCATAAAGAACGGCCAGATTATTAAGCGCCGTGAGATACTGATAGTTCTCTTCTCCGAGAAGAGATTTCCTGATTTCCAGGGATTCAAGGTAGAGTGGCTCGGCCTTTGAATACTGCGCCATTGAGTCATAAAGTCCCGCGAGATTACTCAAGGTGATTGCAAAGGACAGATTTTTCTCACCCAATGTTCCGCGATTGATTTCAACGGCCTGCAGCAGCAGAGGTTCCGCTTTCAGGTACTCTCCTTTTGCCTGATACAGCTTCCCCAGATTGACCAATGCTGTGGCAAACTCCGGATGCTTCTCGCCCAGAGTTCTGCGATAGATCTCCTTCGCCTGAGTGTAAAGTAACGCCGCTTTTGCGGAATCTCCAAGCTCGTCTGTCAGATAAGCCAGGTTGTTGAGACTGATGGCATACTCAGGATGATCCTCGCCAAGGATCTTCTGAAGTATTTCTGCAATCTGAGCGAACAGTGGAATTGCTTCCTGAGATTTCCCGTCGCGAAAGAGCCCCATGGCTGTCAGGTTCAAGGCTGATACTTCGTTCAATTGCTGTCTGTCACCCGGAGCAAGTTTCTGCAGGACGTCCAGATGTTTTAGAGCGCGCTGGGCATCAGCAGTCCGCCAATGTTCGGGACCTGAAATACTCCGCTGGATCTCGATGAGTTTTTCCCGACTCTCTTTAGCGCCCGAAAAATCCTCCAGCTTTGTCTGCAGTTGAGCGATCATTTCCCAGGAACCAACGGCATTGGCATGTTCAGGTCCCAGAATTTCCTGTTCAATAGCGAGCATCTTCCGAGCGGTCGCGAGCGCTTCGGTAAGTCGCCCTTCCAGCACATGTTGCTGTGCTTCTTTTTCGAACGTGTCTCTCTCTTTCAGTCGATCCTTCTGGGCGTCAGTCAATGCAGGTAAGTCGACAGCTGACTGAAACGAGTATGCCTTGTCCCCCAACGCGACACATGCGGTCAGGAACACGCATCTTAGGATTCGCATTACAATTGGTGTCAGGCCGCACGAAGTCACAGGATGGAACTCTTTTCTGTAATCAGACACAACAAAATCACCTGATATGACGAAAGGCAATCCCCTCGATCAAAGGATACGTTGACTCAAACCTCACAGCAAACTTCTCAAGTGACATTGTGACTCTCTCGGCAGGATTGGGCTCAGTTCGTTGCGGCGCCCCAAAGTCACGAGCCGTTTGCTCCACTGTTACCTGTTTACCACGGAGACGAAGCAGAGTGTCTGATGCGATCTGAGGCCACTCAGAGCCTTCCTGCCATGCCGTACTGAAATTATTCGCCACTGAGTCCCGTTTCATTGTCTCAATGTCTGCTGTCCCAAGCAGCATCAGACATTCTGTGCCTGCCGGGCCCGTCAGTGGAAGGACTTCCGTGGGCTCCTCAGGATATCGCCAATGCCAATTCTCTGTTTTCGCCGGGAACGAGTCGACTTGCTGCATTCTTCCTGTGCCGTTGATGGACAGTAGAATAAAAGACACACCTGCCGGAATCTCTGCTTCCAAATGCAGCGAAGTACCGGACTTCAGCGGAACAGCATCCAGCAGTTCGATTCGTGCATCGTCCCGATGAATAATGGGTCTCAAATGCGAATTGTTTGCAACTGCGTTCACATCCAGCGGAATGACCTTCGGCTTCGTCTCGGTCTTCGAATTTTGCCATACAAACAGCGCAAGGGCCGCAAAAAGAGTGGCTGCCGCTGTGACTTTGACAAACGCAGGTATCCGGCGCGGTTTTGCAAAGTCCGACAGTGCCTCCGCGAATTCCCGAGCGGAAGCAAACCGCGATGATGGATCCGGCTGCAGAGCTCGTTCACAGACCACCGCCAATCCTCTGGAAATCTGAGGAGAGCGGAGCATCGATCGATCCCAGTCACACTGTTTTGCTCTTTCCAGAAGTCCTTCGATCGAGACACCCGTGATCGTGCTGGAACCCTGGTACAGCGGTTCTCCGGTGAGCATGAAAAAGAGGACAGCCCCCAACGCGAAGACATCGGACGTTGGACCAATTCTGGTCGCATCACCCGCAGCCTGTTCCGGAGACAGAAATCCGAGAGTGCCGCAGATCCCGGGATGTTCGTCGCAGGTTTGCCAGACATCAGCCATTCTGGCGAGTCCAAAGTCAATGAGTTTGGGACTGCCATCCGCATCGACGACGATATTTTGAGGTTTAATATCGCGATGCAGAATCCCACGTTCGTGTGCGGCCGCAACAGCCAACGCGATTTTTCTGAGCAAAATCGCTGTCTGCAGCCCATCCATCCGCTTCGCCTGACAATATTGGTCGAGCGAAAGTCCCTGCACGTATTCCATCACCAGAAATGGACAACCGTTCTGCAGATCGACATCGAAAATCTGAGCGATGTTGGGATGCGATAATTGAGCCAGAAGGCGCCCTTCAGTGAGTGACGCAGTCATCGCAGATTCAGGCGGAACACTCTCAGAGATCAAACCAGAATGCCAACGCGGTCGAATCACTTTAATGACAACGTCCCGGCCGAGTCCAGGATGGCTTGCTCTGTAGACATCTGCCTGGCCACCGGAACCCAATAACGAAATGATCCTGTACTTTCCGATAGAGTCCAGTCGAACCGGCTGAGGCGTTGAAAAACTGTTACCCTCAGAGGATTCCGTGTCGCCAAATGCGGCGCCTTCAATTATCGTCTGCTGGGCGATACTCACCAGGCTGTCATCGAGCATCCATTGCCGTTCGAGTTGAGATCGGATCAGCGGAAAACGCCGCAGGTATTCTTCGCGTGACGGGGATTCTCCCTGCTCCAGTCTTAACATCCATTCCGTGTAGACAAGGTCCGTCAAAACGTTTGCGTCGAGAGTTGCGGGATGGAGCCCCTGATTCCTTAAAACATCTTCGACCATCGGGACTGTTGCCATGGGTTGCTGTCTGGTCTCCCGAAGGATACACATAAGTTTGTTCGACAGTTCCGCTGATGCCACGGAAATCTGCTGTCCGGCAACGGTCGTCGCGTCTGTTGTGTGGGTCTCACGATTTTTTTCAGACATCGCCGTCCTCCGACAGCCCCAGTTCTTTGGTCGCACGGTCAATCGCCCGAGTCAGTTTTTTTCGAATGGCATCCGGCTCACATGCGAACTCGATCGACAATGCTTCCCATCCGTGCCCCACCATCCATTTGTCCAGAGCGAGTTGTTCATCAGGCCTGAGTCTGCTGCGAATCAATGAGACAAGGTCAGCACGTTCAGCCTGGTCGACCGGTGCAATACCTGGATCTTTCAGATACGGCAACTGTTCCGGATCTCCATCGTGTCCCGAGATGCGGTGACGGACTTTGGCTTTGCGCGCTTGATCCAACAAGGAATTCCGAGCCATAGTGGTCAATAACTTAAGTAGCTGCAGAGGATGCTCAACGGAGATCCGTTCTGTCCGAACATGGTGAAAGAAACGGGCCATCACTGATTGGCAGACGTCAACGGAATCGAATAGACGGCGCAAGCGAGGATCCGTTAGACGAAAGCGGATAAACCGCCGCACCTCGGGCTCATATTGGCCGACAAACTCGGCTGCTGCAATCTGATTCCCCAGCTTGATGCCCTGGATCCATGCTGCAAGACGTTCCGTGTCGGCGTCAGGCTCCTGTTTGAGTTCAGATGTCACGGCAGAATGTTCTTACCTTAGAAACGAGCGGACCGATCGAACCCGGACACAATACATCAGCTGATGGCACAGATTTCGTCTCATAAGAGTCCCTGTGCGCCTCTGTAACTGGCAGGACGTGTCAGTTTTCCAGAATGTTGCATTCTGTCCAAAAGGCAGGCTCGCTTTCCATTAACTTTGCCACTTGTATTCTGCCAATTGTCGTGATATTCATCGACAGCATGTCCGCTTCCCGTCTGTTGTTGCGTTTATTGTCGTACCAGACTTCTCCAGTGGACCGTGTTTCGGACTATCTTTACGCAATCGTTGCGACTGCATCTTCAAGTGCCTCGGACCGACTGGGATTCCCTTCCCTTATACAATTTTCCTTCTGATGTTAACGACGAAACTTCAGGTTTTTCAGGCTTCTCGGACAATGAGTGTGGACAGGCATAAATTCCTTTTGACCTTCGTTCTCGCATCAATTGTGGTGATTTCTGGAATCTGCCAGACCCCGGCTGATGAACCATTAGAGGTGTTTTCTGAGCGGGTCGCAGGAAACGCCATTATCGTTCAAATCACCGTGACTGGTGCTTTGGAACTGGTCGAGCTGAACCTGGAAGAGCCGCTGCCCCCATTAACTCCTGCTGGTCTGCTGGTTTGGAAGCCGACAACCGGCAACGAAAGCTGGCGGATATTGAAGGCCGGTGGTTCGTGGCCCGATGATTCTGATCGTATTGCTGAATCTTCGCTCATAGGAAATATTCGGAGTGGTGATCTTCATGGTGTCGGCGGTCCTTCCGAAGCCGGAACTCTACTAGCAACAATTCAACTCGAACCCCTTGATGGTAGTACCCTCATCCGAGGTTCTGGATTTGTTACGCCACAGGATGGCGCACAAATTCTCTCGTCGCGTCCCACAATTCGGCGAACTGCGGAAAAAGGATCGCTCCCAGCTCGAGTCGCAATCTTAGCTCGTGGCGGCTCCGAAGAAGTTGTGCTGCGAATCCCTTTCGCTGAAGGACAGGCTCAAGTTGCTTTGTCGAACTGGAAGGAATGGCCGGAGGGCTTTGGAAACGGTCTTCCTCCGGGGCAGTATTCGATTCGCTTCGACAAGGGACTGGAGCGAAATCAGTTTACGATTCTGGATACTGATCAGGCACATCCGCAGCAGTCACCGATTGATTCGATGTATGCAACTATCGACAGCCAAACGGATCTTTTGGCAATCCAGTATGCAGTTGAACATCTTCTGAGCTTTCGTGCGGATGACAACAAACCGGCGTTTCTGGGAGACGCACTTGATCTTGTAGAATCCCTTCCGGAACCACATTCTGAACACTTAAAGAAGTCTCGGGATGGATTGCTGAACTGGCTGGAGAACCTCGCAGCAGATCCCGGTTACGCTCAGGGCGAGGTGGCGACACTGCCCACTGGAACCGACACTGGTTTCGAATCCATCGATTCAGCCAGAAGACTGATCGCTGCAGGACAATGGTCTGATGCTCTCCGGATTCTCGACGACATCTCGGACGAGACAGAAGGACCGGATGACACCTCTCCTCGGCGGCTACGCGGACTGAAAATGCTCTATCGGGCTGCCATCTTTGCTGAAGCTGGAACTGGCGGCAAAGATGAGGCCATCACGGAGTATACGAAGGCGATCGAAATGCTCTCTGCCTTGAATGGAACACCTGATGGAGCGGCCGATCTTTTGCGAGCTCATAACAATCTTGGAAACTTTCACCTCTTGTTGGCTCAGAACAGCCTCGGAAATCATGCGTTCCAGATGGCTGCCGGAGTTGACCAGCCTGTGCTGACGTGTTTGCAGAATCTTCTGGCAGCAAAACAGCAATACGTGGCGGCTGCGAAGATTGCGAATGAGCTGAACGATCTGAAAGCGACTGATGCTGTCCGCTTGAATCAGGCTCGAACAGCATCGGTTCTTGCAGATGTCATCCGAACTCTGGATGTCGCCTCTGACGATCAGACGCGGCAGTTCCTGGCGGGTGAAGTCGCCGCTTCCAAAGAAGCCACAGACTTGGCATTGAGCGTGACGGCTGAAGATGTCCGCTCCACAGAACCGATGACTCTCGCAGTCGCGTCGGAACTGCTGGCCCAACTGGCCTTTCGAAATCGGGACTGGCCGGCTGCTGTAAAATACGCGGAACAGGCCAGATCACAGTTTCTTGAACTCGGTCAACTTTCGGGCGTGGAAACGATTGAGCGGCTGCTGGGTTTGATCGCTGTGGCCTCCGATAAACGTGCAGATGCTATTCGGCATTTCACGATCGCACAGCATCTGGCTGAACTGCAGCGGGCCAGATTTCCACAGGATCAGACCGGGCAGGCTCGGGCCGGATATTTTTCTCGGCACAGCTTTATCTATGAACAACTGGTAGAGCTGCATCTGGCCGAAGGCAACCCCAGGGCCGCGCTTCAGTCGGCTGAACTCGCCAAGGCACGCGCAGCTCAGGACCTGCTGACCGAACTGGGGATCGGTGAGCAGGAAGAGTCCGTGGCTCCTCGTAATCTTGAAGAACTTCTCGCGGACTGGCCGGAGGATGTTGCCGCTGTTGAATACTACCTGGGTGCTGAGCAGGGCTGGGGTTTTTTGATTCGAGCGGGTGATGTCCGTGCCTTTCCACTTGTGAACACTGACGGCACCAATGTCGCTACTCGAAAGCTCGTGGGGGACGTGCGACGGTTCTTGTCGACAATTGAGGGGCAGTCGCAAAAAATGCTGCGTCGATTCCAGGCACGCGGCTTCGATCATACCTGGCAGGATGAACTCTTCGGGCTGAGGAACATTCTGTTGCCTGACGATGTGCTTGCTGAACTGCGGCAGACGAAACGTGTCGTTCTGGTGCCGCAGCATATCCTGCATTATCTCCCTTTTGCTGCCCTTGTGACATCACGGGATATCGCACCTCGAGGCAAGAAGGAAATGGTGCAGCCAAAGTTTGTGCTTGACGAACCGTTTGCTGTCACTTGTGCGCCCTCACTGACAATCTGGGATCTGATCCGCAGACGCGATGATATCCCGATTGATCAGGTTCGAGTAATCGGATTGTCCAGTGCACCCGGCAGTCCTCCTCTGGCCGGTGTCGAAGAAGATTTGCAGAATGTCCGCAGGATTTATGGCGACAAATTGATTCAGGTGCTGGAAGGGACTGAGGCTCATGAATCGAACGTAAAGCAAATGTTGTCCGAGCCCGGAATGCTCATGTTTGCAACTCACGGCAACAACCTTGCGAAAAGTCCCATGGACAGCTATCTGATTATTCTAAAAGATGAACCGTCGGCTGTTGAAGCGGAAGGAACCTCTGGTCTGCAGGTTATGGAGATGAACGATGGACGCCTGACGGCGCGAGAGATCTTTGCCCGCCGCGTGCATGCGCGGCTGGTCGTTTTGAGCGCCTGTTATTCAGGACTGGGTGATCAATCGCCTATGCCCGGCGATGATCTGTTTGGTCTGCAGCGAGCATTTTTGCATGCGGGTGCACGGTCAGTTTTGTCGGGATTGTGGGATGTCTTTGACGGGACGGCTCCGGAGCTTGTCGCCGGCTTTCACGAAGGAATCCATAGGGGAACAGCCCCGTGTATCGCACTGGCTGAATCGCAGCGAGAATTCCTGAATAAACAGCGAGCTGCGGGGGCGTCTAATCCCTTCGTGCATCCCTATTTCTGGTCGGTTTTTTGTCTCGCAGGTGCCGACTGATGCCTGCTTCGTCAGTCACTAAAATGTAAATTCAAACTACCGAGATATTTGAGCCAGCCTGATGGTGCATACAAATCCGCGTCTTCGTGAAATGCTGCTCATTGCGTTTCTGAGTTTCACGGCCCTGTTCAATCGTGCTGATGCCGCTGATCAGACGGTCAATGGCAGAGCATTGTTGATCGGCTGTACGACCTACGATCATCTGGATCCGTCTCTGCATCTTCAGGGTCCGGCCAATGATGTCGCGATGATGCAGGAACTGCTCTGCCAGCGTTTTGGATTTCCACAGCATCAGGTTGTCATGTTGACAGAAACCAGTGGCCGCGCTGAACTCCGCCCGATTCGATCGAATATCGAACGCGAGTTCAAACGGCTTGGTGATGAAGCTCAGTCAGGCGAACAGATCGTGATTTTTCTTGCCGGACATGGGACGCAGCAGCCGGACATGACTCCATCTCCCGACGACTCGGAACCTGATGGTCTGGACGAACTTTTTCTTCCGGCGGATGTTCAGGCCTGGGATGGAAGTATCGGACAGGTCCCCAATGCCATTGTTGATGACGAACTTCGGATCTGGTTGCAGGTCCTTGAACGACGCAGCGCGATCGTCACTGTCATCGTCGACTCCTGTCATTCAGGCACGATGACTCGAGGCACAGGAGAGCGGTCCAGGCAAATTGCCCCGGGCGTGCTTGTTCCTCTCGAGCAATTCCCCCCAAAAGTCACCGGACTTCGAAAGAATGAAGTCCCGGCGAATGCTGAGACAACTCGTGGAGGTCGTCAGCGCGACGTTCTCCTCGACGCTTCTTCGGTAATCGCCATCTACGCGGCACAGTCATCTGAAGCGACTGTCGAAAGATTGCTTCCCAACGAAGGTGAAGACCGAAAGCCGCATGGGCTGCTGACCTATACCCTGACTCAGATTCTCTCGCGATCGACTGAGCCCGTCACCTTTCGTGAGCTTGTCCAGCAGATTCAGACCCAATATGCCGGCTGGGGAAGATCAGCTCCGACGCCGATGATCGAGGGGAAAGACCGTGACCGAGAAGTTTTCGGATTGACCGTCTGGCCGAATCGCTCACGCATCCTGATCTCCCGGAATGGCCGTGGCTGGACAGTTAACGCCGGACTACTGCTGGGCGTTACACAAGGCAGTATTCTGTCCGTTTTCCCAATTGAAACAAATCCGTCGCCAGATCCGATTGGTTTTGTGCGGGTTCAGATGGCTCGCACAACTGATGCTGATGTGGTCTGCTGTGACGCACAGGGAAAAACGATCGCACAGTCACCTCCAGATAAAGGGCGGTGCGAAGTCGTCTATACAGATGCAGGCCGAATGCGATTACGTGTTGCGATCGTTGCGACTTCTTCCGCAGTTCCCGAAGAAGTCCACCGAATCCGTGACCTATTTCCGACGACAACACCTGACGACTCGGAGTGGAAGCAGATCGAGGTTGTCGATAACCCGGCGAATGCAGACTGGCTGATCAGCATCAGCAGGAATGGGGCGGCGTTGCTCCCTGTCGAGAACGGCGAATCTGATCTGCAGGATTCAGAGTCAGTCCCACTGAACAGAATTTCTCCGGAACCGCCGGAAAGCTTGACAGCCGAATGGCTTCGCAAAACACTGTCGCGAATCGCTGGAGCTACAAACCTCAAAAAGATTGCGGCCAACGCAAACCGTCCAGGTAAAAGCGGAGAGTCCGTTCGTGTCGACCTCAGCCTTGAGCGAAAAGGCGTTTCACTGCCTCTGGATGAGTTGAGACAGGATGTGCTGCGAAACGGGGAGAACCTGACGATTCGCGTGGGGAATCCCTGTCAGTTTCCCCTCGATGTCACACTTCTGTTCATTGACAATCAGTGCGGAATTCATGCTCTGTTCCCACAACGAGGCGAAATCAATCGCCTTCAACCCGGAAATTCCGTATCCCTTCCCACAGAGGTTTCTGCGGAACAAAGTGGGATTGAGCATCTTGTTGTTATCGCGGTGAAATCTCAGCGTGATGTGATTGACTTCACATGCCTCACTCAACCTCTCACGGACCGCAATAAACTCCGGGGATCCTCCGAAAACCCAGCTCTTGAAAGCCCGCTTGGACAACTACTTAACGACGCTATGTCCCCAGGTGGACTCACCCGGGGAATGAAACAGGGATCGGTCAATGCTCACAGCCTTAAGCTAATTAGCTGGCGAGTCGCTCCATGACGTGAGCAACGACACGTCCACTCAGCATAACGAAGCCTTCAACTTCGGCCTGCTTGGCGATTTGTCTGGAAACTACGGTCGAGCCTCGGCGGATTTGCTCAACGATTTGCTGAACGCTGTCTCTGATTTGCGTCCGTCGCCCCAATGAACCGGTGAAACAGCCTCAGTGAACCGACTGCCAGGATCACGCCCATGAACGACAAACCGGCCCTGCATGTGATTCAATCCTGCGACGACTGCGCAGCCTGCTGCATGAGAACTCCGATTCCGCCGTTTCAGCCGGGCGAATTCGAAGCACGCGATATTCCTGCCGAGCTTATCGAGCCGATTCATCAGCGGATTGCTGCCGATCAGGAGTTTGATCTGCTGCCGTGCGTCTGGCTGAGCGTAGAGACACGTCGCTGTCGGCATTACGAATTGCGGCCTCAGGCCTGTCGCGATTTCGAAATCAGCAGCGACTTGTGCCGCCTGTCGCGCTGGGACGAAGGGATCGATTAAGAGGCTGCAACTGCTCAGGCGGCTTTTAGCGTTCCGGCCGTTTCAGGAAAGCCGTCAGACGAGGAATCAATTTTCGGTCGATATCTTTGGTCCAGCATTCCCAGACCACGAGGATTGACCAGCCGGCGGTTCGCAGTTGGCGGCGGTTTTTCCGATCACGAATGACATTGCCGCGGCGTTTGTTGCTCCAGAATTCGGCATTGGTCGCGGGTGTCACTTTGCCATAGCGACAGCAGTGCATATGCCAGAAGCAGCCGTGAACAAAGATCACCTTACGATGCGCGGGCAGGACCAGATCAGGAGTTCCCGGCAGTCCTTTCTGATGCAGTCGATAGCGAAATCCCATCTGATGCACGAGTGATCGAACAATCATTTCCGGCTTCGTATCCCTGGACCGAATTCGGGACATGTTGAACGAACGCTGTTGCGAAGAGTGTACGTCTGACATAACGCGACCTGAAAGAATTCGGTTTGCGGACGACATTGGGATGCATTCGGTTTAAACTGTCCGTGCCCTCGGCACAATTCAGTTCTCCAAAACGTAAAGCCTTTTGCATCGAGACAGCGGCATGGTACTCCAGATCATTCAAAGAATGCTGCTGTTAAATTCTGCGTTCTTTGCTGACGACGCCATCGACTATCAAAAACAGGTTCGGCACGTTTTTCAGGAACGATGTTTTGCCTGCCATGGGGCGCTCCGTCAGGAAGGCGGGCTGCGAGTTGACACAGCTGCGGCCACGATTCAGGGCGGCGACACAGGGGCAGCGATTGTTCCAGGAAATGTGGCCGACAGTCTTTTACTGGCTCGAATTTCAGCTGCCGACTTGTCGGAACGTATGCCGCCGGAAGGCGAGCCGCTGAAGCCGGATGATATCAATGCCATCCGGCGCTGGATTGAGCAGGGCGCTGTTGCTCCGGTCGATGAGGTTCCGGAAGCGGATCCACGCGAACACTGGGCGTTCAAAACCCAGGTGAGGCCCGTCGTTCCGAATGTGCAGAATTCCGCTTGGGTTTTAAATCCCATTGATGCGTTCATTGCCTATGCGCAGCAGAAAAAAGGCCTTTCGCCGCAACCGGCTGCGGATCGCAGAATTTGGCTGCGTCGCGTGTCGCTTGATCTGACCGGTCTGCCGCCTTCAATGATGGAGCAGGAAACATTTCTGGCGGATGAATCGCCGGAAGCCTGGGAAACGGTTGTCAACCGGCTGCTTGAGAGTCCTCAATATGGTGAGCGTTGGGGGCGTCACTGGATGGATATCTGGCGGTATAGTGACTGGTGGGGTTTGGGGGCTGAAGTTCGAAATTCTCAGAAACACATCTGGCACTGGCGAGACTGGATCATTGAGTCCCTGAATGAGGACAAGGCGTACGATCAGATGCTGCGGGAGATGCTGGCGGCGGATGAATTGTATCCCAACGATCCGCAGAAACTGCGTGGCACCGGATTTCTCGCGCGACAGTATTTCAAATTCAACCGGACAAGCTGGCTGGATGAAACGGTCGAACATACATCCAAAGCGATGCTGGGCCTGACGGTAAATTGTGCCAAGTGTCACGACCACAAATACGACCCGGTGACTCACGTGGAGTACTATCAGCTGCGCGCAATTTTTGAGCCGTATCAGGTTCGTACAGACGCGATCCCGGGACAACTGGACTTTGAAAAAGACGGCATCCCGCGGGCCTTTGACTGCAATCTCGACGCGCCAACCTATCTTCATCTTCGTGGTGATGATCGCAACCCGGACCTGAGTCGACCGATTACTGCCACGGTCCCCGCCTTCCTGACCTTCACGCCATTTACCGTTGAACCGCTTTCTCTGCCAGTCGAAGCAAGGCAGCCTGGACTGCGTGCAGACGTGATTGAAACCTACTTGAAGGAGGCTCAGCGGCGAATTCAGGAATCCCGCCTTGCGCTGGAATCTGCCCAACAGAAACTTGCCAAGACCGAGCTGGCTCTTGCGGAAAAATTGGCAGCAAATCCGCAGGCTACGGGAACTGACGAAGCCGCTCCCGAAGTGCTGGTCAGCGACAACTTCGCCACGGAGCAACCTGATCGATGGGAACAGCGGGGCGGCCAGTGGCGGTATGAGAACTCCCGGCTGATTCAGTCGCAGGTTGGGACGGACCGTGCAGCGCTGCGTCTGCGTCAGAAACCGCCGACCGATTTCCAGGCGACGCTGAAGTACAAGCCCACAGGCGGAAACACGTGGAAGTCCGTCGGAATTCGTTTCGATTGTGTTGCGGATGATGGCGATGAAGTGATGGTTTATCTTAGTTCCTGTGTGGGCGGTTCGAAAGCGCAGGTCTCGTATCGAAACAAGGGAGCTCCGGCGTATCCAAATGAAGGTGCCGAACAGCGAGCGGTGAATCTGAACGAACCGCACGAGCTGACAATTCGAGTTCGCGGGACACTGGTGAATGTGATCGTCGACGGCCAGCCGTCGGTTGCGTATCGCCTGCCCGTTGAACGTCAGCCAGGCCTGCTGGAGCTGATTGCATTTGATGCCACAGCCGAATTTCTTTCCTTCAGCCTGACTACTCTGCCCGATGCATTGCCGATGGTGAATCCACCCGGCACCTCGAACGACGGGCCGCTGCCTCTGGAGCAGCAACAGCTGATGGTTCGGATTGCCGAAAAGACACTGGCCGAAGCCGAGGCCGAACCAGCTTCCATCTCTGCGCGAGCCACGGCGGAACGGGCACGGCTGGAAAACCCGGAGGCTCCGGCAACGGGCGAACTGGTGACGGCAGCTGTTCGAGCAGAACGAATTGTTGCCGCCGCCAAAGCGGAAGCGGATCTGGCAAAGGCCGAACTTTCCGTCGTGCAGGCGACGCCTGAGAAGCGAGCGGAAATGGAATCGCAGCAGACGAAGGCAAAGGCTGCCGCGGAAACCAGCCGCCAGGCTCTTGAAGTTCCGGGGACGGTCTTTGCGTCGTTAGCAGGTGCTTTGAAAACTCTGGAGAACAATCTGGAGACAGAGGATTCTCGTCGCAAGCCATTTCCGGCCACCAGCACGGGACGACGCACCGCATTCGCACGCTGGCTCACGGACCCGCGTCATCCGCTACCGGCGCGTGTGGCTGTCAATCATCTGTGGGCGCGACACTTTGGTCGAGGCCTTGTTCCTGCGGTGTTTGATTTTGGCAGAAAGGGATCTGCACCGACGCATCCGGAACTGCTTGACTGGCTGGCCGTGGAATTTATTGAGCATGGATGGAGCATGAAGCATATGCACCGGCTGATCGTGTTGTCCAATACCTACCGCATGACTTCGTCGAGCGTTGGCGCTTCAGAAAACCAGCTGGCGACTGATGGAGACAACCGCTTTTACTGGAGAAGAAATCCGGTTCGCATGGAATCTCAGGTGGTCCGGGACAGTCTTCTGTCGCTGGCCGGAGACCTGGACCTGACGATGGGCGGGCCGTCAATTGCGGTGAATGATGAAAAATCGCAACGGCGGAGTTTGTACTTTGTCCATTCTCACAATGAGCATCAGAAGTTTCTTTCGATGTTTGATGATGCCAGCGTTCTGGAATGTTATCGGCGAGCGGAAAGTATTGTGCCTCAACAGGCATTGGCTCTGGAGAACAGTGCGCTGGTCCGTGAGATGGCAGAAAAAATTACAGCACGCATTGAGGCCGGGCAAGCGCTGTCCGATTTACCCCAGGCTGCCGAAGTGGAGTTTATTCAGCAGGCCTTTCGGACGGTTCTCGCATCGGAGCCCGGTGAGGAAGAACTGTCCGTTTCGCAGGACGCCCTGCACCAGCTGGAGACTGTGGGCGCTAGTTCTGGGACGGGAAGTTCGGGAATCGACGTCGCGCGAAGAGCCCGAATCAGTTTTGTGCAGGCCTTGCTGAACCATAACGATTTCGTCACGGTCCGATAAAAACGGATCGTGACGACTGCAGAAGCTAAGCCTGCCTTATCATGTGGAAGTCCCGCGTTGGATGCTGGACTGAGGGTTTTCGTGAAGTGGGCGTCTCAACTGCGCCGAATCGGACACTGAGGGAGCCTTCCTGTGCGGCAGCTCACGACGACAATTCTCGGAATTTTTCCACTTTTACTGCTTTTAACGATTTTTTCACATGTCGGCACAGAGGGTGATATCGGGATAGTTGTCCTTTCGCGGATCCAACCGGGGTAACTAGTTGCCTGTTCTCAACAAAGAACTTGCATCATCGAGGGCGGGTTTTAGAATCTCTCGATACAGATTAAGTTGCGCAGGATATTGTATTCAGGTCAGGACGACCGGTCGTACTGGCGGTCTGATTATGACGTTTGGGCGACATTGGACGCGGGGGGAGCCCGTGCCATGGTTGCTCCTGAGACAATCCCCACCGGGAGTTGGTAAAACATGGCGAAGAAATATCTGAGTCTTGAAGAGGCGGCCGGCCAACTTGGGATCAGCACAGATCAACTGAAGCGATTCCGTGAACTGGGAGATATCCGGGGCTTCGCAGATCGCGGGAGCTGGAAGTTCCGCGAACAGGATATTGACGAGTTCCTGAGAACTCGTCAGGCCGACTCATCGCCTGACTTTCCGATCATTAATACCAGCGACTCATCGTCGTCCGTTCTTGACGCGCCAGAGGCCGACGACCTGTCCTCTTCAGACAGCGACGTCCGACTGTTCTTTGATGATTCCATGTTCCAAGATGAGAACGACGCCAGTGGGCTCGCAAATTCCGGCAGCGATCTGCGCCTGACTGGCGATTCGGGACCCACGCTGGAAGCCGACTCACCAGAAGCGGAAGAAGACGACGCGCTGGACTTCAGCGGCTGGAGTGACGACGCACCTCTGTCTGATTCCGACAGTGATGTTCAGCTTGTCGGCGCCGGAACAGAAGCCGAAATAGAATCGCCGCTTGAGTCTCCAGCGGAAGTGCCAAACGATGCGGACATCGATGTTCTGCACGCCGACGAAGCGACTTTGAATTTTTCTGATTCCGACAGCGACGTGCGTTTGTCTGATGACGTTTCGCCCACTGACGACGATGACGCTTACGATCTGAATTTCACCGGATCGGATTCTGACAGCGACGTGAAACTGATGAGCAGCGATGATCTGCTTGTCGATGCCTTTGACAGTGACAGCGACGTAAAACTGTCAGCCGATCCGGATCAGACAGACAGCGACATTCGCCTGGCAGAGCCGGACGAAGCCGATGAATATGATGACCCAAACGCTCGGACGATTGTGTTCCCGATTGTTCCGGAAGACAGCGATCTGAAGCTGATTCACAAAGGTTCCGGCGTTCGACCTCCGATGGACAGCGGTATCAGCCTGGACGTCCACGGCAGCGGGATTGGGCTGGATGCTGATGAGAGCGGGATTTCTCTGGAAATCGACAGCGGGATCAGTCTTGAGGCGGACGACAGCGGGATTAGCCTTGAAGGATTTGACAGCGGCGCGCACCTTGGTGGTGACAGCGGCATCAGTCTGGAAGGCTTTGACAGCAGCGCGATGCTGACCGACGACAGCGGGATCAGCCTTGATGCCGGCGACAGCGGAATTTCTCTCGACATTGATGATGACAGCGGGATCTCGATTGCGTCGGACGACATGGGGCGCACCATGCCGATGCAGGCGATTCCTGGCGGGAAAAAGATCCTGTCAGATTCCGCTGCCATGACGACTCAGTTTGAAATTCCTGCTCAGGCCGCTGGACGTGACAGCGAATTTGAACTGGCCGGTCTTGATGATGACGATGAAGAAGTCGGAACAAATACCAGCGTCCTGACGTTTGAAGACGATGACGATGACGATGATCTCGAATCGTCTCGCACTGTCGCCGCTCCTGCACTTTCCGCCAGCATCGTCGACGACGAAGTGGAAGATGAAGTTGCATCCGATGATGAGTACGACGATGAAGAAAGCGTTGACGACGACGACGTCCATGATGCAGAAGACTTCGACGACGACGATTTTGAGTCGGGCGGAAGCCAGACTGGCGGTTTAACAGGCGCGGCTCCAGTTCGACAAAGAGCGGACGTCGATTGGGGCGTGGGCGTCAAGATTTTGATTGGGCTGTCTACTATGCTGTCCCTTCTGTGTGCTGTAATGGGCATCGAGTTGATTCGCACCATGTGGCTGTGGACTCAGCCCGGCTCCGAGTCAACACCTTCGGCCGTCCTGCAGATGGTCGGCGGAATGTTTTAGAGTTCGCACAACTTCACACGAGATTTTCCGATCGATGCTTAGGTTTGAACGGTTTCGGCGGCGGTGCTCAGTAACGAGGACGGCTTGTTCAGAATTGCGTCGACCACTTTTCCGGCCTGGCCGTCAAGCAGACTGCCGACACCGGTGGCTCGCTGAAACGAAAGCTGGGATTCGCTCAGGCCAAACAAATGCATTAGCGTGGCATGATAGTCATAATGGTTGACGATGTCCGTCACCGCCTTGTGGCCCAGTTCATCTGTCGCCCCGTGGATGCATCCGCCCCGGATGCCTCCGCCTGCCAGCCACATGCTGAAGCCGTAGGTGTTATGGTCACGTCCGATGTTCGTCTCATTCTGAATCACCGGCAGACGGCCCATTTCTCCGCCCCAGTGCACGAGCGTGGCATCCAGCATGCCGCGTTCCTTCAAGTCTCTCACAAGGGCCGCCGCCGGCTTGTCGGTTCGTTGGCAGACCGCCGGCAAACCGGTCATGATTCCACCATGGTGATCCCATGTTTGATTGCCGGTATGCAACTGCACAAAGCGAACTCCGCGTTCCACAAGGCGACGTGCAATCAGACAGCGAGTTCCATATTCCTGCGTGGCTTTGTCGTCGATTCCATACAACTTCTGAGTGGCCTCGGACTCTTTTGAAATGTCCATCGCTTCTCTGGCAGCGGTCTGCATCCCGGCGGCCAGTTCGTAGCTCTGCATCCGCGCGGCCAGATCATGCTCGCCTGGATGCTTTGTCAGGTGACTTTGGTTAATCCGCCGCAGATAGCTCAGGATCTTTTCCTGATTCGCACCTTTGAGCGATGGAGGCGGATCGAGATTCAAAATGCGGGGCTCCTGAGATCGCACAACAGTGCCCTGATAGACCGACGGCAGCCAGCCATTCTGCCAGTTCTCTACACCCAGTACCGGAAGGCCCGACGGATCTGTCAGCACCATAAAGGCCGGCAGATTGCTGCAGTCGCTGCCCATTCCATAGGTCATCCATGAGCCCAGCGAGGGCCGGCCGGCCAGTTGCCGACCCGTGTTGAGCGCATTGATGGATTCGCCATGATTGTTGACGCCCGTATGCATGGAACGAATCAGACAGATGTCATCGGCGACGCCCCCGAGTTTACTCACGAGCTCGCTCAGATCCATCCCGCACTCACCATACTTGCGAAACCGCCACGGACAGCCGAATAGTTTGCTGCTGGCTTCTCCAGCGTTGTCGTACTTGATATCGCCTGTATATGTTTTCATATGCAGTCGGTTCAGTTCCGGCTTTGGATCGAACAGATCGATGTGGCTGGGGCCTCCCTGCATGAACATCGAAATCATTGCCGTCGCCTGCGGCTGCACTGCAGGAGCCTTGGGTGTTGTGTCAAACGTCTGTGGTTCCAGCGATGGCTTCACAGGCGCGGGCGGTTCCGCTTTTACGTGCTGCTGATGCAGCCATGCGAGTGCCAGACTGCTGATGCCGAACGACTGCTGAGCGATAAAGTGTCGGCGTGTGAAGTGGGACATGATTTTTCTTTCGAAGGATGAGGCCATCGATCTTACGAGGCCGCTGGCAAGCGGCTGTTGATTTAGAGGCTCTAACAAAAGTGGGACAGGCACCCTCGTTGCGTCATTTTTCTGAGCCGTTTTCGAAAGATACGGGAGCCAGTCCCAGTTTTGTCAGGCGTCCTTAATTCCAACTCAAGATCAATCAACATACAGGAATCCATTGGAACTCAGCAGCGCCTGACAAAAATGATTTAACGCTGCATTTGCGATTTCAGGAGACGATTCCGCCGGGACGGTGAGAAATTCAACACCTTCCTGAAGTTCACTGTCGGTCGGTCTTCGACCGAAAATTGAGCGCCAGGCCAGCGTCACCTGAGCCGGTAACTCGGCACCTGCAGTACGTATTCGAGTGGCCAGCATTTCGGCCTGCTGAATGACGAAGGGATTGTTCATCATCAGCAATGCCTGAGGTGCGGCTGTTGAAGAGGTTCGTCGTTCACAATTGGGAGTCATCCGCGGCATGTCGAAGGGTTCCAGAACACCGAGCGGCATGGATCGGCGGACCTGTACATAAATACTGCGGCGGAATTCATTGTCGCCCAGCGCTTCAACTTTACCTGTAGGCCGACCTGCGGAATCCCGTGTATCGACGGCCACGACGATCTGTCCAACGTCGTCCGGGCTGACTGGCACTGGCTTTCCGAACGGTGTCTGCACCAGCCTGCCACTGAGAAACAGGATGGCATCGCGGACCGTTTCTGCTTCCAGCCGGCGAACGTTCATTCGACCCAGCAACCGATTGTCACTGTCGACCGCGTCCTGCTCCCGATTTCTCACCGACACCTGACGATATGCGGTGGAATTCATCAGCATGCGATGAAACCGCTTCAGCGTCCAGCCTTCGTCCATAAAATTACGAGCCAGCCAGTCCAGCAGTTCCGGGTGCGATGGCTTCTCACCTTTGACTCCAAAATCTCCGACGGTCGATACCAGGCCCTGTCCAAAATGGTGCATCCAGAATCGATTGGCCAGGACTCGGCCCACCAGTGGATGTTGTCCGCTGGTAAGATGTCGAGCATAAGCGAGGCGACGGCCGGTTGAGGGAATGGCAGGATCGTCCACAGGGATTTCCAGGCCGGCGGGATTGAGAATCGTCAGCTCACCCGGCGGAATCTCTTCTCGCGGCTGCTGAAAATCGCCTCGCGAAAAGAGCTTCGTAACGGGCACCGTACCGGGCACTTCGTTCAGACACATGACGTAGTCATCTGCCGGTCGCTTCTTCTTTGTTTCCTCGGTCAGCTCATCCCATTTCTTGTTGAACCCATTCAGTCGATCGGGCAGGTAGAGATAAACAGAACCGCGATCGACATTCAGAAATGGAAACTCCTTGATGAGCTGCTCCTGCTCGGGCGTTCGTTTGTCCGTTGGAGTTTCTCTGGCCGCGCGAGCCAGTGGTTGCTGATCGACGGGCAGTTTCTGAAGTTCACGTTCGAACGTATCTTTGACAATTCCATCCAGTTCTTCGGTTCGCTTTTTCGAAACTTCCGCGAGTTCCGCATCAACGACCTTAGCAGCCGCCTGAACTTCGCTGGACCACAGCGACACCAGACGCGCATTGGGGGCTCGCCAGTTGGCCGGATCGTACGCCGGTTCAAAAATGGCACGTAGGCGATAATAGTCAGCCTGGGAAATTGGATCATAGCGGTGCTCGTGACACTGAGCACAGCCGACCGTCAGACCCAACAGCGAGGTGGACGTGACCTTGATGGTTTCCGCAATCACATCGTTGCGGGCAATCATCTGATCGGGACCGCCGGCAGCGGTTCCATCCGGACACATGCGAAGGAATCCAGTCGCAATCAGCTGATCGGCCTGATCGGGGGTCAGATCCTGATACGGCGGAGTCAACAATTCGTCGCCGGCCAGTTGTTCGGTTAAAAATTGATTCCATGGCTTGTCGGCGTTCAGCGAGCGAATCACATAGTCGCGGTAACGCCAGGCCCAGGCACGTTCTGTGTCGTTCTCGTTGTAGCCATCACTATCCGCGTAGCCGGCGACATCCAGCCAGTGCCGACTCCAGCGTTCACCATAGGCGGTTGAATTGAGAAGCTCATCGATCAGTGAACTCCACGCTTCCGGTGAGGGATCGGCGACAAACTTGTCGATGGCTTCCGGGGATGGAGGAAGTCCAGTCAGATCAAAGCTGGCTCGGCGAATCAAAGTCTCCCGATCGGCTTCGGCACTGAAACTCAGACCTTTCGCTTCCAGCTTTGACAGCAGAAACGCATCAATCGGGGATCGCACGAGTTCCGCATGAACCACTGCAGGGACATCCGGTTTGACGATCGGCTGCAATGACCAATGAGTCTTTTCTTCTTCCGTAAACGAATGCCCGGAGTCCAAAGTTTCAGGTTCAGGCCGCGATGTGGTGGCTCCTTCGTCAATCCAGCGAGCGATCAAGGCCAGCTCTTCGGCCGACGCCTTTTTCTTTCCTGGTGGCATTTCACCGGACGCCATTCGCTGATACAGCAGGCTGCCGGCGTGATCACCAGGAACCAGGGCCGGACCAGAATCTCCACCTTTAAGCAGCAGTCCTGCAAGACGCGTATCGATGCCGCCTTTCAGTTCCTGTTCTTCACCGTGGCAGTGCCAGCAATGTGCCTTCAGGATGGGACGCACATCTTTTTCAAACTGAATCACTGGGGTTTCGTCGACGGCCATGGCAACTGATCGTGAGGCGACGGAACAAGTCGCTATCAAAACCAGAAGGAGGCTGAAACGTGCAGAGGCTGATGACTGAGGTCGAAGCATGGCTTTGCACCAACTGCGAGGAGCGGTAATGCGGGAGCCGAAGAGGCTGATTTGAAAACCGGTTCAGGCAGTTTCAAAAATCAAGGAAGGACAATGGCGGGAATGTCACTTTACCTGAAAAAGTTTATTCAGCAACAGTCGTTTCCCTCACTCTCGCAATGGGAACGACAGAAGTGCGATTCTGTCGGTTACATGCTGGATTCTGTGAACGCTGTTTGTTATCCCCCTGTACAGTTGATCTTCATGCCTTTCGGATGACGAGTCGCCGGTCTTCCTGGTTCTCCTTTCGCAGTTGTTTTTATGACATCGGAATCGCCGAACATTGCCTCTGAGCCTGCCGTTTCTTCGCCCCGCGTTTCTCCGGGGCCCGTTTCTTCGCGGCGGATTCATATTGTAGGCCGCAAGAACTCGGGCAAGACGACACTCGTCTGTGATCTCGTCAGCGAATTCACAGCCCGCGGCGTTAAGGTCGCCACGGTGAAACATACCCACCATCAGCACGAACTGGATACGCCAGGCAAAGATTCGCACAAGCATCGCGAAGCGGGTGCCGCCGCCGTCGGAATATTGTCACCCCAGATGGCCGCCATGTTTATCCCGTCCAGCCGCGAAGACAGTGGTGAGCAACGCTATGCGCGATTCGAATCGCTGTTTGCCGACTGTCGGCTGATTCTGGTGGAAGGTGACCTGCAGTCGCCGGCCCCGCGGCTGGAAGTCTGGCGGAACGTCGTCAGCGAACGCCCGTATGCGGCCGATGATCCACGTATTCTGGCCGTCATTTCTGACGATGATGTTCCGCTGGTGAGTTCCGTCGTCTGGCCGCGTCACAATGTGGCGCAAATCGCCGACGGGATTCTGGAAATTGTCGAGCGAGGCCTGCCGCCTGCCTAGTTTCGCGGAATCATAGGACCGTCATCCTGAACAGAAAACGCGCAGGCGACCCGAACAATCAGCCGAATTGACCGGCATGCAGCCGAATTGATCCGCATGAATTGAGGCGAAACACAAGACGGGGAAATGTTCTGATTGGGTTGCGTTCAAAGACGCGGCACGCCAACATTGACCGCTATTCGTCCGCGACGATGCTCAGCTGGACCCATTTCGAGCTTCGAGTTTCGCTGCGACTGGTTGTGTAACGAGTGTCAAAACTCCAACGGAGAAATTCATGACTAAGTGGCCCATTGGTGTGTTTGCGTCAATTGATGCTGGTCTCGGTGTTCATCTGGAGGTGGCTCGGGAGCTGGGCGTGCCAACTATTCAGATTCACGCGCCGCATGCAGAAACTCGCAACGAAGCCGCTGCTGCCGCCTTTCTGAAGAAATGTGCGGATGCAGGCATCACAATTACCGCCGTGTTCGGGGGCTTTGAAGGCGAAAGCTATGCGGACATCGCCACAACAGCACTCACAGTAGGTCTGGTCCCCGAGGCGACTCGTGCCGCGCGCGTGCAGGAAATGAAGGAAATCAGCGACTTCACCAAATTGCTTGGCTGCACCACTGTCGCTTTGCACATTGGGTTTGTCCCTGAAGATTCAAACAGTGCCAGCTATCAAGACCTGATCACAGTGACTCGGGATCTGCTGGACCACATCAAAGCCAACGGTCAGAATCTGCATCTGGAAACCGGCCAGGAATCCGCCGATCACCTGCTGCACTTTATCGGTGATGTTCAACGCGACAACCTGTTCATCAATTTTGATCCGGCCAACATGATTCTGTACGGCACGGGCGAACCGATCGCTGCGCTGAAGCAGGTCGGACATCTGGTGCGCAGCATTCATTGCAAGGATGCAAAATGGGCGGCCCCGGAAGTTCGTGGCACCGGCTGGGGGCAGGAGGTTCCGCTTGGCGACGGAGACGTCGGGATGGAAAATTATCTGCGAACGCTGGACGCCATCGGATACGCCGGGCCGCTGACTATCGAACGTGAAATTCCCCAGGATCCTGTTCGTCAGAAAGCCGATATCGGTCAGGCCGTGCGTCTGCTGACGTCATTGCGTGAGAAGATTCTGGGGACATAAATCCCGGAATGAAAAGTTCCGGGAACAGAAGTTTCCGCAACAAAAACGACCGGATCAAAGTCTGCCGAATGAAAAACTCGGCGACTCCTCTTATGGTGGCGGGCGTCGGGCCAATGGCACTCACTTTGGAAAGTAGCAGGCACCTTCCAAGTGCCGTAGCCCTTGAAAACACGCGAATTGGCGGACGGCACACGAAGTGTGCCTGCTACTTTTTGGTTAAATCGACTGCTATTGGGCGTAAGGCGTCGGTCAATGCCGCTAGTGCTCGATCACGATGTTCTGATGGATGTAGGCAGGACCGAGCGGAGCGAGTTCCGGCAGTACACGAGGAAGCCGGAACTCACGTTGTTCGGTCCGGCCGACTCAACACGATCCCGCAATTGGCGGCCGACAGAGCACCAGCCGTGTTTTGCGGCTGATCCGCGTTGTGTCAAGTTCTTGTTTATTGAGTTCACCAGAGCCCGTCTCAACCGAGACTGGCTCTGGCTTTGATGGCTGCATTATGGCTCGTTGTGATCAGGGATATTTGTGTGACGTCTGCGGCGAAGAAGTGGAGAACATTCGCGAGAGCGACTTGTATCTGCGATTCGTGATTGGAGAAATTCCATCCAAAATGCTGCTGGCGGCTCCGGAACGGCATCTGCGATGCAACCCCGTCACGGCCCAGTTTATTGAACATCAGGATTTTGAAGCGGTCGTCGTCGAGGGAGATTTTGATAAGCGTCTGTTCGATCGCGACTATACGGACAAACGGACTGAACTGGTGACTCGCGGCTGGCTGCGTTTGCAGGAACTGTTTGAGCTGGCTCAGACGGTGCCGCTGCCCGATTATCCTCTGCCCGAATTTCGTGAGCGGCTTTGACGTAACGGGTGTCAGATCCGCAAAAAACTTTGATCGCTGTCACACAGGATTGTTTTTCAACGCAGGCCTGAACGCCATCAGGCTGCTGACTTCAGCTGAACCAAGGTTTCAATGGCAGACCCACTGCAACGTATTCTGCTGCTTGACGCCGAAATGTCCTTTCGCGGTTCGTCACTGCTGACGCTGCGTCTGGCCCGAGGCCTGGAAAAGCGTGAGCTCGATACGGCTCTTGTCTGTACCAGCTGCGAAGGCCTGGATGAAACGCTGCTGCACGGCGTCAGGATGCACCGGATTCAGGGCTACAACATTCCTGTCTGGGGGCATCTGGTTCTTCGCACGTTGTATCGCGATATGAAGGAGCAGCGTCCCGACATTATTCATTTGCAGGATCCGCGCCTGTTGCCGCAGGGCGTCCGGCTGGCCCGTAAACTTCAGCGTCCTTTGATCGTCAGTCTTGGTGACCAGATGGAGGCCGCTGCCTTCACACTGAAAGTGCCAACTCCTGAGCTGAAAGCGATTATCTCGGTCAGTGAGAGTGTTCAGGATCAGATTCCCAACACGCCGCTGGTGGCCGCCATTCCGCAGCGCGTCATTCTGCCTGGCGTCGCCGTGCCGGAAGTTTCGACCGTCGGCCTGCCGCTGGACGATGATCGTCCACCCGTGATCGGAATGGCCGGACCGCTGGAGATTGTGAAAGGGGCGGCCTTCTTTCTGCGTGCCTGTCACCGAGTTATTGCGGCCGGCCATAACATCCGCATTGTGATCGCCGGCAGTGGCCCTGAAGAACGAAGCCTCAGGCATCTCGCCTCGTCGCTCGAACTTTCACGCCGACTGACATTTGTTGACGGCGGCGTTTCCATGACCGGCTATCTGTCTGCCACCGACATCTTCTGTCTGCCCTCACTGCAGCAGGGGCTGGGCGTTGTGATGCTGGAAGCGATGGCTCTCGGACGCCCGGTGATTGCCTCCGGCGTTGGCGGAGTTGTGAGTGTGATTGAAGACAACGTCACAGGCCTGATTGTTCCACCGTCTGACAGCCGCAGTCTGGCCGATCGCATTATAGAACTGCTGAACGATCGTGAGCGAGCCCGCACGATTGCGGCCGCCGGTCAGCAGTTGGTTCGCGATCGCTTCAACGAAACGCGAATGCTGGATGAGTTCATCAAGGTGTATCGGGAAGTGCAGGCCGGAATGCCGCCCGCACACGAAACGCCGCCCTTCGTCGGTCGAACCTCAGGAACATGGCACTGACAGGAACATGGCACTGATATGATGAATCTGTTTCGAGTCGAGCAGAAACTGGTTTCCAACCCGCTGCAGGATATCGCCAGGACGGTCCAGAAACAGCTTTCGAGCCTGAATCTGACGGTGCCGAAAGGTGATATCGCAATCACCGTGGGCAGCCGCGGAATTCGCAATTTGCCTGTGATTATCCGGGCCTGTGGTGACTGGCTGAAATCTCAGGGCGCTCATCCGTTTCTCGTCCCGGCGATGGGTTCACACAACGGAGCGACGGCAGAAGGTCAGCAGGCGATGATCGAATCGCTTGGCATCACCGAAGCGGCGATGCAGATGCCCATTCGCAGCAGCATGGACGTCATGGAGATTGGGCGAGTTCGTACAGGGCCGGTCTTTATGGATCGACACTGCCACGAAGCCGCTGGCGTGCTGGTCGTCAATCGGATCAAGCTGCATACCTGCTTTGCAGGACCCATCCAGAGTGGTCTGACGAAAATGATGGTTGTCGGCATGGGCAAAATATTGTCGGCCCGCACCTTTCATTCGGCTCGCGCCGGCGCAATGAAGGACATGCTGCTGGAGATGGGGCAGTTCGTGCTGGACTCCGGAAAAATCATCGCCGGGCTTGGCATCCTGGAAGATGGTTTTGATGAGACCGCCGAAGTTCATGCGATTGCACCGGGCGATATCCTGAAGCGTGAGGCAGAGCTGCTGGAGCATCATCGCAGCTATTTCCCGCGGCTGCCGGTGGAAGATCTGAATGTGCTGATCGTGGATTGCATAGGCAAGACCTACAGCGGCACCGGTATGGACACGAATGTCATTGGACGTCGCGGGCTGCCGGGCTTTGAAGATCTGACAACGCCTCGAATCCGTACGATCGGGGCCCTTTCGCTCTCTGCGTCCAGTCAGGGAAACGCATTGGGAGTCGGCAATGCCGATTTTATCACGCAGCGTCTGCGAAGTGAGATCAATGAATACAAGACGTTGGTTAATACGCTGACAACGGGCGACATGGACCGGGCAAAAATTCCGGCGACGGTCAGCGATGATGAAACTCTGATTCGAATGATCGCGGATCGCTACGGCACGCATCGCTGGATGTTTACTCCCAACACGCTGCACCTGGACACGCTGTATGTGTCGGCCGATCTGTGTGACGAACTCAGACAGAATCCCGTATGCCGGGTTTTAAATATGCCAACCCCGCTGACGTTCAACGTGGGACGCCATCAGCTGTCGTTCGGATCGTCGCCTAATGGACCGTCGCTGAATGGACCGTCGCTGAATGGACCGTCGCTGAATGGACCGTCGCCATGAGCATCGAACAGCGGGTTCCCGAATGGCGTCGGTTGCAGGAGGCTTCCCGCAGAGCTCGACAAGCCGCCTGGGTTCCGTATTCCAAATTTCAGGTCGGGGCAGCACTGCTGACCGTCTCCGGAGAAATCATCACCGGCTGCAATGTGGAAAATGCATCGTATGGACTTACGATTTGCGCCGAACGCGTCGCCGTGTGTTCGGCCGTCGCCATGGGTCACAGAGAATTCACAGCCGTTTGTATTTCGCTGACGGGGATTCCTGTTCCCTGTGGCGCGTGTCGTCAGTTTATGGTCGAGTTTAATCCGCAGCTGATTGTCCTGCTGGATGATGCCTCATTGGCGGCAGGATCAGAACCGGAATTGGTAGTCCTGACTGATCTTCTGCCACGAGCCTTTCGCATCGAACACGATTCACGGTAAGATCCGCCGCAGGGGCATTTTGCAGACCGCGTTCTTTGCAGTGCAGAATCAGCAGCCAGCATAAGCAACAGGCTTCTCAGGTGAGTGCAGATGCATGACGGCGCAGGGCTTAGCATCGCTCGATCAATAAGTGTCTGATCGTTGCCTTTCGCTCCGCGAAAGAACGCTACTTTCGCGGAGTGAAAGGCGACTATTATTGATCGAACGAAACTTAGCGGAATGCGTTTCCACTGATCCTGCAGCGTTCTGGGTCGATTGTTCACCGGGTCTTCGCTTTCCGTCTGATTCCGTCGCATATGTGGTGGATTCGTTTCGGGATAAGTCGACCCAGCGAAACCGTTGTGGAAGCGAAAACTGTTTTCGAACGTGCCTCCGGGTTCACTCCCGATTGTTGTCGCATTTTATGTTCTGAGCCTGAATGCAGGCCTTGAAGGCGTTAAGTACGCATGTCAAATCGTGATGCCAAAAATCAGGCCAGACAGTGGGTTGATGATGCCAAAATCCTTGCCGAAGATCTGCGCCGGCTTTTTGTGTGGGTGAGTGAGCACTCTTTCGAGCCTGCTGGTGACGCAAGTGCCGGTCGACTGATCGCCGTGTCTCATAGTGCCGAATCACTGGAACTCCTGAAGCCCTGCGATCGAGCCCTGTGGGAATATCGCCGCATGATTCCGGAAACAAAAATCAAATATGAAATGTGGCAGCCACTGATGGAAGCCCTGCGAACCGCCCAGGACGGGGGCTCAGCAGTTCCGTTCGCCGACCTGGCCGATGTGGATGAAGCAATCGTCACGATTGAAAAGTGGGCTCACAAGCAGTCGTTCAAGACCGCGGAAACATCCAATCGCAGCGACATTCTTAAAGTCACGATTGAACAGCTTGGCGATGAGCTGCTCGTCAAAACGGACAAAGACGGCAGCCTGAAACTGCGAGGCACTGCCAATATTCCGATGTTCATGACTTTTTGGCGAGCACCCAAGCATCGCGTGAGTCTGGAAGCGTTTCTGGACATCGATCCCGGGAGCACTCATACGTATCTCGAACGTCATCGAGCCCGTCTGTGTGCACAACTCCAGGATGTTTTGCGGGAAGTCGTCGCCGAAGGAACAGGTTTTCGCATGCAGATCTGTCGCAAGTGATCTGCCAGCGTACGATGGACATTCTTGTCCGTCGTGTGACTTAAGATCACATGGCATCGGGGACGAGGACGGGGAAGCTAGGCTCGGACAAGAATGTCCAAGCTACGGAAGGGGTCTCAGCCGAATTCAGCCCCCTTACTTTCTGCTCACAGTCCCAGAACGTCGGCCATCGAATACAGCCCAGCGCCTTTGGCGACGATGAATTTCGCCGCGGCCAGAGCACCGTAGGCATAGCTGTCTCGGGTATGACCGCGGACCGTCAGATCGATTGTTTCGCCCATCATGCCGAACACAATCGTGTGCTCGCCCACATTGTCGCCCGTGCGAACAGCATGATAGCCGATTTCATTCAACGGACGCTGGCCCACTCGACCTTCGCGGCCATGCACATGGTTTTCCTGGCCCATCTGTTCGGCCACAATACGACCAAACTGCAAAGCTGTCCCGCTGGGCGCGTCTTCTTTGAAGCGATGATGACGCTCAATAATCTCGACGTCTACACCGTCCGCGTTGTTCCGAAGGACTCGTGCCGCTTCGGACACCAGCTTCATCACGACGTTGACCGCCATACTCATACTGGGAGCCATGACGATCGGTGTGGTCTGGGCGGCAGCAGCCACTGTATCTCGCTGGGCTCGAGTAATCCCGGTTGTGGCCACCACCAGCGGAATCCGGCGGCTCTCGCAAATGTTCAGCACGGACTCAAGCCCGGCCGGTGTCGAGAAATCAATGATCACATCCACGGGCGCACCAAGATCCGCCGTGATCAGAATTCCGGAATGACCGGCTCCCGCAACTTCGCCGGCATCCCGGCCGATGGCCGGACTGCCCGACCATTCCAGCGCCGCTGCCAGATTCAGCTCGGGATCGTTCATTGTCAGAGCAACGACTCGTTGCCCCATTCGACCACCCGCACCATTGACGCCATCTTTAAGAGCCATGAACCCAGGATCCTGAAAAAAATATTGCTGAACAATGCTCAAAGAGATCCAACGCCCAATGGCAGTCACTTTTGTAGCGGAGCGCGCCAAGCGTTTCGGTTGTTGGCCTGATAAACCAGCATGCCGAAAGCCCTGGCGGCTTCCGCTACAGTGATTTCATTTCAAAGCGAGCGCCATTGATCCAACGCCCCCGAGTTCATTTCGGGGGTTCATACCGACTTTGCACCAGAGTCCACGTTAAAACGCAGAGGCTTGAAGGCCGAGGTCAACATTCGTCTGCCAGACAATCGTTCGTCCCACAATCGTTCAACGACAACCCCAACGACAACTGTCTGCAAACCTTGGCTTCCAGCGTTCCACGCAACTAACCGACGGCTTCGACTTCGAAACCCTTTCGATACGACTTGGTCAGCAGCTTGCTGGCGGTTTCGTTGTTGGTCACCTTCATGGCCGCAGCGTCCCAGGCCAACTGCTGGCCTGGCAGGCGAGCGGCGATGTTACCAAGCTGAACCGTTTCAGAAAGTGGACCTGCATAATC
>JBDNHX010000124.1:0-7075 GCA_041688565.1 Planctomycetaceae bacterium
GACACCGAATCCTCGAACGAGAAATGGTACAGAATGTCACTCGTGGGGTTCGAGCGGCAGCAAAGGAAGTGGTGCCGCTGCTGGATGACTCACTGCATTTGGCTCTGCACCGACTTGAACGCATCGTGCTGCAGAATGACGCTCGCCTTTCCTCGCCGCAGCATCTGCAGGAATTTTCTCAGACAGTGAGTGAGCTGCAGCGACTTCAAGCACTGATCTCAGGCGGCCTCGGCGAACTCCGCGAACACCTGACTCCCGGCGCACCAGCCGGTGCCAGTCGTGCGGCCACTGCCAAACGGCGTTCTGAATGAGCGAACTCCGGATTCAGGTCAGTCAGCGTCGGGATTCGTGACGGCCTGAAGCCATTTGGCAAGATCACGATGCAGCAGCAGCAGATTCTGAAAGCGTTCCCAGGGAACAATTCTGATCCTGTCATTCGGATCGCTTTCGGCAGACTCCACCACAACATTCTGGAGCTGTTCGTGGATGCATGCAAGGACATCCGCGAGTCGCGCTTTCTGGGGGGTGGTGAGATTTGCGGGCAGTGGCGGACGTTCGCCATGGAACAGCGGCGACATCAGATGATCGCTGTTCACATTATCCGCCAGACTGAATTCTGCGTCCGGCATGCCGCTGGCGGGAATGGAGCGGTTTGGTGGCGCCTGCAGTGGCAACAAAGCGGACACAGTGACACCCAGCTGTCGGGCTCGTTCTGAAATTTCGTCTTCGCTTCCAAACAGCAGCATGCACCGACCCAGCTGAATATGATCGCCGGGCCGCAGGACTCGCAACTGCACCGGATGTCCATTCACGCGACTTCCGTTGGTGCTGTTCAGGTCCGTAAAAATAATGCTGCCCTGATCCTCCTGCAGCTTGGCGTGCAGGCGACTGATACGTTCGTCGTTCAGCTGCACATCATTCAGTTCCTCACGGCCAATGGTAACGGGAGTTTGAATGTTGCGAAAAACATGGCCTCGTTCAAGGCCTTCCAGCACGGACAGAGTGACGCGAGCCATCTCGAAGGATTCTTTGACCAAATTGTGAATCAGGCAGTTACTGCGACAAACCCGCTGAGGTCTCACGGCAGACTGCCCAAAACTTCTGTCGATGTGACTTCGGCTCAGCGGGTCTGCTTAATGTCTCACGTGGTGAGAAGCCAGCTCTGTCAGATGCATACACGGTGCGTGCATCTGCAACCAGCCCACACCGCGAGCGTTCCTGGGATCGGCCCGTCCGGACAGATCGTCCAGCAGGGTTTCGCTGTTGTGAAGGCATGCTGCGGCGGCAGTGTCTACGAAATACCGACTCACGGCAAACATCCGGCGACCCCGAACACGCCTGACTTCGTGAAAACGTGTCCGCAGGGGCGGAATTCTCGTCTGGGACAGACGAGCCACATTGTGCCTCGTCTGTCCCAGACGAGTACTGTCCCTCCAAAATCTGACGAATCTCGCCTCGGAGAGACGAGCCACTTTGTGCCTCGTCTGTCCCAGACGAGTACTGTCCTTCCAAAATCTGACGAATCTCGTCTCGGAGAGACGAGCCACAATGTGCGTGGCTCTACACCAGTTCGTGAATCGGCTTGCTGCCAGGATCCACCAGATACTGCGGCACACCCGACAGGTCGAAGACTCGCGTATTCTGCGCGTCGATGCCCGCACAGTGGTACAGAGTCGCAAAGACTTCCTGGAACGTGACCGGACGCAATTGAGGCTGCTCACCGTAGCGATTCGTCGAACCAATCGCCTGCCCGGTTCGCATTCCGCCACCCGCCATTATGGCCGTGTTCGCCTGAGGCCAGTGGTCTCGACTGTTGTTGCTGTTGATCTTTGGCGTGCGCCCAAATTCCCCCCAGACCACCACGGAAACGTCGCGATCCAGACCGCGCTCGTGAAGATCGGTGACAAGCGCGGCAAGCCCCTGATCCAGGCGAGGACATTCTTCCCGGCATTTCGGATAGTTCATTCCATCCGGACCATGCCAGTCCCAGCGACTGAAGTTCAGTGACACGAATCGAGCACCCGCTTCAACCAGGCGTCGGGCGAGACACAGATTTTCAACCATCGGAGGTGCTCCGTCGCGCTGAAACGCCTCACTGCTTTCGCCATAGCGTGCCACCACCCGCGGATCTTCCTTCGAAAGGTCCAGCGCATCAATCAGTCGCGACGTCGTGAGAATTCCCATCGCCTGCTGAGTGTAAACGTCCAGACTTTCCATTTGGCCTCGCTGATCGGCGTCGCGGCGAAATCGATCGAGCGACTGCATCAGACTGGTCCGGTCGCGAAGCTTGTCCAGAGTGATTCCGTTGAGCGTCATGTTTTCGGGTCGACTGCGAGCTTCTCGTCCAATCAGATTAAAAGGAGCATGTGCGACTCCCAAAAATCCGCCGTCACCCGATTCGCCCCAGGTTCGATTGCCGGTCTGATACATCAGCGCCACGTTGGCTGGAATGGCGGGTGTCACCTGACCCTGCATCTTTGAAACCCAGGCTCCGCCGGATGGCCATCCGCCCGGCGGCTGACGAGCTCCCTTGCGACGACCGGTCATGCACTGGTACGCATCATGAGCACCATCGGAATCGGACAGCGAACGGACAATCGCAAACTTGTCCATCACCTCGGCCATACGCGGAAACATTTCGCTGACAAAGATCCCGGGAACTTTTGTGGCAATCGCTGAGAACTCGCCACGAACTTCCGCAGGTGCATCCGGCTTCGGGTCCCACATGTCAATGTGCGGTGGTCCGCCGGGAAGATAGATGTTGATGATGGCTTTGTGAGACCGGCCGGTGTTCGCTTCTGTTTCGGCTCGCAGAGTCTGCTCAAGGCTGATGCCACCGAGTGCCATACCGCCAACGGTCAGGAAATCGCGGCGAGAAAAACCGTCGCAGAATCCACGGCGAGATGCGCGGGGTCGCCCGAGAATCGTAAGCATGCGAGTCACCTTGGCAAGTAGTTTTGAGGCGGGGGAGCGCTGGCTGTTCTGGGACCTGAAGGCATTCGTCGCGCTCGAACGAATACCGTTAGCTTAATAAAATCGGCTGATAATGGTCAAAACTCTTCCCCATAAATGTCCCATTTTTCCGAAGCCGTTGACCGTTTGCCCCGCAACAGCCTGAACTGTCCCGCTCGGAAAGGCGGCAAATTCCATGCGTCGATCATCGCCGGCCAAAAAAAAATAAGAATGCCTGACAAAACTGGGACTGGCTTCCGTACTCTTACGGAAAATGCTCAGAAAAATGACACAAGGAGGGTGCTTGTCCCAGTTTTGTTCCGTGATTCGCGGGGTCAATGGCATGGACTTAAGGCGAGCAGGGGATGTGAATCCCCTGATTTGTTGCCAATGATGCAGAAATCAGGGCGTTTACGTAACCCGCTCGCCAGTCGGATTGCCTAAGTCCACGCCGTTGATTCGCGGGATGGGAGAGTTTCGCCCAAAGATCCTGAGCGAGACCGAAGTTATGAGGAACCCGGGACTTGTGTTGCGTTTCAGAAGTGAGCACAATCCAGTCATTGAGAAATTCGGACTTCTGCGGTTGATGCGGAACCAGCGACCTATATGAACGCTGGGACCCTGACTCAATCGTCGAAGCCCCGAATTTCCGGTCAACCTGTCTGCACTCCCGTCTGGCGATGCCTGTTCTGGATTTCGTCTGCCCGTCTTTCTCCGCGTTTTCGCCGGAAAAACCGGTACAGGGATCTTTATCCCTGAGGAAATACTCCAGGAACTCATCGCTTTAGCGGCCTGTTCAGCGAACCTGACCGACGATGTCGTGGACTCAGCCGTCTGGCCTGGTGCAGATCCAGCGGTTTGCACTGTTTCGTTGTTTGTTCGATGTGAATTCGGAGCTAAAGCATGCGTGACTGGCTGGAACGCTTTGTCGACGACGGCACCATTGGTGATTCTCAGCTGGAAGAAGCCCGCAGCATGGCGGCGAATTTGGGAATTCCCTGTGAAGACGCCCTGATTCGCCTTGGCTACATGTCAGCCGGCGAGCTGATGCGAGCTCAGTCTGAAGAGTTCGGATACGACTATATCGAGCTCGAAGGTCGCCAGATCCCGAATTCCGTGATCGAACTGGTCACCGAATCGATGGCTCGCGAAAACATCGTGATCCCCATCGAATCTGACGGCGAATCCGTCATGATCGCGATGCACAATCCGAACAATATTGAAATCATCGACAAGCTGCGTTTCGTCCTGAATCGCGAAATTCGCCCCGTGATGGCCCCTCTCGAATCCATCCAGGCTGCGATTAACCGCCACTACGGGCAGTCTGAAACCGAATCCGTGGACTCGATGATTTCCGAGTTCACCGAAACTCAGATCGACTTCACCGACGTCGAAGCCGCGGCGGCAATGGGCGGGGACGAAGACGACAGCGCCCCGATCATTCGCCTGGCCAACCTGATCATTTCCGAAGCGGTGAAGGAACGAGCCAGTGATATTCACATCGAACCGTTCGAAGACCGTGTCCGCATTCGGTACCGCATCGACGGAGCGTTAATCGAACGCGACAGTCCGCCCAAACGACTTCTGGGTGCCCTGGTGTCGCGATTCAAGATCATGGCCAGAATGGACATCTCAGAGAAACGTCGGCCTCAGGACGGACGTATCAAAACGCGTGCCGGCAGCAAGGAGTTTGACCTTCGCGTTTCCATTCTGCCCACTAACCACGGGCAAGCCGTGGTGATGCGAATTCTTGACCGCGACAACATCAAAATCGGGATCAGAAACCTTGGATTTGGCGACGACAATTATCGAATATTCCAGAACATTATTCGGCGCCCGAACGGGATTTTTCTGGTAACCGGCCCGACCGGTTCCGGCAAAACGACAACGCTTTATAGTGCGCTCGGAGAACTCAACCGTCCGGACCGAAAGATTATTACGGCCGAAGACCCGGTGGAATATTATCTCCCCGGCATTAATCAGGTCGAAGTGCGACATAATATCGGGCTCGATTTTGCCAGGATTATTAAGGCGATGCTGCGACAGGCGCCGAACGTAATTCTTGTGGGTGAAATTCGAGACACCGAAACCGGCGAAATGGCGATTCAGGCGTCACTCACCGGGCACCTTGTGTTCAGCACGCTGCATACAAACGATGCCCCAGGGGCGATTACGCGCCTGATCGATATGGGCGTACAGCCGTTTCTCGTGGCCTGTTCGTTGATGGCCGTGTTGGCTCAGCGACTTGTGCGAGTCGTCTGTCCGAAGTGTCGCGAACCGTATCAGCCGACGCCTGAGGAAGCCGATATCTTCAATATTTCGCCGGATGAAATGTCCGAAGGCCAGTGGGTCAAGGGTAAGGGCTGCAGCAACTGCAAACACACGGGCTACAAAGGTCGTCGCGCGGTGTTTGAACTCATGACCATGAACAGCACGCTGCGTGAAATGGCCTTCAACAGCGAACCCGCACAGAATATTCGTCGTCAGGCCCGTCTGCTGGGAATGAAGACACTCGTGGAAGACGCCAAGGACAAAGCCTTTCAGGGACTTACGACACTGTCAGAAGTTTATAAGCTTTCCAAAGGCGGCCACTAACAGTTTCAACGTGAAAAGGCCTGCCGAACGGGCTTCGCTTTTTCAGGTTGCCAATCGAATCGTCGTAGTGTGTGATTAGAAAATGGGATCTTAGGTCCTGCTTTAAGTTTTTTTATACAGTTAGATTTCTGACTGTTTGTAAACCGCTCTCATCTGAGAATTTCTATGTCAACAGCTTCAGGTGCACGCAGCTTTCAGATCGACAAGCTGCTGGAAACAGTTGTCAAGGAGCGCGTGAGCGACCTCCATATCACCGTCGGCCAGCCACCGGTGGTCAGGTCGGGCGGGCGGATGGAGCGTCTGGAAACTCGAACGCTGACGGCCGAGGACACCACAAACCTGATGAAAAGTATCACTCCCGAGCGTAATCAGCAGGAGCTGCAGGAACGCGGTGGTACCGACTTCGGTTTTGCCTTCGGCGATAAGGCTCGTTTTCGAGTCGCCGTGTTTAAGCAGCGTGGCATGATCGGGATGGTTCTGCGAAGAGTCCCCAATGAGTTCCTGACGTTCGAACAGCTCGGGCTGCCGTCCGTCTGCAAGGATCTGATCCAAAGGCCTCGCGGACTGTTCCTCGTAACGGGACCAACGGGTTCCGGTAAGACGACCAGTCTGGCGTCGATGATCAACTGGATGAACCATAACATGGATCATCACATCATCACGCTGGAAGACCCGATCGAGTACTACCACGAGCACCAGCATTCGACGATTAACCAGCGTGAAATCGGGGTCGACGTTCCTTCGTTTCCGGAAGCTCTCAGACGTGCTCTGCGAATGGACCCGGACGTGATTCTCGTGGGCGAAATGCGCGACCTTGAAACGATTTCGGCCGCCATCACCGCCGCCGAAACCGGGCACGTTGTTTTCGGAACGCTGCACACCACCGGTGCTCAGGGTACGGTCGACCGAATCATCGACGTGTTCCCCACGAACCAGCAGGAGCAGATCCGAACCCAGCTGGCGAACGCAATCATCGGAATTCTCAGCCAGGCGCTTCTGCCGAGAAAGCCGAAAGGCCTCGTGGCCGCCTACGAAATGCTCGTCGTCACACCGGCGATTGCAAACCTGATTCGTGAAGGCAAAACGTTCCGAATCAACAGCTCCATTCAGACAGGCCGAAAATTCGGGATGATCCTCCTCGATGACTCGCTGTTCAATCTCTGGAAAAGCGGTTTGTGCGAAGAGAAGGACGTGCTCTACAAGTCCAACAACCCCGGCGAACTGCGAGCCCGAATCGAACGCGCCAAACGCGGCGTCTTCGACGACAGCAATGAAGACGAAGATGATGATGAATAAAAAACCTGTCCTTCTCCCCCGCGGGGGAGAAGGTGGCCGACAGGCCGGATGAGGGGGCTTTCCCCTGCGATTCAACTACTAAAATCTAAAATCAGCCGCCCCCTCACCCTAGCCCTCTCCCCCAAAGGGGCGAGGGGACAAAACAATGTCCTTCTCCCCCTCGGGGGAGAAGGTGGCCGACAGGCCGGATGGGGGGGCTTGGATCGCAACCTAAAAAAACAACAAACAAAAC
>JBDNHX010000577.1:0-3859 GCA_041688565.1 Planctomycetaceae bacterium
AGCACACAGGTCTTGAATTCACCAGAAACCCAGCGCCGCCTGCTGTCGCTGCTGCTGGGACCGGCGAAGCTTTACGAGATGCTCCGCGGGCAGGGCGATGAGAACTCGAGTAAGGCATGAGCAGTTTCATGATATGGCGGCCAAAGATCCTGATCTGATGCGGCTTGTGCTTCAGGCGTCCGTTGCGGCGATGGTGAACTATCAAACTGTGGAAGCGGTTGACGCAGAATTGAAGCGAAGAGCGATTGAGGGGAATTGAGTTCGCTATTGTCCGCCGGAGATAACCGTACAGTCGCCAAGTTGCTAGGTCGTTTTGTAAACCACCGACCGGTGATTTACTGATTCGCCAGCAGTCGAGAAATTGCCTGATCACATCGCAACTGATTGATCTCAATTCCTACGAATTGTCGTCGAAGTTTCATTGCTGCAATCAGGACGTCGCCAATGTCCATAAATGGGTCAAGGATTTTGTCAGCGTTGGGTGCAATCTGGATACATTGCTTGAACAGCCGCACTGGATCATTTTCCGGAACAGGTCCCCAAGCGATCATTCGCGGGGAGGAGATATTGTGCCACGCTGAAGAAATTGGCTGTTTCCCGCATGACCATTCCAGCAACTTTCCATCCGAAAGTTTGTGCCTCTCCGGTCGCCACACAATGGCACTGTCTGCCATTTCAATTGCTAAAAGTAATTCGGCGTCGGCAAATTTCCCCACTGGCGTTGATTGTGCCGCAAGTCCGCGACCGGCAGTCATTCGTGATTTGTTTTCGTCACTCAGGCCAGCAGGGTACTGTGGTGCGCTGGTCAACAGTAAATCGAACCGACCGAGTGAAGATAACACGTTTTCGCAACTGGCGTTATAGATTGTGCATTTTTCATTTCTGAAATACGGGTTCATGGATGTTCCTCTCGTTGGTGCTCTTAATGTGGTCCGGTTTCCACGGGGGCGGCGGTCAATCGTCAGAATTACGAGTTTCCATCATCGTTCAAGCTGGTCACTGACCACCTTACGGGGATTTCGGGGAATCGTCTGTCCGCGGATTCTGTAACCTACCGCACGGTTGGTTGTGGAATGCGGCATCCTGACCAGCCTCGGCCGATGCTCCGACTGCCGAAATGACGCTGCCAAACCTTCTTCCAGAATCTCTCTCCAACCTGCCTTCCGTTTGATACTACCAGCGTGGCAAGGGTAGTTCAGTCGAGTTCTGCTGGAGGCAAAGCAGATGGCAAAGTCAGCAATCTGTTATGTTCGAGTCAGCACAGAATCACAGGCCTTGGAAGGCGTGAGCTTGGAAGCACAGCAGGCAAAGATTCAGGCATGGTGCTTGGCAAACGATGTTGAGTTGTCCGGCGTCTTCATTGATGCTGGCATTTCCGGAAAGCGTGCAGACAACAGGCCAGAGCTGCAGAACGCATTGGACGCGGTGTGCAAGTTAAAGGGCGTCCTGATTGTTTATTCGCTCAGCCGTCTGGCTCGCTCCACAAAGGATACCATTGCCATCAGCGAACGATTGGACAAGTCTGGTGCCGACCTTGTAAGTCTGAGTGAGAAGCTTGACACGACAAGTGCGGCGGGAAAGATGGTTTTCCGGATGATGGCCGTTTTGGCGGAATTCGAAAGGGATGTCATCTCAGAGCGAACATCATCGGCGATGGCTCATAAGAAGTCACTCGGCCAGCGAGTAGGCAAAATTCCCTTCGGCCATGATCTGGCGGAAGATGGTGTGGTGCTGGTGGCTAATCACCGTGAGCAGGCGGCAATTGAGCTGATTCGCTTGCTTCGCGAGACAGGCATGAGCTACGGCCGAATTGCCGAACTGCTGAATCGTAAGCAGATCAAAACAAAGGAAAGAGCCGGACAATGGGAGAGCATGACCGTGATGAGAATCCTGAAGCGGACTGCCGTTTGACACCTGCTCAGGCGGAACTGCTGGACAAGCTAGAGGGGCTCTTTCGGGAGCTTCCTCTGGCTTGGCAGCGTCTGCTGATTCGGAAGCTCCGGGCTGACTCTGGGGACGATCAACGATGCGGTGCCGGTGATTTTACCAGCCGGTGAAAGTTCCGTCTCACGCATCCTGACACCCCGTACCCCACAAAACACGGCAGTTTCGACGATCTCGCAGGGAATTCACTCGGCTTGCACATTGGGCGGCTGCAACGGTCCGTAACATCCTGCTGCGGACTACGGCAAGCTAACCGTCCGAACGCCGAATGATCCGGGGAGAGTTTGCGCCGATATCGGCGCAAACCTCATGCTCTGGAAAACACTGGAGTTTTAGCACTGGAAGAAATCTGCAGGATTTTTTTTGCAAACCTTTTGCCGCCTGATACTCACCGATGAATTGCGGAAATTCACGGGATTTCAGGCCGGTGCAAGCGGCTGAGACTCTCGATATTTGACTGCTAATCCGTTCAGCGGATTACGTACAGCCCGGCGATTGCAGCTTGCACCTGCGGTCGACGGGCTGTTTCGTTTTGGAACATGCAAAATGGCGGCAGTAAACAAGGACAGTAAGGGCTGGCGTGTGTTGGTTGTCATGCCCGACGGGCAGAGAAAAACAATCCGGCTCACTGGCTTGAACAAATCGAAAGCAGAACAGGTCGGGCGACACATTGACGAACTAGTTCAGGCGAAAGGTTCGGGCCAGCCCATTGAACGGCAAACGTCCCTGTGGCTCGCGGAGATCGGGCAGAAGTTGCATGACAAGCTGAGCAAAGCGGGATTGATTGCCCCGCGTGTAACCGCCGTGCTTGGCGACTTCATTGCCGGTTACATCAAGCGACGTTCTGACGTGAAGCCGGGGACGACGACGAACTATGATCAGGTTCGCCTGAATCTGGTGGCGTTCTTTGGTTACCAAAAGCCATTGCGATCCATCACGGCAAGCGATGCGTTAGAGTTCCGGGAGTGGCTGCAGACCGACGAAGGACAAGCCGAAAACACACTTCGACGGCGTTGCGGCCGGGCTCGCCAGTTCTTCACGGCGGCAATCAAAGCGAAGCTGATCGACGAAAACCCGTTCGATGGCATGCCCGTGACTGTAAGCGGGAATAAGTCAAAGGAACGGTTCATCACCGAATCAGAGTCTCTGAAGATTCTTGAAGCTTGCCCGAATGCAGAATGGCGGCTGATCTTCTCATTGTGTCGATACGGCGGGCTTCGTTGTCCGTCGGAAGTTCTGGCACTGACGTGGGAAGACATCATCTGGGATTCGTCGCGAATCATGGTCACCAGTCCAAAGACTGAACACCACAAGGGACACGAAACCAGAGTGATTCCCTTGTTCCCGGAGCTGCTGAAAGCTTTGATGGAAGTTCAGGAGCTGGCAGTCGAAAAGACGGTCCACGTTATCACTCGGTACCGATCGTCGACCCAGAACCTGCGGACGGAACTAAATCGCATTGTGAAACGAGCGGGAGTCATCCCCTGGCAGAAGCCTTTCCAGAACCTTCGATCGACTCGAGAAACGGAACTGATGGAATCCTACCCGGCTCACGTTGTCTGCGGCTGGATCGGCAATTCTGAGGCGGTTGCTCGTAAGCATTACCTGCAGACCACGGACATGCACTTCGAAAAAGCCGTGGCAAAAAAAGTGGCACACTCAGTGGCACAGTCAGACAGCGCATGAGGGCGTTTGGTAACGTTTGCAAATATCAGAGCATGAAAAAAGCCAGCGTTTTACGCTGGCTTTTGTCGTTGTGCGTCCTGATACGCATCACAAAAATAACCCGGCCAGGACTCGAACCTGGAAAATCAGAACCAAAATCTGATGTGTTACCATTACACCACCGGGTTACATACTTCGCTGCGAAGTCTATGACGTGCGGCTTGTGGGAACAAGACAGGTCGATCGAGTC